>DATDER010000325.1:0-2032 GCA_036523095.1 Rubrivivax sp.
GGGTGATCGGGGCAGCGCAAGCCGATCGTCGGCAGGCCGCCCGCCGCGGCGAGCGCGACGCCCGCGCGCCGCTCGACCACCACCGACAGCGGCCCGGGCCAGAATCGGCCCATCAGCTGGAGTGCAGATGGTGGGAGCCGCGCGGCGAAGGCGACGGCGCCCTCGATGCCGGCCACATGCACGATCAGCGGGTGGTCTGGCGGGCGGCCCTTGAGACTGAAGATCCGGGCGACGGCTGTGTCGACATCGGCGCGCGCGCCCAGGCCGTAGACGGTTTCGGTCGGGAAAGCGACCGCTTCGCCGGCAGCGAGCAGGGCCGCAGCGCGCTCGATCGCGACAGCATCGTCGCCAAGGGACAACGGCACCGACGGCCCTTCAGAACGCGGCGATGCCGAGCAGGGCGGCCGCCTGGCGTGCGACCGCCAGGGCGGCCTCGGCACTGGCGGCCGTGACCGTGACGTGGCCCATCTTGCGCCCCGGCCGCGCGTCGGTCTTGCCGTAGAGGTGCAGGTGAACACCGGGCAGTGCCAGTACCGCAGCCCAGTCGGGCACATGCCGAGCCCGGCCGGCATCGAACCAGAGGTCGCCTAGCAGGTTGAGCATCACCGCCGGCGAGTGCAGGCGCGGCGCCACGAGCGGGAGCCCGGCCATCGTGCGCACCTGCAGGTCGAACTGCGACAGGTCACACGCGTCGATGCTGTAGTGGCCCGAGTTGTGCGGGCGCGGCGCCATCTCGTTGGCGAGCAGGGTCCCGTCGCGCAGCAGAAAGAACTCGACGCAGAGCACACCGACGTAGTCGAGCGACTCGGCGATCGCCGTGGCATGCGCCACCGCATCGGCGGCCGCGGCCGCGGGAACATCAGGCGCGGGGACCTGCGTGAGCGAGAGCACACCGGCGCGGTGCAGGTTCTGCTGGACCGGGAGGTGCACGCACCGACCGCTGGCACTGCGTGCGACGATCACGCTCAACTCGAGCTGCAGCGGCACACGCTGCTCGAGCACGCATGGCACGCGGCGCAGGGCCTCCCAGCCCGCCGCCAGCTCTGCCCGGGTCTCCACCGCGACCTGGCCCTTGCCGTCGTAGCCCAGCGACGCGGTCTTCAGGATGCCCGGCAGCAAGCCCGAATCGACACCGGCCAGGTCGCCATCGTGCTCGATCACCAGGTAGCGTGCGCAAGGCACACCGGCGCGCGCGAAATGCGCCTTCTCGCGCGCCCGGTGCTGGCACACCGACACCGCTGCGGCCGAGGGCGACACCGGCCGCTGCGCGGCCAACTGCGCCAAGGCGTCGGCGGGAACATTTTCGAACTCGGTCGTGACCGCAACACAGCGCGCCGCCAGTTCGGCCAGCGCCGCGGGGTCGAGGTAGGTGGCGCGCAGGTGCTCATCCGCTGCCGCGCCGGCCGGGCTGGATGTGTCCGGGTCGAGGACCACGGTGCGGAATCCGAGTGTCTGCGCCGCATGCACGAACATCCGGCCGAGCTGACCGCCGCCGAGCACACCCAGCGCCGGCGACACGCCGCCCGCGCCCGGGACTTCGACGTCCGGCGCCGCTGCGCCGCGCACGTTCACTTGAGCGTGGCGGTCATCGCACGCGCCGCCTCGGTTTGCTCGGCGCGAAAGACCTCGAGCCGGGCGCGCAATGCGGGATCCTCATTCGCCAGCATGGCGACCGCAAACAGCGCGGCGTTGGCCGCACCCGCGGCGCCGATCGCAAAAGTTGCGACCGGAATCCCGCGTGGCATCTGGACGATCGAGTACAGCGAGTCCACGCCCTGCAGGAACTTGCTCGGCACCGGCACGCCCAGCACCGGCACCGTGGTCTTGGCCGCGAGCATGCCCGGCAGGTGGGCAGCGCCCCCGGCGCCAGCAATGATCGCCTTGACCCCCAGCCGCGCCGCCGATTCCGCGAAACTGAACAAGTCGTCCGGCATGCGGTGTGCGGACAGAACCCGAACGTCGTGCGGGACTCCGAACTGCGCGAGTATGTCCGAGGCGGGTTTCAGGGTTTCCCAGTCGGATGAGGAGCCGA
>DATDER010000326.1:0-3987 GCA_036523095.1 Rubrivivax sp.
AGGCGAATGCCGTCGACGGTGTCCATGCGCCACTGTAAGGGTTGGTGCAGCGAGCGATCGAGGCCGCCTGCGCCAGGTTCAATCGTCGCTGCCGCCCCGGTAACGCGACACCTCGAATGCGCTCACCTCCGACGCCTGCGCGCCCCAGCTCGTGCGCAGGAAGGTCGCCACGGCGCCGATCTGCTCGTCGCTCAAGACCTGCGCAAAGGGCGGCATGCCGAACGGCCGCGGGTGCCCCGCGGTGGCGGGGCCGAAGCCGCCGAGCGCGATCGCGCGCACCAGGTTCGCCGGCGGTTCCATCGTGACGCTGCGGTTGCCGGCCAGTGGTGGCACGAGACGCCGGCCCTCGGCCGTCACGCCGCCTTCGCCGGCCGTGCCGTGACACCCGGCGCAGTGGTCGTCGTACAGCCTGGCTCCGCGCGCGATGCGTGCCAGGTCGGGCGGATCGGTCGATGCGCCTCGCGGCCGCGACGATTCCACCGGCAGGTTCTTCAGATACACCGCCATCGCCTGCAACTCGGCTGCCGGCAGGTGCTGCGTGCTGTGCAAGACCACTTCGGCCATCGGCCCCAGCGCCACGCCGCGCGGCGAGGTGCCGGTCTGCAGCAGGGCCACGATGTCGGCCAGCGGCCAGTCGGCCACGCCGGCTTCGTCGGCCCGTGTCAACGACGGCGCATACCAGTTGCGGGTCGGGATCAGCCCGCCGCCGAAGCCGGTTCCCGGCACCGCGCCGAGTGCGTTGCGCCCGCCGTGGCAGGCGCTGCAATGGCCGAGGCCGTTGACGAGGTAGGCGCCGCGATTCCATTCGGGGGACTGCCGCGTGTCGGGCTGCCACTCGCCGGGGCGGAAGAACAGCACTCGCCAGGCGGCCAGCGCGAGTGTCGTGTCGTAGGGCCAGCGCAGCTTGTGCTCGCGGTTGGCCTGGCTCACCGGCGGCAGGGTGCGCAGCCAGGCATAGAGCGCATCGCTGTCGGCGCGTGTGACCCGCGTGAATTCGGTATAGGGGAACACCGGCACGAGCCTGCGGCCGTCGAAGCCGCGGCCGTGTTGCAGTGCGCGCCAGAAGTGCTGCGGTGACCAGCGGCCGATCCCGGTGTGGTCGTCGGGGGTGAGGTTGCCGCCGTAGACGGTGCCGAAGGGCGTTGCGATCGCACGCCCACCGGCATACGGCACCCCGCCGCGCGCGGTGTGGCAGCCGACGCAGTTGCCGGCCAGGGCCAGCATCTCCCCGCGCGCCACCTGCTCGGGTGTGCCAGGCTGCGGGCGGGCATCGGCGGGCACTGGCGGCAAGCGGTCGAGCCAGAGCGGGCCCAGTACCGCGGCCGCAGCCAGGCCCAGCAGCAGCAGGGCCGTGCGCAGGATCCACTTCATCGCGCGGCCCCGGGGCCACCGGCACTGCCGCAGCGCAGCGGTGGCGGTGATGCGGAGGGCGGCACCGCATTCGCCGGCACGGGCACCGGCTGGCTCGCGAGCCACGCGCTCACGGCGCCCAGGTCGCTGCCGTTCAGGCGGCGCGCGATGTTAGCCATGCAATCGGGCGCATGCGCCTGCCGTTGCTGCGTGAGCCAGGCGCCGAGCTGGCCGATGAGGTAGTCGCGCGGCAAGCCGAGCAAGCCGGGCGTGGCGGGCAGCACACCGGTGAGCGCCGCGCCGTGGCAGGTCGTGCAGGCCGGCAGTTGCTTGGCTGCGTCGCCTTCGAGCGCCAGCTGCCGGCCGCGTTGCAGCAGCGCAGGTGTTTCGTTGACCGCGGCAGGCGCCGGGTAGGGCAGGTCGATCGCGGCAAAGTGGCTCGCGATCTCTTGGAGGTAGGCGTCCGACAACGGGCTCACGAGCCCGACCATCGGCCCGTAATGGCGCCGCCCGTCGCGAAAATTGAGCAGCTGGTTGTAGAGGTAGCCCGCGGGTTTGCCGGCGATGCGCGGCTGGTAGCCGTCGGGCGCGGCACGGCCCTGGTCGCCGTGGCAGACCGTGCAGGCCTTGAGGCGCTGGGCAAGCGTGTCCTGCAGCAGCGCCGGCGCGGCCCGCGCCGCGCCGGCGAAGCACAGCACCAGCGTCCACCAACGTGCACAGCGTTTCATGCCACCGATGATCGCCTGCTTTTGAACCCGCACCGGCACGCCGGCCGTGGTGCAATGCAGTGGTTCCAAGGAAGCCCGATGCCGCGTTTTGCCGCCAACCTGTCGATGCTGTTCACCGAAGCCCCGTTGCTCGGCCGCTTCGAGCGTGCGGCGCGGGCCGGCTTCACCGCGGTCGAGATGCAGTTCCCCTACGAAGCCAGCGTCGCCGATCTGCGCTCGCGCCTGCAGTCGAACCGGCTCGTGATGGTGCTGCACAACCTGCCGCGCGGCGACTTCGCTGGCGGCGAACGCGGCTTCGCCTGCCACCCGGGGCGCGAGGCCGACTTCCGTGCCAGCGTGGCACTGGGGATCCGGTATGCGCAGGCGCTGGGCGTGCCGCAGCTCAACTGCCTGTCGGGCGTGGCCCCTGCGGGCGTGGACGACGCCGCGCTGCGGGCCACCTTCGTCGCCAACCTGCGTTACGCCGCGGCCGCGCTCGGGCGCGAGGGCATCAAGCTGCTCGTCGAGCCGATCAACAACGTCGACGCGCCCGGCTTCTGGCTCAACCGCACCGGCAAGGCGATCGCGGTCCTGGACGAGGTGGGTTCCGACAACCTTTTCCTCCAGTACGACGTCTACCATGCGCAGCGCTTCGAGGGCGAGTTGGCGGCGACGCTCGGCAGGCAATTGGCGCGCATCGCCCACGTGCAGGTGGCCGACAACCCAGGCCGGCACGAGCCGGGCACGGGCGAGATCAACTACCCCTTCGTCTTTGCGCACCTGCAACGCATCGGCTACAAGGGCTACATCGGCTGCGAATACACACCCGCTGCCAGCACCGAGGCGGGCCTGGGCTGGCTCGAGCAGGCGCGGCGTCAATTCCACGCCTGAAATCAAGGACACCGCCGATGCCGCACCTCGTCATCCTCTACACCGCCCCCCTCGACGCCGAGAGCGACATGGGCGCGCTCTGCCGCCGACTCGGCGACACCATGCTGGCGGCGCGCGACGAGGCCGGCCAACAGGTCTTCCCCACCGGCGGCACGCGCGTGCTGGCCTACCCGGCCGCGCACAGTGCGGTCGCCGACGGCCGGCAGGACTACCTCTTCGCCTACATGAACCTGCGCATGGCCAAGGGGCGCAGCGACGCGGTGAAGAAGCAGATCGGCGAGGTGCTGCTCGCGGCCGCGAAGGCGCACTTCGAACCCGTGCTGGCGCGCCGCTACCTGGGGCTGACGCTGCAGGTCGACGAAGGGCAGGAGGCCTTCAACGGGGTGGCGAGCACGATCCACCCGCTCTTCAACAAGGCTTGACGCGCGGGCTACTGCGAGACCTGGATCACATTGCGCACCACGGGGTAAATGTGGTTGTGCCAGCGCCGGCCGCTGAAGACGCCGTAGTGGCCGACGTTCGGCTGCACATAGTGCGTGCGCATGTAGGGCCTCAGGCTGCTGGCGAGGTCCTGCGCCGCCAGCGTCTGGCCGATGGCGCAGATGTCATCGCGCTCGCCTTCCACCGTCAGCAGGGCCGTGCGGCGGATCGCGGCCGGGTTGACGCGCCGGCCACGGAACATCAGTTCGCCCTTGGGCAGCGCGTACTCCTGGAACACCAGACGAACGGTCTCGAGGTAGAAGTCGGCGGCGAGGTCGGCCACCGCCATGTATTCCTCGTAGAAGGTGCGGGTGACCTCGGCCTGGTCGAACTCGTCGGCCACCAGGTGCCGGTAATAGGCCTTGAAGGCGTTGACGTGGCGGTCCTTGTTCATGCTCATGAACGCCGAGAGCTGGACGAAACCGGGGTAGACGCGCCGGCCGCCGCCCGGGTGACGCCAGGGCACGGTGCTGATCAGGTTTTTCTCGAACCAGCCGATCGGCTTGGTCACCGCGAGTTTGTTGACCGCCGTCGGGCTGATGCGGCAGTCGATCGGCCC
>DATDER010000327.1:0-15713 GCA_036523095.1 Rubrivivax sp.
CCGCGCGCGCTGCCCCCGGGGCGCTACCGGCTCGGCAGCGAAGGGCTCGCTGCCGACGACGCAGCGGCCGCGCTGTCGTGGGAGCTCGGCTCCTACGTCTTCGATCTCTACAAGCCCGCGCAGCGCGCCGCGGCCGAGCTGTCGATCGCGCCCAGCGCGAGCGCGGCGCGCGGGCTGCTTGTCGCGGCCGCGGTCTACGCCACACGCGATCTCGTCAACACGCCGGCCGAACACATGGGGCCCGCCGAGCTGGCCGAAGCCGCGCGTCTGGTCGCCGCGGCGCACGGCGCGAAGTTCAAGCAGACGGTCGGCGATGCGCTGCTGAAGGCGGGCTTCCCGGCCGTGCACGCGGTGGGGCGCGCGGCAGCCGCCGGCCGCGCCCCGCGCCTGATCGAATTCAACTGGGGCCACCCGAAGCACCCGAAAGTCACGCTTGTCGGCAAAGGCGTGTGCTTCGACACCGGCGGCCTCGACATCAAGGGCGCCGACGGCATGCGCCTGATGAAGAAGGACATGGGCGGCGCCGCCAATGTGCTTGGCCTGGCGTCGTTGGTGATGGCGCTGAAGCTGCCGGTGCAATTGCAGGTGCTGATCCCGGCGGTGGAAAACGCGATCGCCGGCAACGCCTACCGCCCGGGCGACGTGATCAAGACCCGCGCCGGTGTGCAGATCGAGATCGGCAACACCGACGCCGAGGGCCGCGTGATCCTGTGCGACGCACTCGCCTACGGCGCCGAGGGCCGGCCCGCGCTGATGATCGACATGGCCACGCTCACCGGCGCGGCGCGCGTGGCGCTCGGTACCCAGCTGCCGGCGCTGTTCTGCCGCGACATGGTGCTGGCGCGCGACCTGGTCGACCGCGGGCTCGCGTTGAACGACCCGCTCTGGCACATGCCGCTCTGGCCGGGCTACCACGGGCTGATCGAGAGCGATATCGCCGACATCGTCAACACCGGCCGTGGCCCGCTCGCCGGCGCCATCAACGCGGCGAACTTCCTTGCCGACTTCGTTCCCGCGGCGACCGCGTGGCTGCACATCGACCTCTTCGCCTGGAACGACAGCGCGCGCCCGGGCCGGCCTGTAGGTGGCGAGGCGCAGACGATCCGCACGCTGCTGGCGTACCTGGAAGATCGCTTCGCGGCAAAGGCTTGAACCGTCTTCTCTGAGTGCCAGCGCGCTCAGGCTTGCAGGCGGGCACGCAGGATCGCCGCGAGCGCCGCTTCGTCGTCGTAGCGGTGCACCCGCAGCTTCTCGATGTGCGGCGGCCGGAGGTCGTGCCCGCCAGCCCGCTGCACCGCGAGCACCGGGCGGCCGAGCGCATGCGCCATCCCGAGCTCGATCATGACGTTCAGGTTGCCGCCGTTCAGCTCGACCAGCACCACGCTGGCGCGGCAAAGGTCGTCCCAGATCGCGTGCACGATGCGGCCCTCTTCGGCTTCGTCGCCGCGCCGGTAGGCCATGCCCGCTGCCGCGGAGGCCGCGCGTGCGGTGTCGCGTACGGCGTCGGCCCAGTCGGGGCCGAAAGGCATGACGTGAAAGCAGCGGGGCTGCGCCGGGTCGGGGTAGGCGCCGGGCCACGCCGGGCGCAGCAGGTGCCATTGAGGCTGGTCGATCTCGCGCAACAGCTGGCGTGCCGCGGCGGCGAACCCCGCAGGGTCTCGTTTCAGCGCGGGGTCGAGCCAGCCCATGCCCTCGATCGAGGCGTGCCGCGTGTGGCCCTGGGTCAGGCGATCGAGTTCGGCCAGCGTCGCCGGAATCGAGTTGCCACGGCTCTCGCGCTGCGCGACGTAGAAGGTCTCGTCCAGCGCGTTGGCTAGCGAGTCGTCGTCGGCGTCGCCGCCCTCCAGCCGCAACGGGCTCAGGTCGATGTCGAAGGGCAGCGTGTCGGCAGGCCCGCACAGCACCAGCACCGGTTTGCCGAGTGCGAAGGCGAGTCCGAGTTCGTAGGCGGCCGCGGTGAGTTCGCGTGCACGTTTGGGCGCGTGTGGGGCCAGCTCCGAGATCTCGCCAGCACGCCGCAGGTCGAAGACCGCGACATGGGAGCTGCCGAGTGCGTCCCAGCGCAACTGGCCGTGGTTCTGCAGGCGGTGCAGGTTGTCCACCTGCAACTGCTTGCGCGCGGCCACGCGTTCGAGCCGGGCCTGCAGGTCGGCCGCGCCGGCGTAGAAGAGCGTGTTCTCGGCGCGTGTGAGCTCCTTGCACTCCCACAGCGGGCGCGCCAGCGTGGCGTGGCGCGTGAGGGTCAGTTCGTGCCAGGCGCGCGCGGCGGGGCGCAGGCTGCGCGCCTCGATCTGCGCCAGCTGCCCATCGTCGCGTGCCTGCGCGGCCTCGGTTTGTACCGCTGTCAGGTCGCCGAGCACGGTGCCGAGGGCCTGCGCGGTGGCGGCGGGCGGGTGGTTCTTGGCCAGGTGCAACACGCTCGCCTTCAGGGCGCCGACGTGGCGCAGCACCGCGCGCCCACGCGGCGTGGCCCGCGCCGACGTGTTGCCCGGGTCGGCGACGTAACGCATGAAGTCGGCAATGGCCTCCTGCATGCGTGTTTCGGCCACGTCGGGGCCGATCTCGCCGCGTTCGCTCGCCACGCAGAGCGACTCGATCTTGTCGAGCGTGCGCCGGTAGGCGGGTGCGCGTTCGGCCGGGACACGACCGGCCGCAAGTTCCTGTTCCAGCATCTGGCGCAAAGCCTGGACTTGAGGTGACAGGCCGGCGGCCGGGGCGGGCGCTTCTTTTCTCGCGGGCTGCACTTTGCGGGCGCGCGTCGGGGAGGGCGTCGGAGCCGGCGCGGGTGTCGGTCGCGGTGGCGGCTTGCGGCGCTCTTCCTGCACCGCAAGCACTCGGCGGTGCGTCGCATCGACGAGTCGAAGGACCCGTTCGTAGTCGTTCAGCGTCGAAAGCCAGCCCGGGTCGTGCGGGCCGCCAGCGAGACGGCTCAGGTTGTAGCTCATCTGGTCTTCGACGTAGCGCCCTGCAGCGATCCGCGCCTCGTTGTCGCGATGGTCCTTGATGCGTTCTTCGACGTTGCTTCGCGCCGTTTCGAGATGAGCCCTGAACGTGGCCAATCCCGGGTCGGGCAGCGACCGGACGTGGGCTTCGACCGCGCGCGGCCGCGCCTCGTCGCTGAGCGCGAGCCACTCGTCCATCCGGCGCAGGTCGTCGTCGAAGGGGTCGGCAGAAGCGGCGGCCGGCTTCGGTGCCGGGGCCGGTGCGACGGCTGGCAGTGCGTTGGCGCCGCTGCTCCAGGACGCCGGATTCAGCAGCGCCGCGCGCAACGTCTCCAGAAACCGCTTGGCTTCCGCCTGGCGCTCGTTGTTGGCCAGGCTCGTCAGCGTGAGCGAGAAGCCGGCCCGCGCCGCAGGCGTCAGCGCTTGCACGAACTGCAGGAAGCGCTCACGTGCCTGCGCCGGTGGCAAGGCCCTGAGCTCCTGCACGAGTTTGACCTGCTGCAGGTAGGCCGCCCCCGTGTCCAGCAGTTTGCTGCCGAGCGCCTTGAGCCAATGTTCGGCCATCGTGATGCCCTCGTGCCTGTATGCCCGCGATTGGAGCAGCCGGTGCTGGCTATGTAAACGCAGCGGCGCCTTTGTCTTGGGGGGTGGCTTGAACTGCCGCGGCAGCTCGACTACATTAACCGACCGTGTGGTCGGCTAACTCCACGCGTTTGCCCGGAAGATCCCATGTCAGAACCCACGGTATCGATCACGACCGCTGGCGCGGTGTGTGTCATCACGCTCAACCGCCCGGCAGCACTGAACAGCTTCACCGCCGAGATGCACTCGCTGCTGCTGCCGGCCCTCGACGCGGCCGCGGGCGATGCGGGCGTCCGTGCCGTGCTCTTGACCGGCGCCGGGCGTGGCTTCTGCGCCGGGCAGGACCTGAACGATCCGGCGATGGCGGCGGGCGCCGACGTGGGCGACGTCATCGAGCGCTTCTACCGGCCGCTGGCAACACGTGTGCGCACGATGCCGGTGCCGTTGATCGCGGCCGTGAACGGCGTCGCCGCGGGCGCGGGAGCGAACTTCGCGCTCTGCTGCGACTTCGTGCTCGCCGCGCGCAGCGCCAGCTTCATCCAGGCCTTCGGCAAGATCGGCCTCGTTCCCGACTGCGGCGGCAGCTGGCTGCTGCCGCGTCTGGTCGGCCGAGCCCGCGCGATCGGGCTGGCGATGACGGGCGACAAGTTGGCGGCCGAAGAGGCCGAACGTTTCGGCCTCATCTGGCGCTGCGTGGACGATGCGGTGCTGATGAGCGAAGCGATGGCGCTGGCTCAGCGCCTGGCGGCGATGCCGAGCAAGGCGCTGGCCGAGACCCGGCGTGTGCTCGACGCCGCGATGCCGATCGACTTCGGCGCCGCCCTGACGCTGGAGGCCGAAACGCAGCGTGCGCTCGGTCGCGGTCACGACTTCGCCGAGGGCGTGGCGGCCTTCAAGGCCAAGCGGCCGCCGGCGTTCAAGGACCGCTGATGGACGCACAGAAAGTCGCCGAAGCCACACGCGATGCGATGTGGCTGAACGACCGCGCCAGCAAGTCGCTCGGGATGCAGGTGCTGGCCGTCGGCCCCGGCACGGCGACGGTCACGATGACGGTGCGCGAAGACATGCTCAACGGCCACGACATCTGCCACGGCGGCCTCGTCACGACGCTTGCCGACAGCGCCTTCGCCTTCGCCTGCAACAGCTACAACGAAGTCACCGTGGCCTCGGGGTTCGACGTCAACCTGGTGGCTGCAGCGAAGCAGGGCGACGTGCTGAACGCCGCCGCCGCCGAAGTGAGCAAGGCCGGCCGCACAGGCGTCTACGACATCGCCGTGAGCAATCAGCGGGGGGAGAAGATCGCGGCTTTTCGCGGACGCTCCTACACGATGAAGGGCCGGCTGGTGGTCCCAGGCCTGCCTTGCACACGAGGCGGCTGAAGATGCCCGTGAAGCAAGCCGCACCCGGTGACCTGGAGCCGATCGAAAAGGCCAGCGCCGACGAACTGCAGGCGCTGCAACTCAGGCGCCTGCAAGCCACGCTCGGCGTCGCCTACGACAAGGTGCCGCACTACCGCCGCACCTTCGACGCAAACGGGGTGCATCCAAGCGATTGCAGGACGCTCGCCGACCTGGCGAAGTTCCCTTTGACAAGCAAGGCCGACCTGCGCGCGAACTATCCCTTCGGCATGTTCGCGGTGCCGCGCGAGCAGGTGGTGCGGGTGCACGCATCGTCGGGCACCACCGGCAAACCCACCGTGGTGGGTTACACGCAGGGCGATATCGAGCGCTGGGCCGACCTGGTGGCCCGTTCGATCCGCGCCGCTGGCGGGCGTGCCGGCGACATCGTGCACGTGGCCTACGGATACGGACTCTTCACAGGCGGCCTGGGCGCGCACTACGGCGCCGAAAAGCTCGGCTGCACCGTGGTGCCGATGAGCGGCGGCCAGACCGAGAAGCAGGTCCAGCTGATCGTCGACTTCGAGCCCGACATCATCATGGTCACGCCGAGCTACATGCAGGTGATCGTCGAGGAGTTCAGGCGCCAGGGGCTGGACCCGCGGGCGATGTCGGTCAGCGTCGGCATCTTCGGCGCCGAGCCGTGGACCGAAGCGATGCGGCGCGAGATCGAGAACAGTGCCGCCATCGACGCCGTCGACATCTACGGCCTGAGCGAGGTGATGGGCCCCGGCGTGGCCAGCGAATGCATCGAGGCCAAGGACGGCCCGGTGATCTGGGAAGACCACTTCTATCCCGAGATCGTCGACCCGCTCACGGGCGAGGTGCTGCCGTATGACGACAAGAAGGGCGGCAGCGAAGGCGAACTCGTCTTCACGACGTTGACGAAGGAAGCGCTGCCGGTCATCCGCTACCGCACCCGCGACCTCACACGACTGCTGCCACCCACGGCGCGCAGCATGCGCCGCATGGGCAAGATCGTTGGCCGCAGCGACGACATGCTGATCATCCGCGGCGTCAACCTGTTCCCGACGCAGATCGAGGAGCTGGTGCTGCAGCAGGGCCAGTTGTCAGGGCAGTACCAGCTCGTCGTCACACGCGAAGGCGTGCTCGACGAGGTGCAGGTGCGCTGCGAGGTGCAGCCCGCGCATGCGGGCGTTGACCGGGCGGCCATCGGCGCAGTGCTGCAGCAACGCATCAAGACACTCGTCGGCGTGAGCACGAGCGTCGATGTCGGTCTGCCTGATTCGATCGAACGCACGTTGGTGGGCAAGGCGCGGCGCGTGGTCGACAAACGTCCGAAGTAAGGAGTTCGTGCATGTACACCCAGGCCATGGACACCGCGCCGAAGGAGGAGCGCCAGGCGCTGCGGTCGGCCGAAGAGGCCGCGCTGGAGGCACGTTTCGACGCCCGCATCGACGCCGGCACGCCGATCGAGGCCAAGGACTGGATGCCCGCGCACTACCGCAAGACGCTGGTGCGCCAGATCAGCCAGCACGCGCACTCCGAGATCGTGGGCATGCTGCCCGAGGGCAACTGGATCACGCGCGCGCCGACGCTCAAGCGCAAGACGATCCTGCTCGCGAAGGTGCAGGACGAAGCCGGCCACGGCCTCTACCTCTATTCGGCGGCAGAGACCCTGGGCACCAGCCGCGACGAGATGCTGGCCGCACTGCACAGCGGCAGGGCGAAGTACAGCAGCATCTTCAACTACCCCACGCTGAGCTGGGCCGACGTCGGCACCATCGGCTGGCTCGTCGACGGCGCGGCGATCATGAACCAGGTGCCGCTCACACGCTGTTCCTACGCGCCCTACGCACGTGCGATGGTGCGCATCTGCCGCGAAGAGAGCTTCCACCAGCGCCAGGGTTTCGAGTCGCTGCTGACGATGATGCAAGGCGGCACCGACGCGCAGCGCACGATGGTGCAGGACGCGGTGGACCGCTGGTGGTGGCCTTCGCTGATGATGTTCGGCCCGCCCGACGCCGAAAGCACCCACGGCGCGCAGTCGGCACGCTGGGGCATCAAGCGCATCAGCAACGACGAGCTGCGGCAGAAATTCGTCGACGCTTGTGTCGAGCAGGCGCGGGTGCTGGGCGTCACGCTGCCGGACCCACTGCTGAAGTGGAACGAATCGCGCAGTCACCACGACTTCGGTCCCATCGACTGGGCCGAGTTCTGGCGTGTCGTGGGCGGCGACGGGCCCTGCAACAAGGAACGGCTGGACGCGCGTGTGAAGGCCTGGGACGACGGCGCCTGGGTGCGTGATGCGGCGCTGGCGCATGCGCGAAAACAAGCGACCAAGGAGCAAGCCGCATGAGCGAACCGACAAGAAGCGATTGGCCCGCACCGGGAACAACGGCCGAGTGGCCGTTGTGGGAGGTTTTCATCCGGCCCAAGGCCGGCCTCGACCACAAACACTGCGGCAGCCTGCACGCGCCCGACGCCGCGCTGGCCCTGCAACTGGCACGCGAGGTCTATACCCGCCGCCAGGAGGGCTGCAGCGTCTGGGTCGTGCCTTCGAGCCAGATCACCGCGTCGGACCCGGGCGACAAGGACATGTACTTCGACCCGGCGGAAGACAAGGTCTACCGCCACCCGTCGTTCTACACACTGCCGCAGGCGGTGGACCATCTGTGATGGCGGTGACTTCCATCGGCGTCAGCGCCGCGCCGGGCGTGCGCTATGTGCTGCGCCTGGCCGACACCGCGCTGATCCACGCCCAGCGCCTGTCGGAATGGAGCGGCCACGCGCCGGTGCTCGAGGAAGACATCGCCTTCAGCAACCTGGCGCTCGACCTGCTGGGGCAGGCCCGTGCGCTGCTGACCCACGCCGCCGCGCTCGACGGCCAGGGCCACGACGAAGACCAGCTCGCCTTCCTGCGCGAAGAACGCGACTTCTTCAACCTCACGCTGGTCGAGCAGCCGATGCGGCGCAGCAGCGCACACGCGCCCGGTGGCGACTTCGCCGACGCGGTGTTGCGCAACCTCTTCGTGTCGGTCTGGTTCAAGCTGCAGTGGCAGCGGCTCATGGCCTCGGCCGACAGCGAACTGGCCGCGATCGCCGGCAAGGCGGTCAAGGAAGCGCGTTACCACCAGGCGCATGCCGCGCAGTGGACGGTCCGGCTCGGTGACGGCACGGCCGAGTCGGCGGCGCGCATGCACGCCGCGCTCGCACGTGCTTGGCCCTACACCGCCGAGATGTTCGTCGACGACGCCGTCGACACCGCTGCATCGCAATGGGGCCTCGGCCCGCGCCGCAGCGAACTGCGCGCTGACTGGCACGCCGAGATCGACGCCGTGTTCGCCGAAGCGCTGCTCGCACCCCCCGCCGGCACCGCCTTCCTGAGCACCGGCAGCCGCGGTGTGCACAGCGAACACCTCGGTTTCATGCTGGCCGAGATGCAGCACCTGCAGCGCAGCTTTCCGGGCGGGCGCTGGTGATGTGCGGAGCGGCTGTCAGGGGCCGGATCGACGCAGCCTGGGTCGTCCTGGACGGCGTGCTCGACCCCGAGGTGCCCGCCTTGTCGGTGCGCGACCTGGGTCTCGTGCGCGAGGTCTCGCTCGCCGATGACGACGGCCTCGACGTCGTGCTCACACCCACCTATTCCGGC
This sequence comes from Rubrivivax sp., assembly GCA_036523095.1. Classification (GTDB taxonomy): domain Bacteria; phylum Pseudomonadota; class Gammaproteobacteria; order Burkholderiales; family Burkholderiaceae_C; genus Rubrivivax. The sequence continues at coordinate 8,535 of DATDER010000327.1, forward strand.
TGTCCGGCGACCGAAGTCATCTGCGCCGACGTGCGCAACGCGCTCGACGCCGCCGGCCTCGGCCCGGCGCGTGTCAGCCTGCGCCGCGCGCCGGCGTGGAGCAGCGACTGGATCAGCAGCGAAGGCCGGCGCAAGCTGCGTGAGTACGGCATCGCGCCGCCGGGGCCGGCAGGGGAGGGCACCGTCCACTTCATCGCGCGCGGCGTGGCCTGCACGCGTTGCGGGAGCCCGCAGACCGAGCGCCTGAGCGCCTTCGGCGCCACCGCGTGCAAGTCGATCTACCGCTGCCTGGCCTGCCGCGAGCCGTTCGAGCACTTCAAAGCCCTATGAACGTCGCCGAGCCGCTCCCAAGACGCTCACTCCCGCTCGGGGTGACGGCGCCCAGCGCCTTGGGGGCCCCATGAGTGGGATCCACTTTCATCCCCTGCGTGTCAGCTCGGTGCAGCCCGACACCGACGAAGCCGTGCTCGTGTCCTTCGACGTGCCCGCGGAGTTGCAGGACACCTTCCGCTTCACGCCCGGCCAGTACCTGACGCTGCGGCGCGGCCACGGCGCCGATGACCTACGCCGTTCCTATTCGATCTGCGCCGCGGCCGGCGAGGCGCTGCGCGTGGGTGTGCGGCGCGTGCAGGGCGGTGTCTTCTCGACCTGGGCGCACGGCACGCTCAAGTGCGGTGACCTTCTCGACGTGATGGAGCCGCAGGGCCGATTCGGCGCTGCCGCGTCCGTGGGCGGCGGTCCGCGCCACGTGCTTGCCATCGCCGGCGGCAGCGGCATCACGCCGATCCTGTCGATCGTCAAGACGGTCCTGACGAGCGAGCCGGCGAGCCGCTGCACGCTGCTCTACGGCAACCGCAGCGCGGCGTCGACGATGTTCAAGGAAGAACTCGAGGACCTGAAGAACCGCCACCTCGCGCGGCTGGTGCTGCACCCGGTGTTCTCGCGCGAGCAGGGCGACTCGCCGCTGCACGCGGGCCGGCTCGACCGTGAACGCATCGGCCTCTTCCTGCGCACGCTGGTCGACCCGCAGTCGGTGGACGAGGCTTTTGTCTGCGGCCCGCATGCGATGAACGACGAGGCTGAAGGCTCGCTGCGCGCGGCCGGCATCCCGCCGGAACGCATCCACATCGAACGTTTCGGCATCCCGCCCGAACAGGTGCAGGGCGACCTGCATCCGGCGCTGCCGGGTGATGCAGGCCAGGCCCGCATTGCCGTCGTGCGCGACGGCGTGACCCGCGAGTTCGACTACCGGCCGGGCGACACGAGCCTGCTCGACGCGGCGTCGCGCGCCGGCCTCGACGTGCCGTATTCGTGCCGGTCGGGTGTGTGCGCCACCTGCCGTGCCAAGTTGCTGCAGGGGCGTGTGCGCATGGACCGCAACTTCGCGCTTGAGCCGGCCGACCTGGCTGCCGGCTTCGTCCTGACCTGCCAGGCGCACCCGCTGACGGAACGTGTCGTGGTGTCCTTCGACGAGCGCTGAATGGCCCGCCCGCGTGCCGCGACCTACGACGACCAGCACACGCAGATACTTTCCGCGGCAGCGGCGTTGTTTGCGCGCCGCGGCTACACCGCCACCACGATGAACGAGGTCGCGGCCGCGTGCGGTGTCTCCAAGGCCACGCTCTACCACTACTTCAGCGACAAGTCGGGATTGCTCGAGCACATCGCGCGTGCGCATGTCGAGCGGCTCGAAGCGCTGGTGCGCGAGGTGCCGGCGTCGCGCAACCCGGGCGACCGCCTGCGCGAGCTCATCGAGCGGTTCATGCACGCCTACGCCGGCGCGCGCGACGAACACCGTGTGCTGACCGAAGACGTGAAGTTCCTGCCCGACGCGGCGCGCAAGACGGTGCTCGCGGGCGAGCGGCGGGTGGTCGCCGCCTTTGCCGGCGCGATCGCCGAGGCACGCCCGGCGCTGGATGCGCAGTTGCGCAAGCCGCTCGCGATGCTGCTCTTCGGCATGATCAACTGGACCTTCACCTGGCTCCGACCCGAAGGGCGGCTCACGCATGACGCGCTGGCGCCCATCGTGGCCGACCTCTTCTTCGGCGGCCTCGGGGCCGTGCGCGGTGCGGCGCCCGCAGCACCTGCCGCCCTCAGACGGCGCGGCCCCTCAGTGCCCTGACGGCAGTGCGTCCGGCGCCGGGCCACGGGGCTGGCGCCGGCGCTCGAAGTGGCGTGCCACCACGGTGCCGATGAGCAAGCCGAGCACGATGCCCAGCGTGTCGGCCAGCAAGTCGAGCGCATCGCCACGGCGTCCAGGCACCATCGTTTGCGCCACTTCGATCGCCGCGCCGAGCACGAACAAACCCGCCGACAGCCGCAGACCCGCATGGGCCACCCCTTGCAACGCGAACACCCCCACGGCGGCGAGCATGGCGAAGCTGGTCGCGTGGTTCGCCTTGTCCCAGCCCAGGTTGAGCTGATCGGGCGGTTTCGGACTGAGTGCGGCGTAGACCGTGAGCAGCGCCAGCAGGCACAACAGCGCAGCCCAGACACGGCGCGCGACGGGACTGAAGAGGTAGCGCTGGATTGGAAGCGTGGGGCCGGATCGGGGTTTGGGCATGGTTTCCTAGAATGGTTGTGTAGTGAGGTACATAACAATGTCCTAAACTCGTTGAAATCCTGGCGCCATGCCGCCACCACCGAGCCGATCCATGCGCATCCCCGTTGCCGCCATTCTGGGTGCTGTTATCGCCTGTGCCGGTGCGGCCGGCGCTGCCGAGGTGCGGGTGGCTGTCGCGGCCAACTTTGCGGTGCCGATGGAGCGCGTCGGCGCGGCCTTCAGCGCGGCCACCGGCCACACGATCAAGCTGACACCCGGCGCGACGGGCCGCTTCTATTCACAGATCATTGCCGGCGCGCCCTTCGACGTGCTGATCGCGGCCGACGACGACACACCCGCCCGGCTCGTCGCCGAAGGCCAGGCCGTCGCGGGCAGCAACTTCACCTACGCCACCGGCCGCCTGGTGTTGTGGAGCGCGCAGCCGGGGCTGGTGGACGGGCAGGGCGCCGTGCTGGGATCGACCCGCTTTGCCCACCTGGCGATCGCGAACCCCAAGCTCGCGCCTTACGGGCGGGCGGCGATGGAGGTGTTGCGGTCGCGCGGGCTGGGCGAGTCACTGGCACCGCGGCTCGTGATGGGCGAGTCGATCGCGCAGGCCTACCAGTTTGTCGTCACCGGCAACGCCGAACTCGGGTTCGTCGCGCTGTCGCAGGTGGCGGTGCCCGGCAAGCCGGCCAGCGGCTCGAGCTGGCTCGTGCCGCCCTCGTTGCACAGCCCGATCCGGCAGGACGCGGTGCGGCTCAAGGCCGGCGAGGGCAATCCCGCCGCGACGGCGTTGCTGGACTATCTGAAGAGTGATGCCGCACGCAGCGTGATCCAGTCTTACGGGTATGGGTTTTGAGCGCGGGGGATTTGACTGCCATCCGCCTGACCGCTGCGCTGGCGGGGCTGAGCACGCTGCTGCTGTTGCTCGTGGGCACGCCGCTGGCGTGGTGGCTGGCGCGCACGGCGTCGCGCTTCAAGCCGGTGTGGGCCTCGCTGGTGGCGCTGCCGCTGGTGTTGCCGCCGACGGTGCTGGGCTTCTACCTGCTGCTGCTGATGGGCCCGCAGGGGCCGGTGGGGCAGTTCACGCAGGCGCTGGGGCTGGGGCGGCTGCCCTTCACCTTCGGTGGTCTGGTCGTGGCCTCGGTGCTGTACTCGCTGCCCTTCGTGGTGCAGCCGCTGCAGCAGGCCTTCGAGGCGATCCCCGAACGCACGCTCGAAGCCGCGGCGACGCTGCGTGCGGGCGCCTGGGACCGCTTCTTCAGCGTCGCGCTGCCGCTCGCACGCCCGGGCCTGCTCACCGCGACGGTGCTGGGTTTTGCGCACACGGTGGGCGAGTTCGGTGTCGTGCTGATGATCGGCGGCAACATCCCGGGCGAGACGCGGGTGCTCTCGGTGGCGATCTTCGAACACGTCGAAGCGGCCGAGTTCGCCGATGCCCACCGCCTCGCCGCCGGCATGCTGTTGTTTGCGCTGCTCGTGCTGGTGGCCCTGTATGCGTTGAACCGGCCGCAACGGCCGGTGGCGGCCACGCCATGATCGAAGCCGATCTGCGACTGGCTCGGCCCGGCTTCACGCTCGACGTGGCGCTGCGCCTGCCGGGCCGCGCCGTGAGCGCGGTCTTCGGTCCCTCGGGTTGTGGCAAGACGACCGTGCTGAGGGCGCTCGCCGGCCTGGAGCGCGCCGCCGGCCGTGTCACGCTCGAAGGCGCGGTCTGGCAGGACGACAGCACCGGCCACTTCGTGCCGACGCACCGCCGCGCGCTGGGCTACGTGATCCAGGAGGCCGCGCTGTTCCCGCACCTGGACGTTCGGCGCAATCTCGACTACGGCCTCAAGCGCATCACAGCCGGCGAGCGCCGCATCGCACTCGACCAGGTCGTCGATCTGCTCGGCATCGGTCCGCTGATGGCGCGCAGAACGAGCACGCTGTCGGGCGGCGAGCGCCAGCGGGTCGCGATCGCACGCGCGCTGGCGAGCAGCCCGCGCCTGCTGCTGATGGACGAGCCGCTTGCGGCGCTGGACGCGCGGCGCAAGGCGGAGCTGTTGCCCTACCTGCTGCGCCTGCACAGCGAGCTGGCATTGCCGATCGTCTACGTCAGCCATGCGCTGGACGAGGTGACGCAGCTGGCTGATCACCTGGTGCTGATGGACGCCGGCCGCGTGCTCGCGAGCGGCGCGCTGGCCGACTTGTTGTCGCGCCTGGACCTGCCGCTGGCGCGGGGTGACGACGCCGGCGTGGTGCTCGACGGCGTGGTCGGCGCGCGCGACGAGCCGTGGCAGCTGGCACGGCTCGATGTGGCCGGCGGCACGTCGAGCCTGTGGGCACGCGACCAGGGTCTGGCGCTGGGCCAGCACGTGCGCGTCCGTGTGCTGGCGCGCGACGTGAGCCTGGCACTGGCGCCCCAGCCCGCCAGCAGCATCGGCAACCAGTTGCAGGGCACCGTGGAAGCGATGGCCGACGACGTCCATCCCGCATTGACGCTGGTCCGGGTGCGGGTGGGCAACGTGCCCGTGGTGGCGCGGCTGACACGGCGCTCGGCACACACGCTGGGTCTGGCACCCGGCGTGCCGGTCTGGGCCCAGGTCAAGACCGTGGCGCTGATGGCCTGAGGCATGGCTGACGGCACGCTCCTCAGCGCCGAGCTCCAGCTCGCGGGCCGGCTCGACGCGCGCTTCTTCGCGCTTCTGGAGGCCGTCGGCCGCACCGGTTCGATCAACCGCGCCGCGCGCACGGCGGGCTTCAGCTACAAGGGCGCCTGGCTGCTGCTCGACGCCGCCTGCAACCTGGCGAACGAACCGTTGCTCGAAACCGGCAGCGGCGGCACGCTGCTCACGCCCGCCGCGCAAAGCCTGCTGCGGGCCTGGCAACAACTTCAATCCAGGCACCGCGACTTCCTGCGCACGCAGGAAACGCTGCTCGCCCAAGACCCGGCCCTGCAAGGGTTGCTCAGGAGAATGTCGATGAAGACCACCGCCCGCAACCAGTTTGCCGGCACCGTGTCGGCGGTAGAGGTCGGACCGGTCTCGGCCCAGGTGACGATCGCCCTGAAGGGCGGCGGCGAGATCACCGCCACGCTCACCAGTGCCGCGGCCAAACGTCTCAAGTTGAAGAAAGGGCAGGAAGCGCTCGCGCTCGTCAAGGCCTCGGCAATCGTGCTCGTGACCGACTTCGCGGGCTGGCAGCTGTCGGCGCGCAACCAGTTGGCCGGCACGGTGTCGCGCATCGAATACGGCGCGGTGTCGTCGCTGGTGGTGCTGACCCTGCCGGGCGGCGCCGTCATCACCGCCAGCGTCACCAACGAGGGTGTCGAGAGCCTGGGCCTGAAGGTGGGCAGTGCCGCGACCGCGGTCTTCAAGGCTTATTCGGTGCTTGTCGCGACACAGGCTTGACACGGCGTGTGCGGCGCGCGCGCACGACGGCGCAAGTTGTCGCCGAACCGACATGACGCCGTCATCTGCGCTTTTTATGGTTCTCGTTTGTAGCCAACGCCAACGAGGAACCTCTTTCATGTCTTACCTGACCGACCGTGCCCGCGCGAACTGCGCCCCCGTCTGCCAAACCGAAACGCGCCGCGTGCCGGGGCAGATGTTCGACGACCTGCTGCTGCAGGCGCCTGTGCCGCGACGTGCCCTCTTGCGCGGCGGCTTCGGCGCCTCGCTCGCCGTCCTCTTCGGCGGCGGTCTCGCGGCCTGCGGTGGCGATGACGATGACAGCGCGGCCGCCGCCCCGGTGGCCGACAGTTCTTTCGACGTCGACTTCGGCCGCGTCGGCGCCGCCACGTCCGACGCCGTCATCGTGCCCGCGGGCTACACCGCCGAGGTGCTGTTCGCCGCCGGCGACGCCGTGGCGCCCGGTGCGACAGCTTTTGCCGGTGCCTTCCTCGGCTCGGCCGAGACCGAGAAGCTGGCCGGCGGCAACCACGACGGCATGCACTTCTACGAGTTGCCGGGTGTCGACGCCAACCAGCGCGGGCTGCTCGCGGTGAACCACGAGTACCCCGACTTCCAGATCCTGTCCGCCACCGCCTTCAACGCCGCCACGGCAACGCCAGAGCAGAAGAAGATCGCGCTGTCGGCAGTGGGGGTGTCGGTGATCGAGGTCGAACTCGTTGCCGGAAAGTGGGCGGTCAAGGCCGGCTCGGCCTACAACAAACGCTACAGCGGCAACACCGTCTTCAACGTCAGCGGCCCGGCCGCGGCCGTGGTCGGCACCACGGTGGTCGGCACGCTCAACAACTGCGCCAGCGGCGAAACGCCCTGGGGCACCTACCTCACGTGCGAAGAGAGCACCGACAACTACCTCGACCCGACGCAGGCCGAAACCGGCTACGGCTGGGTGGTCGAGATCGATCCGCAGAACACGCTCGCCGGCCTGCCGGTCAAGCGCACCGCGCTCGGCCGCTTCGACCACGAGAACACGGCGTACATGCTCGATGCGGCCAACAACATGGCGCTCTACATGGGCGACGACGGCACGCCGGGCTGCATCTACAAGTTCGTGCCGAGCGCCAAGGTCGACCCCAGCAACCGCGCGGCCAACGCCAGCCTGCTCGACAGCGGCACGTTGTACGCGGCCAAGTTCAACGCCGACGGCACGGGGCAATGGATTGCGCTGGTGCAAGGCCAGAACGG
>DATDER010000328.1:0-12882 GCA_036523095.1 Rubrivivax sp.
ACGTGCGGCACGTACGCCGGCATGTTGGGCTTGCCGCGAAACGGCACCGGTGCCAGGTACGGGCTGTCGGTCTCGATCAGGCAACGATCGAGCGGCACCATGCGCGCGACGTCCCGCAGCTCGGCCGCGTTCTTGAAGGTCAGGATGCCGGAAAACGAGATGTAGAAGCCCATGTCGAGCGCCGCCCGCGCCACCGCCATGGTTTCGGTAAAACAATGGAAGACACCGTCGACACGGCCGGCGCCCTCGTCGCGCAGGATGCCCAGGGTGTCCTCGCTGGCGCTGCGGGTGTGCACGATGAGCGGCAGTTGCGTGACCTGTGCAGCGCTGATGTGGGTGCGAAAGCGCTCACGCTGCCAGGCCATGTCGGCCACCGAACGGCCGTTCAGGCGGTAGTAGTCGAGCCCCGTCTCGCCGATCGCGACCACACGCGGCAGGCCGGCGCGCTGCACCAGATCGTCGACGCTGGGCTCGGTGACACCTTCGTTGTCCGGGTGCACACCCACGCTGGACCAGAAGTTGGGGTGCTCCAGCGCCAGCTGGTGCACGTCCGGGAACTCCTCGATCGTGGTGCAGATGCACAGCGCGCGGTCGACGCTCGCAGCGGCCATCGCCGCCCTCACCTCGGTGATGCGCTCGTGCAGGCCCGGGAAGCTCAGGTGGCAGTGCGAATCGACGAACATGCCCCGGCCGCGCTGGGAGCGCGCTTCAGATCGTTTGCGTCGGCTTGGCGCCTGAAATGGCGGTGCCCAGGACTTCTTCGATCTTGACCTTCAGCGCGCGTGTCTTCTCGTCGCTCGGGAAGCGCACGCCGACACCCTGGGTTCGGCCACCCGACGCGTTCGGCGGTGTCACCCAAGCCACCTTGCCGGCGACCGGGTAACGCTGCGGGTCGTCAGGCAGCGACAGCAGCAGGTAGATGTCTTCGCCCAGGCGGTAGTCGCGCGAGGTCGGCACGAACAGGCCGCCGTCGGCCAGCACCGGCATGTAGGCGGCGTAGAGCGCGCCCTTCTCGCGGAACACGAGCTGGATCACGCTCGGCCGCGCGGCTGCGCCTGCAGGGGCTGGCGCGGTCGCTGGCGTGGTCGCAGGGCGGGTGGCGGGGGCGTTCATGGCTTCAGTGTATCCAATGCAGTCTCCTCGGAGCGGCTGCGTGCAGAGGACGACGCTGCAGGCGCCAGCGCGGCCCGCCCCTCGGCAACGAGGGCGTCGAACAGGAGCGGCTCGCTCCAGGGGTGATCGGCATTCCGGCGCACGCGCTGAAGGCCTCGCCGCCAAAGATCGAGTGCCGGCAGCGATGCCGACGCCGGCACGGAGGCTGCCGGAAAGAATCGTGGCACCCCACCGACGGCCGCAACCATGGCGTCGTGGCACAGTTTCTGGAGCGTGTCGAGCATTCGCGGCACGGGCCAGCCGGCCAACGCCCCCGCCTGACCCCTTGCCACGCTCGCGGGCAGGCCGGCCCAGACGGCTGCGGTCAGGCCTTCGCGGTGCAGCGCCAGCGCGTCGAGCACGCGGCCGCCGGCCCCGGCGAGCAAGACGCCGCCGTCGGCGACACCCTGCCCGGCCAGCCAGGCCAGGGCTTCGCCAACCGACGGCGCCCCCAGCGTCATCTGCTGGCAGCGGCTGCGGATCGTCGGCATCAGGCTGGCGGGCTCGGCGGCGCTGAGCACCAGACGGGCGCCCGCGGGCGGTTCTTCGAGCGTCTTCAGCAGCGCGCTCGCGGCGGCAGGGTTCATCGCCTCGGCGGGGTGCAGCACCAGCACCTTGGCACGCCCACGCGCCGGCGTGGTGACGACCCAGTCGGTGGCATCGCGCACCTCGTCGATCCTGATCTGGCGGCTCGGCTTGCGTTTTTCGTCGACCGAGACCGGCCAGTCGATTGACAGTGCCAGTTCTTCGGGCACCCGCAGTTTGAGGTCGGGGTGCGAGCGCGCCTGCACCAGGCGGCAGCTGGCACAGCGGCCGCAGGGGCGCGGTATGTCTTCGTCGCCGGGCGCTTCGCACAGCCAGGCCTGGGCCAGCACGAGCGCGAACTCCAGCGCGCCGATCCCGGGTGCGCCGTGCACGAGCAAGGCATGCGCGCGCTGGCGCCCCAACGCGTCGTCGAGCGGCGCACGCAACCACGGCAGCGGCAAGGCGCCGTCTTCGCCTACCACCATGCCCGTGCTCCGAGCGCCTGCTCGATCTGCGCGCGCACGGCTTCACGCGACTGGCTGGCGTCGAGCACCACAAAACGCGCCGGGTCGGCGCCCAGGCGCGCCGCATAACCCGCGCGAACACGTTCGAAAAAGGCCGTGTCCTGGGCTTCGAAGCGGTCGGGCGCGCGTGCGCCAGCACGACGCTCGGCGGCGATGGTGGCCGGCAGGTCGAACCACAAGGTCAGGTCAGGCTGGCGCCCCTGCTGCACCCAGCGCTCGAGCTGCGCCAGCGTGCCGAGGTCGAAGCCGCGGCCACCGCCCTGGTAGGCGAAGGTCGCGTCGGTGAAGCGGTCGCAGAGCACCGTCTGGCCGGCGGCGAGCGCGGGCTCGATGCGCTGCTGGAGGTGGTCGCGGCGGGCTGCGAAGACCAGCAGTGCCTCGGTCATCACGTCCATCGGCCGCTGCAGCACCAGTTCGCGCAGCGCCTCGGCCAGCGCGGTGCCGCCGGGCTCGCGCGTGACCAGCACGCCGTGCCCGCGCGCCCGCAGCGACTCGGCCAGGGCTTCGATGTGGGACGACTTGCCGGCACCGTCGATGCCTTCGAAGGTGAGGAATCGGCCGGGTGGCCGGGGCGTGGAACCCAGCTGGTTCATGGCCGGCCGCGCTGGTACTTGTTCACCGCACGATTATGGTCGGCGAGCGTTTCGCTGAAGGCGCTGCTGCCGTCGCCGCGGGCGACGAAGTAGAGCGCCTTGGTCGGCTGCGGCTTCACCGCGGCGCGCAGCGACGCGAGTCCGGGCATCGCGATCGGCGTCGGCGGCAGGCCGGCGCGGGTGTAGGTGTTGTAGGGCGCGTCGGCGAGCAGGTCGCGCTTGCGCAGGTTGCCGTCGAAAACCTCGCCCAGGCCGTAGATCACGCTCGGGTCGGTCTGCAGGGGCATGCCGATGCGCAGCCGGTTCAGGAACACGCCCGCGATCAAGCCGCGCTCGGCGGCTGCGCCGGTTTCCTTCTCGACGATCGACGCCAGGGTCAGCACCTCGTCGGGTGATTTCAGCGGCAGTCCGGGAGCGCGCTCGGCCCAGACGGTGTCGAGACGGCGCTGCATCTCGGCGCGCGCGCGCGTGAGCACCGTGAGGTCGCTCACGCCGCGGCTGTAGACATAGGTGTCGGGGAAGAAGCGCCCTTCGGCCGCGACGCCCGGTGCGCCGACGGCGGCCATGACTTGCGCCTCGGACATCCCGGCGCTGGCCGGCCGCAAGTGGGCTGCCCGCGCGAGCTCGGCCCGCACCTGGCGGAAGGTCCAACCGTCGATCAACCGCACCGACTCGAGCAGTTCGTCGCCCTGCACCATCTTCTGCAGCAGCGTGCGCGGCGTGGCGCCGGTCTCGATGCCGTAGCTGCCGGCGCGGATGCGTTTCGCGTCACCGGACCAGCGGAACCACTCGTACAGCAGGGCCGGCGGCACCTGCACCCCGGCGTCGACCCAGCGCTGCGCCACTTCTCGCGGTGATGTGCCCGGCTCGATCGAGAGTTCGACTTGCGGCTGCGCCAACGGCAGGGGCCGGTCCAGCCACCACCAAGCGCCGCCCGCCGCGAGCGCCGCGGCGAGGATCACGAGCACCAGCAGGGTGAGGAGGAGGCTTTGCCCCCGCGGCTTGGAAGACATGGCCGACGATGATAATGAAGCGATGGACGACACCCGTGCGCGCACCGCCGCCCCGGAAGGCGCGCTGCGGCTCGCCGACTGGGGCCTGATCCTGGCCCGCGGCGCCGACGCCGACACCTTTTTGCACGGCCAGCTGACCCAGGACTTCCTGCAACTCGATGCCACGCAGGCGCGGCTGGCCGGCTACTGCTCGGCCAAGGGGCGCCTGCAGGCCAGCTTCATTGCCTGGCGCGGCGGCCCTGACGAGGTGCTGCTCGCGTGCAGTGCCGACCTGCTGGCGCAGACTTTGAAGCGTCTGTCGATGTTCGTGCTGCGCGCGAAGTGCAAGCTCAGCGACGCGACCGGCTCGATCGCGCTCTACGGCCTGGCCGGCGTGGCCGCGCTGCGCTGGCTCGGTGACGCCGCGCCTGCCGAGGCGTGGGCCAAGGCCGACCGCGGGGATGCCCAGGTCGTTCGCCTGCCCGACGGCGCCGGCAGCGCGCGCTTCCTGCTCGCCCAGCCCGCCGCTGCACCCGCACCTGCGCTGCAATCGCTCGAGCCCGACCACTGGTGCTGGCTCGAGGTGCAGAGCGGTGTCGCACGCATCGTTGCCGCCACCGCCGAACAATTCGTGCCGCAAATGGTGAACCTCGAACTCGTGGGTGGCGTCAACTTCCAGAAGGGCTGTTACCCGGGGCAGGAGATCGTCGCCCGCAGCCAGTACCGCGGCACCCTGAAGCGGCGTGCGTTCCTGGTCCACAGCAGCGGCCCGCTGGCACCCGGCGCCGAGGTTTTCCACAGTGCCGACCCGGCGCAGCCGGCCGGCATGGTGGCGCTCGCGGCCCCCGCGCCCCAGGGTGGCCACGCGGCGCTGGTGGAGCTGAAGATCGCAGCGACCCAGACCCCGGGCGAACTGCGTGCGGGCGATGCGCTGCTGTCGATCGCCCCCCTGCCCTACGCCTTTCCCGCCGAGGCGGCGTGAACGAAGCGGCGCGACGCCAGCTCTTCGTCTACTGGAAGACGCGCCACGACTCGGCCGCGGCGGCGGCCGCCGCGGCCATGGCGATGCAGGCAGAACTGCGGCGCCACCACGCTGGGCTCGCCGCGGCCTTGTACCGTCGCAGTGAGGAACGCAGCGAAGGGGGCCTCGACGAGGTCACGCTGATGGAGGTCTACAGCCACGCTGGCGGCGTCGATGCCGTGCTGCAGGAAACCATCGAATCGGCCGCGGCGCGGCAGCTCGCGCCGCACCTGCGCGGCGAGCGCCACACCGAGGTCTTCAGCGCACTGTGATCATGGCGCGCGTGCCATCGCCTGGTGTTCGATGCCGGCGACTTCGAAGCTGGACCCGCGCGGAGTGAAGCCGGCCCGGGAGTAGAACGGCACGGCACTGCGCTGCGCGTGCAGCATCAGCTCGTGCAGGCCGCGTTCGCGCGCGGCGCCGCACAGCGCGTCGAGCACAGCGCGACCGACACCGGCGCCGCGCACGCCGTGCAGCACCGCCATGCGCCCGATCTTGCCGACGCCCGCCGACGACTCGGTCAGGCGCCCGGTCGCAAGTGCCTGGCCAAAGCGGTTGTGGGCCAAGGCATGCACGGCGGCGGCGTCGTCGCCGTCGGCGTCGAGTTCGGCGGGAATCTTCTGCTCGTCGACGAAGACCGCCTTGCGCAGCAACTGCGCATGGGGCCCGAGCTCGACCCAGCTGCCGAGCGTGGTCGACACCATCGCCGCGCCGGACTCGAAGGCGTGGAGCACCTCGCGCAGCGGCGGCGGCACCGGCAAAGAGGTCTGCGTCGCCGGGTTGGCGAACACGTAGACCAGCTCGCCGGTCACGAGCGCAGACTCGTCGCGGAATGCCGCGGCGCTGAAGACGATCGACGAACTGCCGATGCGTTCGCAGCGCAGGCCGATCTCGAGCACGTCGTCGTAGCGCGCCGATCCGAGGTACTCGACCGTGGCCTTGCGCACGTAGAGGTCGCCACCGAGACGAGCCATCGTGTCTTGGTAGGGCATCGCCATCGCTCGCCAGTAGCCCGCGGCCGCGGCGTCGAAGAACATCAGGTAGTGGCCGTTGAAGACGATCTGCTGCATGTCGACCTCGACCCAGCGCACGCGAAGGCGCTCGAAGAAACGGAAGGTGGTGCGTCTCATGGGAACCAGGCTCCTTGCAAGGCCGTGGCACAGGCGTCGAGCGCCAGCGCCGATTCGGGCAGCACGCGGCCCATCTTGATGAAGTCGTGCGTGACACCGCGGTAGAGCTCCAGCGACACCGGCACACCCGCCGCGCGCAGCCGGTCGGCATAGGCGATGCCTTCGTCGACCAGCGGGTCGCACTCGGCCAGCACGACGCAGGCCGGCGCGACCGCGTCGACCTCAGGCGCTTCGAGCGGCGCGAAGCGCCAGTCGTCTCGTTGCGCGCGCGGGATGGCGTGATCGAAGAACCAGTCGATGGTTGGTGTGTCGAGCAAATGGCCTTTGCCGAAGCGCAGGTGCGAAGGCGAATCGGCGTCGGCTGCAGTACCTGGCGTGATGAGCAACTGCAACGCCAGTGGCAGGCGGGCGTCGCGTGCCATCAATGCCGCCACCGCGGCGAGCGTGCCGCCTGCGCTGTCGCCACCGACGGCCGGGCGCCGTGTGTCGAGCCCGAGCGTGCCGCCATGCCCCACGAGCCAGCGCAGCGCGGCCCAGGTGTCGTCGGCCGCGGCCGGGAATGGGTGCTCGGGTGCCAGGCGGTAGTCGAGCGACACCACCGCGCCGCCGCTGCGCAGGGCGAGTTGCCGACACAGTGCGTCGTGCGTCTCGATGCCGCCGACGACGAAGCCGCCACCGTGCAGGTAGAGCAGCACCGGCAGCCGCGCAGGCGAAGGCGCATAGAGCCTCGCCGCCAGCGTGTGGCCGGCGCCCCCGGGCAGCTTGAAGTCCTGCACCCGCGCCAACGGCGCGCGCGGCGGCTCCAGCACTTCGGCGCCCACAGCGTAGGCTCTGCGCGCCTCGGCCGGCGTCAGGGTATGGAAAGGCGGTCGGTCGGCACGCCGGATTCGTTCCAGCAAGCCAGCCATGCGCGGTGTCAGCGTTGGGGTGCTCACAGGCTCGTCGGTGCAGGGATCTCCGGCGGGTGTGCCCAGTATGCCGGTGCATACTGAGCGTCGACTCGACCCTCGCGAAGCAACATGGCCTTCATCTACTACATCACGCAGGTCCACCTCGACTTCGGCAGCGTCAGCCTGTTGCCTGCCGAGTGTGGACGCATGGGCAGCCAGCGTCCGCTGATCGTGACCGATGCCGGTGTGCGCGCTGCTGGCGTGCTCGCGTTGGCCGAAGCAGCGCTCGGCGACCTGCCCCACGCGGTCTTTGATGGCACGCCGTCGAACCCGACCGAGGTCGCGGTCCGTGCCGCCGCGGCCGTGTACAAGGCGGCGGGGTGCGACGGGCTCATCGCCGTCGGCGGCGGCTCGAGCATCGACCTGGCCAAGGGCGTGGCCATCGCCGCGACCCACGACGGGCCGCTGAAGACCTACGCCACGATCGAAGGTGGCAGCCCGAAGATCAGCGACCGTGTGGCGCCGCTGATCGCGGTGCCGACGACGGCCGGCACCGGCAGCGAGGTCGCGCGCGGTGCGATCCTGATCGTCGACGACGGGCGCAAGCTCGGTTTCCACAGCTGGCACATCGTGCCCAAGTCCGCCCTCCTCGACCCGGCGCTGACGCTCGGCCTGCCGCCGATGCTGACCGCGGCCACCGGCATGGACGCGATCGCGCATTGCATGGAAACCTTCATGGCGCCGGCCGTGAATCCACCCGCCGACGGCATCGCGCTCGACGGACTGGCACGCGGATGGGCCCACGTCGAGCGGGCCACCCGCGACGGGCAGGACCGCGACGCACGCTGGAACATGATGAGCGCCAGCATGCAGGGTGCGATGGCGTTCCAGAAAGGCCTGGGTTGCGTTCACAGCCTGAGCCACAGCCTGGGCGGCGTGAACCCGCGGCTTCACCACGGCACGCTGAACGCGGTCTTCCTGCCCGCGGTGATCAGGTTCAACGCACCCGCGGAGTCGATCCAGCGTGAGCAGCGGCTGCAGCGAATGGCGCACGCGATCGGGATCGGGACCTGCGATGCGAAGGGCAGTGACCTCGCCGCGGCGCTGCGGGCGCTCAACGGGCGCCTCGGGCTGCCGTCCGGGCTGGCCGCGATGGGCGTCACGCCCGAGCTCTTCGAGCGTGTGATCGACGGCGCGCTGGCCGACCATTGCCACAAGACCAACCCGCGCCTTGCGACACGCGACGACTACCGCGAGATGCTCGAACAGTCCATGTGATCCGGGTGAAGCCATGAGAAACGGCCCGCGGTCGGCAAGACCGGCGGGCCGTGGGGCGGTCGGCCGGGCCAAGCCCGGCGTGCCGATCAACCGTGCTTGGCGTCGAAGAACTGCTCGTCTTCGGTCGAGCCCTTCAGTGCGGCGGTCGACGCATCGCGTTCGATAGTCGTCGTCACGGCGTCGAAGTAGCCGGTGCCGACTTCGCGCTGGTGCTTCACCGCGGTGAAACCGCGTTCGGCGGCCGCGAACTCCTTCTCCTGCATCTCGACGAAGGCGCTCATGTTGTTGCGTGCGTAGCCGTAGGCCAGCTCGAACATCGAGTAGTTCAGGCTGTGGAAGCCGGCGAGCGTGATGAACTGGAACTTGTAGCCCATCGCGCCGAGTTCGCGCTGGAACTTGGCGATCGTCGCGTCGTCGAGGTTCTTCTTCCAGTTGAACGACGGGCTGCAGTTGTAGGCCAGCAGCTTGCCCGGGAACTTGGCGTGGATCGCGTCGGCGAAGTCCTTCGCGAACTTCAGGTCCGGGGTGCCGGTCTCGCACCACAGCATGTCGACGTAGGGCGCATAGGCGAGGCCGCGGCTGACGGCTTGGTCGAGCCCCTTCTTCGTGCGGTAGAAACCTTCGACGGTGCGCTCGCCGGTGCAGAAGGGCTTGTCGTTCTCGTCGACGTCGCTTGTCACCAGGTCGGCGGCCTCGGCGTCGGTGCGGGCCAACAGCACCGTGGGCACGCCCATCACGTCGGCGGCCAGGCGGGCGGCCACCAGCTTGGCGACGTTCTCGCGTGTGGGCACCAGCACCTTGCCACCCATGTGGCCGCACTTCTTGACCGACGCGAGCTGGTCCTCGAAGTGCACACCCGCGGCGCCGGCTTCGATCATCGACTTCATCAGTTCGAAGGCGTTCAGCACGCCGCCGAAGCCGGCTTCGGCATCGGCCACGATCGGCGCGAAGTAGTCGGTGTCGTTCTTGCCTTCGCTCCACTGGATCTGGTCGGCGCGCGCGAAGGTGGCGTTGATCTTCTTCACCACCTTGGGCACCGAGTCGACCGAGTACAGCGACTGGTCGGGGTACATCTCGCCGTTGCTGTTGGCGTCACCCGCCACTTGCCATCCCGACAGATAGATCGCCTTCAGCCCGGCCTTGACCTGCTGCATCGCCTGGTTGCCGGTGAGCGCGCCGAGTGTGTTGACGAAGGGTTCGGTGTTGACCAGGTTCCACAGCTTCTCGGCACCGCGCTTGGCCAGTGTGTGGTCAACCTGCAGCGACCCGCGCAGGCGCACGACGTCGGCGGCGCTGTAGCCGCGCTTGATGCCCTTCCAGCGCGGGTTGTCGGCCCATTCCTTCTCCAGGGCGGCGGTTTGTTGTTCACGGGTCGGTTGGCTCATGGGGGGCTCCTTGATGGGTGGCAGAGAAGAGTCGAAATCCGGTGCCCCAGCGTAGCCGCGACCAACGCCGTTGTGAAGACTTATGTCTTATAGAAGACCAAATAAGTTATTCTTTAAAAACAACTACTTGAGATCAAGATTCCATGATCCGGAATATAGTTTCTCCGCATGGCATCAGGATGCTGCACTGCGACACACGGTAGTTTCGCGGCCTGAAACCGCGATTTCACATCGTGACAACGACGCGGTCGAGCAGGCCGGTTGGTGCCAGCCAGCGCCGGTAGATGCGGTCGGCCAGGCGCTGATGAGCGCCCACGTGAAGCGCGCGCCGGGCCAGGATCTCGGTGGCATTCTGGACACTGCGGTGCGCCGCCTGTGCCTCGCGCCAGGTCACGCTCTCTTCAGCGACCCAGCTGAGCAACTTGGCTTCGTCGATCTCGAGATGGAACTGCATAGCCAGATGCGGGCCGACCGAAAACGCCTGGTGCGGACACGCCGCGCTGCTGGCCAGCCACTGCGCTCCCCCCGGCAGGCCGAAGGCCTCGTAGTGCCACTGCATCACGGTGTGCGAGGCCTCGGCGCCGAACCACTCGTGCGCCTGCGGTGTATTGCGCACCTGCAACGGCTGCCAGCCGATTTCCGGCGCCGGCGAGCGTGTCACCGACGCTCCGAGTGCGCGTGCCATCAACTGGCCACCCAGGCAATGCCCGATCACCGGAATGCCGCGCGCCATCGCCTGCAGGATCAGCGCTTCGGCCTGGCGCAGTGAGGGCAGTTCGTCGTTCGCGCTCATCGCGCCGCCCAGCAGCGCGAGCGCGCCGTAGCCGTCGATGTGCTGGGGATAGGCGTCGCCGGCCTCGGTGTCGAGCACCCGGTGCGCGACGTGGTGATCGCGCAGCCAGCGGCCCAGGTAGGCCGGGCCGTCGCTGCTGAGGTTTTGCAAGACCAGGACGGGTGCGCGAGGGTTCATGGTGCGGGCGCGATCATGAGGCCTCCTTATCATCGCCGCACGCCAGACGCGATCGAGCCGACGATGACTTCATTCGCCTTCGTTTCCGACAACCATTTCCTGAAGGCCCCTTCGGCCCACGAAGCGCTGCCGTATGCGGTCGCGGGCGTCGCCTGGGACGGTGCCACCACCAACCGCCCGGGCGCGCGCTTCGGGCCGCGTGCGATCCGTCAGGCGAGCCACATGCTGTGCGACGGCACACACCCGCACTTCGACGTCTCCCCGCTGGGCCAGCTTGGCGACGCGGGCGACCTGCCGCTTCCGAACACGGGCCTGGAGCGGATGCGCGAGGCGATGGGGCCGCTGGTGTCACCGCTTATCCGCCGGCACCACATGGCCTGGCTCGGCGGCGACCACTCGATCACGCTTCCCTTGCTGCGAGCCTATTGCGAGTGGCTAGGTCGGCCGCTGGCGGTGATCCACTTCGACGCCCACTGCGACACCTGGAGCGACCACTTCGGCGAGCCCAGCGGGCATGGCACCTGGGTCTACGAGGCGATCCAGGAGGGCCTGGTGCAACGCGAGTGCTTCACGCAATTGGGCATCCGGTCGGCTGGCGAGCGCGGCGCTCGCGACTATGTCGCCGACCAAGGCGGGCAGATCTTCACGGCGCGGGCGCTGCGCGGGCTGGACGGCGCCGCACAGTTGAGGCCGGTGGTCGATGCGATCCGCAGCAGGCTCGCGCCCCACGGCCAACCGCCGGTCTACCTGAGCCTGGACATCGACTGCCTCGACCCCGCGTTTGCGCCCGGTACCGGCACGCCCGAGCCGGGCGGCATGACGACGACACAGGTGCTCACGCTGCTCGAGGAGCTGGCCGACCTGCCCTTCGTGGGCATGGACTGCGTCGAAGTAGCGCCGCCCTACGACCACGCCGAACTCAGCGCGTATGCCGCCGCACAGTTCGTCTGGACCTACCTTTGCGGGCGTGTGGCACAGGCGGCCAAACCCTCATAGCGGCAACGCCGTGGTCTTCTTGACCGTGCGCAGCACGAGCATCGAGTTCGAGCGCGTCACGCCGGGCAGGCGCATCAGCACGCTGGTGTGGAAGCGCTCCAGGTCCTCGGCGTCGCGATAGGCGAAGCGGATCAGGTAGTCGTTGGCACCGGCGACGTAGTAGCAGTCCAGGATCTGCGGCTCCTGCCGCACCGCCTGCTCGAAGGCGTCGAGCAGGCCGTTGCTCATCGACTCCAGGTTAATGATCGTGAAGCTGGTGCCGTGGGCCCCCACCGCCTTGGCGTTGAGCAGCGCCACGTACTGCGCAATGACACCCGAGTCCTCCAGTTGCTTCACCCGCCGCAGGCAGGCCGACGGCGACAGGTGGACACGCTGCGCGAGTTCGACGTTCGACAACTTGCCGCTCGACTGCAACTCGCCGAGGATCGACTTGTCGATCGCATCGAGTTGCAAGGGAAAGGCCTGGTTTCGCATTTGCTGCACCGGTTTGGATATTGGCCGGCATTTTATTGCGCCTCCACTGCTGAACCGACCCACGGCACGCAAGCACATTGACACCCGCCTTGGCTAGACTTCGAGTGCCCGCCGATGGGTCGGTGCGCACCCGCTGGAGACCCCCATGAGCAAAGACCTTGCTTCCGCATCGATGCCTCCATCCGCCATGGATGCGTACTGGATGCCCTTCACGGCGAACCGCCAGTTCAAGAAGGCGCCGCGCCTGCTGGCACGTTCGTCAGGCATGCACTACTGGGACGACAAGGGGCGCCAGATCCTCGACGGCGCGGCCGGTTTGTGGTGCGTGAATGCGGGCCACGGGCGGCCGAAGATCGTGCAGGCGATCCAGGCCCAGGCGGCCGAGATGGACTTCGCGCCGCCGTTCCAGATGGCGCATCCCAAGGCCTTCGAACTCGCCGACCGGGTCGCCAAGATCGCGCCCGCGGGCATGAACAAGGTCTTCTTCACCAACTCGGGCTCCGAGGCGGTGGACACGGCGCTGAAGATGGCGCTGGCCTACCACCGCGTGCGCGGCGACGCATCACGCACACGCCTGATCGGCCGCGAACGCGGATACCACGGCGTCAATTTCGGCGGTATTTCGGTCGGCGGCATGGTCGCTAACCGCAAGATGTTCGGCACTATGCTCGGCGGCGTCGACCACATCCGCCATACCCACGACGCAGCCCGCAACGCCTTCAGCGTGGGCCAGCCGGCGCACGGCGCCGAACTGGCCGACGACCTGGAGCGGCTGGTGGCGCTGCACGACGCGTCGACGATCGCGGCCGTGATCGTCGAGCCCGTCGCCGCCACCAAGTTCGGCGTCACGCCCGACCTCATGACCGTCGCCAAGGGCTTGACCAACGGCTGCGTGCCCATGGGCGCCGTCTTCGCGAGCCAGAAGATCCACGACACCTTCATGACCGGCCCG
>DATDER010000329.1:0-4368 GCA_036523095.1 Rubrivivax sp.
ACCTCCGCAGGCGGTCGGGCCAAGGCATGTGCCTAGCGCTGTCACGATCGCGCACGCCTTGCGCAGAATTTGGTCCTTCTCAAGCCGCTGCCGGCTGGGCGTTATGAAATCAGCCATGGCTTTCTCCTGACACGAAAGTGGAACTGCGGCGGTCTGCAGGCGAGGCGGCGGGGCGGCATGACCGCCCGCGCCCTCACTGCGGCAGGCGTGCGCCTGTGAGGATCTGGATCGGCGCCGGCTGGTTGCTGGTACTACCGTCGCCGAGGCGGCCGTTGGTGTTGCCGCCCCAGCCGTAGGCGGTGCCGTCGGTCGTCACCGCCAAGGCATTGCCGATCCCGACACCGAGCCCGGCGACGACGCCCAGGCCGACCACCGGCACGGGCGACTGGCGGATCGCGAACGTGCCGTCGCCGAGGGCACCGCCGCGGTTGTCGCCCCAGGCGCGCAGGCTGCCGTCCTCGAGCAAGGCGAAGCTGAGGTCGCCGCCGGCGAGCACCTGGCGCACCGTCCCCAGCCCGGGCACCGGCATCGGAATGCCGTGCGCCGTCGTGCTGCCGTCGCCGAGCTGGCCGTGGTCGTTCTTGCCCCAGGCGAGCACGCTGCCGTCGGCCTTGCGCGCCAGCGAATGGCAACAGCCGGCCGCAACGTCGACCACTCCGGTCTGGCCCATCACCTGCAGCGGCGAGGTGCGAGTGGCGGTCGTGCCGTCGCCCAGCTGGCCTTCGTGGTTGCGCCCCCAGCTCCACAACGTGCCGTCGGCCTTGGCGGCCAGCGAATGGAATCCGCCCGCGGCGATGCGCACCGTGCCGCCCATGCCGGGCACCTGCACGGCACTGGCGCGATTGACGGTGCTGCCGTCGCCGACCGGGCCGCTGACGTTTCGGCCCCAGGCGTACAGGGTGTTGTCGACGGCCAGTGCGAGGCTATGGTACGAGCCGGCGGCGATTGCCTTCACGCCGGTCGGCAGGCCTTGCACCTGGACCGGCACGTTGCGATTGGTGCTGGTGCCGTCGCCGAGCTCCGATTGGTCGTTGATGCCCCAGGCCCAGACTGTGCCGTCGCTCTTCAATGCCAAGCTGAAGCGATCGCCGGCGGCCACGGCCGAGACGCCGGACAGCCCGGAGACAGCGACCGGCGTCGTGCGCGCGGTGTTGCTGCCGTCGCCGAGCTGGCCCTCGTCGTTGTCGCCGATCGTCCAGACGGTGCCGTCGGCTTTCAGGAAGACGGTGTGCCGCAGGCCCGCCGCGGTGCTGCGCGTGTCGGGCAAAGCCGCGCTGACCGGAGGGATCGGCGTCGAATCGCTGTTCGCGGTGCCGTCGGTGCCGGCGCCGCTGTCGCCGCCACCGCCGCAAGCGGCCAGCAACAGGGTCAGCACGCTCGCTCCGGCGAGGCGCCTGAAGACAGTTCGACGATGGAAGGCAAGGGTTTCGAAGTTCATGTCGTTCTCCTGGGGTTGACGAAAGCAAGGGAGCAAGTCAGGGCAGCGAAAAGGAGTCGGCGGTCGCGACCGTGCCTTGTGGGGTACATGGTTTGTCCTTGGATGAGTGGAGATGAATCAGGCTTGTGCCGGCTGCGGCAGCCTCGACTGCATTGCCTGCGCGACGGCGGCGTACGCCGCGCGCCAGGCTGCGTCGGTCTCGGCGCTGTAGTGCGGCTCGAGGCCGCGCTGCAGAGTCCACAGCAGCGCGGCACGGACGGTGTCGTAGTGCTCGGCGCGCACGCCGTAGCCCTGGTGGCGTGCACCGAGATCGGCCAGTACCGGGCGCAGGTCGTCGAAGCGATCGACCGCGGCCACCGTGGCGCGCAACGCGGCGAGCAGCTTCCGGCCCTGCGCCGCCCTGTCGCCGCGGAAGAGCATGCGCAGGCTCGGATCGAGCTCGAACAGGCGGGCGTAGAACAGCTTCGCCGCCTGCTCGCCGATCGGCTCGACACGGGCCCAGCTGCTGCGCAGCGCATCGATTTGCGCGGGCGTCATGTCCGGCTCCAGCGCGCCGAGGCCGTGTCGCACGGTCCGAGCCGACGCAGGCGCCGCAGCGCCGCGTCGATTGCGGCGTTGATCGCCGCCCGGCGCAGGGCGTGGGCTTCGCGCTTTTGCGCCTGCAGGAAGTCGCCGAAGGGCAGATGCACGATGCGGCCATCGGGCAGGACCGTGGCGACGCGGCCGCTCAGGTCGTCGCTGAAGAAGGAAGGTTGCATGGGGACCTCGCAGAAGTGTTCGAGGCCTGCATTGCAGCGGCACGCGGCGTGCGCGTCTTGGGTCGGCGGTCCTGACTTGCGGTGCCTCGGCGGGACATCGGTCCCGTCATCGAGGCGGCGCGGTGCTAGCGCTTGGTCTCGCCGGCGCGGCCGAGCCCGGCGTCACGCGCCCAGACAATCGCGCGGCTGCGGTTCGGCAGGTCGAGCTTGGCGAAGATGCTGCTGACGTAGTTGCGCACGGTCTTCTCGCTCAAGTGCAATACGTCTGCGACCTCGTCGTTGTCCAGGCCGCGAGCGATCTGCTCGAGCACCGCACGCTCGCGGTCGCTCAGTACCGCCAGCGAGCGCCCGCCGGCCTCGACCGCGGCGGCGTCGTGCTCGACCAGAAAGTGGCGCACCTCGCGGCAGAGCACCGGCCAGGCCGGCTCGGTGGCGAGCAGATCATGGTTGCCCGAGTCGAGCGTGACCAGGCGCGCGTGGGCAATCGAGCGCGCGAGCAGCCGACCCTGTTCATGCGGCACCAGCGCGTCTCGTGAAGCGTGCAACACGAGGGTCGGGCAACGCACTCGCGGTAGCAGCGCGAGCACGTCGATGTTCCAGAACAGCTGCGTCAGGGCCATCGCGGCCTCGGGGTCGGCCGACGCGTGCTGGATCCGGCAATACGAAGTGAACACCTCGGCCGGCGCCTCGGGGACAGCCTTGGTCGCGAACACCTGGCGGTAGGCCGGGTTGTCCTGACCCCAGCCGATCTCGATCGTGCGCAGCAGCAGGTCGCGTTCGGCTGCGCCGCGCTCGCCGGGATCGCGCCGAGCGAGGCCTTGCGCGTAGGTACCGCACAGCACCAGGCAACTGACGCGCTCGGGGTGGCGCGCGGCGTAGGCGATGGCCAGCGGACCGCCGTGGCAGAAGCCGAGGATCGGGAAGCGCGGTAGCTTGGCTGCGTCGACCACGGCTTCGAGGTCGCTCAGCATCGCGTCGAAGCTCAGCTCGCGCGGGTGCCGGTCTGACAGGCCATAGCCACGCCCGTCCAATCGCGTCAGCTGGCGCCCGTCGGACAGCAGTTGTAGCCAGTGCCGCCAGAGCGGGCTGTCGCGGTCTTCGTCGAGGTGCGACATCCAGTTCGCCGCCTTGACGATCGGCGGCCCGCTGCCGAGCTGCTCGTAGGCAATGCGGGTGCCATCGGCAGCAGTGCAGAAGCGCACCGGATGCGCCGTGCCTCGGGCCACAGGGATGTCCTTCCCGCGCCGGAACGCCGGCACTCCGCGGTGATTATCGCGGCCGGACTGCCAGTTGAACGTCTGCTCTCGAGGCGGGTGGCGTCAGGCACCGAACAAATAGGACTGCACGGTCTCGCCGACCCGCCGGACGATCTCGGGGCGCTTGAGTCCGACGACCGGGGGCAGGCGCAGCACATACCGGCACAGGGCGAGACCAAGGATCTGCGTCGCAATCAGCCCGGCGCGTGCCGCGGCCGAGGCGCGCGGCTCGCCGGTCAGGCGCGCGATCAGTGGGGCCATCTGAGTGGCGAAGATCGCCTGCATGCGTTCGGCCGCGGCCTCGTTGGTGGCGGCGGCGCGCAGCAGGGCCATCAGTGTTTCATCGCCTTCCCAGCGATCCAGGAAGTGCCCCACCAGTCCGGCCCCCAGCGCGGCGCGGGGCACTTGCGTGAGATCGGGCAGGCGCAAGTCGAAGTCCGCCGCCGCCGCGAACAGGCCCTCCTTGTTCCCGAAGTAGCGCATGACCATCGCCGGATCGATGTCGGCCGCGGTGGCGACGGAACGGATGGTGGTTGCCTGGTAGCCCAGAGCCGCGAATTGGGCGCGGGCGGCCGCGAGGATCGCCGCCTTGGTGGCTTCGGATCGCCTGACAGGGGGAGTGATTTCGCTCATGTCAACAAGTATAGGCCAACGGGTGTTGACATTGCGGGAGTGACCTCCTATAGTTGCCAACATGTGTTGACCAACGTCTGTTGACTTTAGGAGATCCCTCATGTCCCGCCTTGCAGCCCACCCGTCTCACTTCGATACCGACGTCCTCGTCGTCGGCGCCGGCCCAAGCGGCCTGACGCTGGCGGCGTCGCTGGCGGAACTCGGCGTGCGCGCCACAGTGATCGACCGCCAGGCCGAAGGCGCCAACACCTCGCGTGCAGCCGTGGTCCACGCCCGCACGCTC
>DATDER010000330.1:0-7080 GCA_036523095.1 Rubrivivax sp.
GACCTGCGCGAGATGGGCGTGCGCGTCTGCCACGACATGGCCGAGGGCATCAAGGGGGCCGACGTGATCATCATGCTGCGCCTGCAGAACGAGCGCATGAGCGGCGCCATGCTGCCCAGCGCGGGCGAGTTCTTCAAGCACTACGGCCTGACGGAAGACAAGCTCGCGCTCGCCAAGCCGGACGCCATCGTGATGCACCCGGGGCCGATCAACCGGGGTGTGGAGATCGACTCGGCCGTCGCCGACGGCAAGCACAGCGTGATCCTGCCGCAGGTGACCTTCGGCATCGCGGTGCGCATGGCCGTCATGTCGATCATCGCGGGGAACGAGGCGTGAAAATTCTCGTTCACGGTGGACGTGTGATCGACCCCGCGTCGGGCCGCGACCAACAGGCCGACGTGGCCATCGCCAGCGGCCGCATCGTGCACATCGGCGCCGTGGCGCCTGACTTCGCTGCCGACCGCACGCTTGACGCCGACGGCTGCGTCGTAGCGCCCGGGCTGGTCGACCTGTGCGCGCGCCTGCGCGAGCCCGGCTTCGAGCACGAAGGCATGCTCGAAAGCGAGCTCAACGCGGCGGCGGCCGGCGGCGTGACGAGCCTCGTCTGCCCGCCCGACACCGACCCGGTGCTCGACGAGCCTGGCCTGGTCGAGATGCTCAAGTTCCGCGCCCGCAAGCTGAGCCTGTGCCGGCTGTTCCCGCTCGGCGCGCTGACGCGCGGCCTGCAGGGAGAGATGCTGACCGAGATGGCCGAACTGACGGAGGCCGGCTGCATCGGTTTTTCGCAAGCCGAGCATGCTGTTGCCGACACCCTGGTGCTGCAGCGTGCACTGCAGTACGCGTCGACCTACGGCTACACCGTCTGGCTGCGCCCGCAGGACCGCTGGCTTGGCCACGGCGTGGCGGCCACCGGCGCCATCGCCACCCGCCTGGGCCTGGCAGGTGTGCCGGTGGTGGCCGAGACGGTGGCACTGCACACGATCTTCGAACTCGTGCGGCTGACCGGCGCACGGGTGCACCTGTGCCGGCTGTCGAGCGCGGCCGGCGTGGCGCTGTTGCGCGCGGCCAGGGCCGAGGGCCTGCACGTGACGGCCGACGTGAGCATCAACTCGCTGCACCTGACCGACAACGACATCGGCTACTTCAACGCCGCGATGCGTGTGACCCCACCGCTGCGCCAGGCGCGCGACCGCGACGCGCTGCGGGCGGGCCTCGCCGACGGCACGATCGACGCGCTCGTGAGCGACCACATGCCGGTCGGCACCGACGAAAAGCACCTGCCCTTCGCCGAGGCCACACCGGGCGCGACGGGGCTCGAATTGCTGCTGAGCCTGGCGTTGAAGTGGGGCGACGATGGTGGCTCGCTGATGCGCGCGCTGTCGGTGGTCACCAACGGCCCGGTGCAGGTGTTGGGTGCCGCGCTCGGCTCGCTCGGCGCGAGCGCCGGCCGTGTCGTTGAAGGCGGTGTCGCCGACTTGTGCATCTTCGACCCGGCCGCCACCTGGACGGTGACGCCCGCCGCGTTGCGCAGCCAGGGCAAGCACACGCCCTTTGGTTTCGAGCATGGCGGCGTGCAGATGCCGGGCCGGGTGCGCGCCACGCTCGTCGCCGGCACCGTGGCCTACCAGGCCGAATGAGAGTCCACGCCCGATGCGCAGCCTGATCGGCGCGCTGCGGCTGAGCCGTGCCGTGCTGCAGGTGCTGAAGGGCCTGCTCGTGATGGCACTGCGCTTTCCGTCGCTCGACGTTGCCGGGCGCCAAGAGCGCATCCGCTGGTGGTCGGCCGGTGTGCTGCGCAGCATGGGTATCACGCTGCACGCCAGCGGCGCCGCCGCACCCGGGGCCGCGCTGATGGCGGCGAACCACATCTCGTGGCTCGACATCGTCGCGATCCATTCGGTGGCGCCGCACGCACGATTCGTCTCCAAGGCCGACGTCCTGGTCTGGCCCCTGCTGGGCTGGATGGTGCGCACCGCGGGCACGCTCTTCATCGAACGGGAGCGCAAACGCGACGCGGTGCGTGTGGTGCATGCGATGGCCGAAGCGCTGCGTGCTGGGCAGACGGTGGCGGTGTTCCCTGAAGGCACCACGGGTGCGGGACCTGCGTTGCTGCCTTTTCACGCCAACCTGCTGCAGGCGGCGATCTCCACCGGCACGCCGGTGCAGCCCGTCGTGCTGCGCTTCTCGGACGACAGCGGCCGCTTCAGCCGCGCGGTGGAGTTCCTGGGCGAGACGACGCTGTTGCAGAGCGTCTGGCGCATCGCCTGTGCGCGGGGCCTGGTGGCGCATGTGGCGCTGCTCGCGCCGCTGGACACGGCGCAAGCCGACCGGCGCGCCTTGGCCGGGCAGTTGCAAGGGCGCATCCAGGCGGCACTCGGCGCGCCCGATGCCGGGCAGGCACCGAGTTCATGATCGGGCCACTGCAGCGCTTCTTTCGCGGACTGCCGCGATACGATAGGTTCAGCATCACCAAGAGAATGTGCCCAGCAATCCCGATGACACGGACCGGCGCCCGCATCCGACACGATAGAGTCCGGCCGTCACCGACCCTGAATCGACAGGGCTTGTGCGCCGTGGCGCTCGCCAGTGCCGCGTTGCTCGGTGCCTGCACGACGGTCGGTCCCGACTTCCAGCGACCCGAGGTGCCCGCGGTCGCCACCTGGAACGGCGGTTCGCTGGAGTCGCTGTCGGCAGCCCCGCAGGCGCGGCGTGGCTCTTCGGAGACCTGGTGGCGCAGCCTCAACGACCCCGTGCTCGACCGGCTGATCGAAGAAGCACAACGGGTGAACCCCAACGTGCGAACGGCCGGGCTGCGCATCATGGAGGCGCGGGCCCAGCTCGGCATCGCCGGCAGCGCCCTCTACCCCCAGCTTCAGCAGATCACCAGTGAGGTGCTCGGCGTCGGGGACTACAGGCCGGGCGTACCCGACACCGTCGCGCTGTCCGCTGCCGTCGGCGGGCGGATCAGCTGGGAGCTCGATTTCTGGGGCAAGTTCAAGCGCGGCATCGAGGCCGCCGATGCGGGCTACCTGGCCAGCATCGCGCAATACGACGACCTGCAGGTGCTGATGGCGGCCCAGGTGGCGAGCCTGTACTGCACCATTCGCACGGCCGAGGCGCGGCTGCTGATCACGCACCAGAACGCCGCCTTGCAGAAGCGCAGCCTCGAGATCACCGAACGCTTGTTCAAGAGCGGCAACGATTCCGAACTCGACTACCAGCAGGCTCTGGCCCAGTACCTCGGCACGCTGTCGGCCATCCCGGCGATCGAGGGCGGCTTGCGCCAGGCACAGAACGCGCTGAGCACGCTGCTCGCACGGCCGCCCGGTCCCCTGCCCGAGATGATGGCGGGCAAGGAGGTGATCCCGCAGGCCGCGCTGGTGCTCATCGCCGACATACCCGCCGACCTGCTGCGGCGGCGGCCGGACGTTCGCGCGCTGGAGCAACAGATGGCCGCGCAGTCGGCGCTCATCGGGGTCAGCGAGGCCGATCTCTACCCGTCGATCTCGCTCCTGGGGTCGGTCGGCGTCTCGGCCACGTCCCTGGGCAGCTCGACACGCGCGCTGACCTGGGGCATCGGGCCCGGCCTGGTCTGGAACGTGTTCGACCACGGCCGGCTGACCAACACGGTGTTGGTGCAGGACGCGCGCTTCCAGCAACTTCATGCCCAGTACCAGGACGCGGTGCTGCGCGCAGCGCGCGAGATCGACGACGCCGCGGTCGGATTTGCAAAGACGGGTGAACAGATCGTGCTGCTGGCAGAGTCGGTGAAGGCGGCACAGCGCTCGCTGGACATCGCCAACCTGCAGTATCGCGAGGGCCTGACCGACTTCCAGCGTGTGCTCGATTCGCAGCGGGTGTTCTTCAACCAGCAGGAGCTTCTGGTCAACGGCCGTGGCGCCCTGACGCAGAACCTGGTCGCCCTCTACAAGGCCATGGGCGGGGGCTGGGAGCCCGGGCGCAGCCGGCCGGTGCTGGACGAGGCGACGCGCGAGACCATGAACCAACGCAGTGACTGGAAAGGTCTGCTGGAAGCGCCGCTGCCGGCTGCCGACACTGACGGTTCCCCCACGAACACGCCTGCCGGAGCGGCAAGACCATGAGTGAAGAAAACACCCAGCCGGTCGAAGCCTCGGCCTCGCCCAGCGAAGCGCCGTCGACTGCAGCGCCTGCGCCGCCACCGCCCGCGCCGCCACCACCACCGTCACAGCCCGTACCGGCCCCGCCGCCACCGCCCGGCAAGGGGTCGCGCGTCGGCGCGATCGTCCTGCTGCTCCTGATCCTCGCCAGCCTGGCCTGGTACTTCGTCGCCGATCGCCTGACGCCCTACACCTCGCAGGCCCGGCTCCAGGCCTTCGTGGTGCCGGTGGCGGCCGAGGTCGCGGGCAAGGTGCTGAAGGTGCATGTGCGCAACAACGACGAGGTGATGCCTGGGCAGCCGTTGTTCGACATCGACCCGCAGCCCTACCGCATCACGTTGCAGCGCAGCCGCTCCGACTACGAAGCGATGCGCCAATCGGTCAACGCCTCGACCACGGCGGTTGCGGCGGCCAGGGCGGGGGTGCAGGCTGCTACCGCCGTGCGCGTCAGTGCCGAGCAGGATGCGGGGCGGCTTGAACAGGTGTTCGCGGCCGACCCGGGTGCGGTCTCGGTTCGCCGGGTCGAGACCGCGCAGGCCAGCCGCAGCAGGTCGCGCGCCCAGGAGCTGGCGGCCCAGGCCGACCTGCAGCGCGCGCTGGACACGGCGGGCGAGCGCGGCGACAAGAACGCGCAACTGCTCAGCGCCCGCGCCGCGATCGAGAAGGCCGAACTCGACCTGACGCGGACCCAGGTCCTCGCGCCGGCCCGCGGCGTGGTGACCGACCTGCGTACCGATGTCGGTCAGTTCGCGCAGGTCGGCGCGGCGGCGATGACGCTGATCGCCGCACACGACCTGTGGATCAGCGTCGACCTGACCGAGAACAACCTCGGCAACGTGAAGGTGGGCGATGCGGCGGCCATCGTGCTCGACGTGATGCCGGGCGAGGTGCTGAAGGGCCGCGTGCGCAGCGTCGGCGGCGGCATCAGCGCGGGCAAGCCGCCGCCGCCCGGGACCCTGCCGGAAGTCTCGAACAGCCGCGACTGGCTGCGCCAGGCACAGCGTTTTCCGGTCGCCGTCGAGTTCGACCCGTCCGAGCGCGAGCGGCTGCGGGGGCTGCGTGTCGGCGGGCAGGCCGACGTGATGATCTACACCGGCGACCACGGCCTGATGAACTGGCTCGGCGCGTGTTACATCGCGCTGATGAGCAAGCTCTCGTACCTGTACTGAGCGAACGAGCGCGCGCCATGCATCCGGCGGACAAGGCGGCACTGCGGCTCACGCTCGGCATGGGGCTGGCGGTGCTGATCGCCTACGGCCTGGCGCTGACGGCGCCTTTCGTGGCCTGCATGATGACGGTCGTGTTCCTGGCCAAGCCCGGGCCGCCGCTTCCGCCCGCCAAGGGCGTGGTGGTCTCGCTCGTCATCTGGGGTTTGCTGAGCGCCGGCGTGCTCATGGTGCCGCTGCTCGAGCATTACGCGGTGAGCGGGGTCGCGCTGACCGCGGTGCTGCTGTTCGCGATCTACTTCATGAGCCTGCGCAGCGCCAACCCGCTGGCGATCATCCTGGTGGTCGCGTTTGCCGCCATCCCGGTGGCCGGCGTGGCAGACCAGGGCTTCGCCCTCGGGCTGAGTGGGGCCATGGCCGTGGGGCTGTGGATCGGCATCTTCGTCAGCGCCGTCTCGCACGCCTTCTTTCCCGACGCGCCAGCGGCGGGCGCTGCCGCTGCGGCTCCGGCCACGGTGAGCGCCGAAGCGGCGCGCCGCACGGCGTTGCAGGCGACCGTGGTCGTGATGCCGGTGTTCGTCATCGCGCTGACCAACCCGGCGCTCTACATCGCCGCCATCCTCAAGGCGGGTGCGCTTGGTCAGCAGGCCGGCGCGACGAATGCCGGCTCGGCGGGGCGCGAGCTGGTGGGGTCGACGCTGATGGCGGCCGCGATGGCGCTGGCGGTGTGGCTGGGCCTGTCGCTGTGGCCCACCTTGTGGATGCTGATCCTGTGGGTCATGACCGCCACGCTCTGGTGCGCGGCGCGGATGTTCCGCGTGAAAGCGTCGGCGTCGCCGCCGTCGTTCTGGGTCAATGCCCTGATGACGATGTTCATCCTGCTGGGGCCGGCGATCGAGGACGGTGCCGTCGGCAAGGACGTCGTCGCCGCGTCGGTGACCCGTGTCTGCCTGTTCATCGCCGCCGCGCTGTATGCCTGGGCGACCGTGTGGGTGCTGGAGCGCTGGCGCACGTCCTCACAGCGCGGGCCGCGGGCGGCGTGATCGCCTTCAGCCGCCCAGCGCAATGATGACCGCCATGATGACCGCGCCCATCACGACCATCACGAAACCGGTGCGCCACGGCCCCAGGCCTGCGTAGCGGCCCCAGCCGTGACCGCAGAGGAAGAGCAGCGCGATCGCGATCCCCATGGAGAGCCGGTGAGCCGTCTGCAGTTCGGCAATGAAAAAGTACGGCAGCACGACCGGGAACGTCGATGCGAAGACCAGTGCGAAGATGCCGACGGCGCCCAGCAGATCGTGTTTGGTCAGCCGCACGCGATCGGTGGTTCGCGGCAACGGCTGGGCAACGATCCACTGCCGGGCGCGCTCGAGTTCAGCGGCGCCGAAGGCCGCCGAGGCCGGCCCGAGCGCGTGCGCGATGAGCCGATGCGCGTCCTCGGTGCGGGTGGTCTCGCGCACCGCGCGCGCCAGCGCGGTCTGGCGACCGCGCTCCACGAGGTTGCGCAACACGTACATCATGCCGTCGACGAATCCCCAGGCGGCGTTGCAGCCGATCGCAGCGATCATCATCGTGCGAACGTCCGCGCGGCCGGCAGTCGCGACGCTCAGCGTGCCGGTGAAGGACAGCACCATGAAGAGGCCGAACAGGATCTCCGAATTGCGATCGATCGGGTCCAGGATGCGGCCATCTTCGGCCAAAGCGAGTGGTTGCGTCATGCTGTCACGGCGACTCGGCCTGTTCTGTACGGCCGAGCCTGCGATAGATCCGGACGA
>DATDER010000331.1:0-20474 GCA_036523095.1 Rubrivivax sp.
CCCGCCGCCACCGCGCCGGCCACGCCCGGCACGGCGAGCACCGGTGCGGTGCCGGCGCAGGGCAGCGCCGCGGTCGCTGCGACCGATCTCGTGACGGTGACGACCGACGTCGTCAAGGCCACCATCGATGCCCAGGGCGGCAGCATCGTGCGGCTGGAGCTGCTCAAGCAGGCGGACCAGTTCGACCGCACCCAGAACGTGGTGCTGTTCGATCGCAGCCCCAAGCGCCTGTACCTCGCGCAGACCGGCCTGGTGACTTCGCAGGCCGGCGTGCTGCTGCCGAACCACACGACGCAGATGCGTGTCGTGCCGGGCGAGCGCACGCTCGCCGACGGCGCAAGCGAAGTCAAGCTCCAACTCGAGTCGCCCGCGATCGATGGCCGCAGGCTCGTCAAGACACTCACCTTCAAACGCGGCGACTACGTCATCGGCGTCAAGCACGAGTTCTTCAACGAAGGCAGCACCCCGGTCACGCCGCAGCTCTACCTGCAACTGGCGCGCGACGGCAACCCGCCCGAAGGCGAGTCGTCGTTCTACTTCACCTTCACCGGCCCGGCGATGTACACCGAGGCCGCCAAGTTCGAGAAGGTCGAGTTCAAGGACATCGAAAAGCGCACCGCGCAGGAAGCACCCAAACACCAGACGCGCGCCAACGACGGCTGGATCGGCATGGTCCAGCACTACTTCGCGTCGGCCTGGCTGCTGCCAGACGCGTCGCCGCGCGAGTTCCGCTCGGCCAAGGTCGACAACAACCACTACTCGATCGCGATGGTGATGCCGCTGGGTGAAGTCGCACCGGGCGCGAGCAAGGCCCACGAGGCCAGGCTGTTTGCCGGCCCGCAGGAAGAGAACAAGCTCGCCGCGCTGGCCCCGGGGTTGGACCTGGTCAAGGACTATGGCTGGTTCACGATCCTGGCCAAACCGCTGTTCTGGCTCCTCGACAAGCTGAACGGTGTGCTCGGCAACTGGGGCTGGGCGATCGTGGCGCTGGTCGTGATCCTGAAGGCCGCGTTCTACTGGCTCAACGCCAGCGCCTACAAGTCGATGGCCAAGATGAAGGCCATCAACCCCAAGGTGCAGGAGATGCGCGAGCGGCTGAAGGACAAGCCGCAGCAGATGCAGCAGGAAATGATGCGCATGTACCGCGAGGAAAAGGTCAACCCGCTCGGCGGCTGCCTGCCGATCGTGGCGCAGATGCCGTTCTTCATCGCGCTGTACTGGGTCTTGCTGTCGACCGTGGAGATGCGCAATGCGCCCTGGATCGGCTGGATCACCGACCTCAGCGTGCGCGACCCCTACTTCATCCTGCCGCTGCTGATGACGGGGTCGACGCTGTTGCAGACCTGGCTCAACCCGACCCCGCCCGACCCGATGCAGGCCAAGATGATGTGGATCATGCCGCTCGCGTTTTCTTTCATGTTCTTCTTCTTCCCGGCCGGCCTGGTGCTGTACTGGCTCACGAACAACATCCTGTCGATCGCGCAGCAGTGGTTCATCAACAAGCGCCTGGGCGTGCTCGGAAAATAGCGGCCCTGTGAAGTCCGCACGCGGATGCGCGCCAACCCCCGGAATGAGGGTTGAGACCATGCCGCTTTGAGCCCAAGATAGCCTTGCGGGCGACCCGGCGGCAACACGCCGGCTCAGGATCCGGCGGACCCGCTCGAAAGGGCTGACCGCCGCTCCACCCGCGCCAAACCTGCCCCAACGCCCCACCTTGCGTGGGGCGTTTTCGTTCAGGGACCACCCGCAGTGCGCGTGGACAATCGGCGCCATGTGCGCGCACCCTTTGTCAGAACGCGACGCGCCGATCGTCGCGATCGCGACCGCGCCGGGGCGTGGTGCGGTCGGCATCGTGCGTGCGTCGGGGCCTGATCTGGGGCCATTGATCAGTGCCGTGTGCGGGCGCCCACTCACGCCGCGACAAGCGACCTACCTGCCGTTTCGTGACGCCGATGGCAGCGCCATCGACCAGGGCCTGGCGGTCCACTTCCCCGCGCCGCAGTCCTACACCGGCGAAGATGTTCTCGAGCTGCAGGCGCACGGCGGGCCCGTGGTGCTGCAACTGCTGCTCGCGCGCTGCTTGCAGGCGATGCCGGCGCTGCGCCTGGCCGGGCCGGGTGAGTTCACCGAGCGTGCTTTCCTCAACGACAAGCTCGATCTCGCGCAAGCCGAAGCCGTCGCCGACCTCATCGATGCCAGCACCGAGGCCGCGGCGCGCTCGGCCGGCCGTTCGCTCGCAGGGGCGTTCTCGGCTGCGGTCGATACGCTGGCGCAGCGCATCGTCAAGCTGCGTCTGATGGTCGAAGCCACGCTCGATTTTCCGGAAGAAGAGATCGACTTCCTTCAGCAGGCCGACGCGCGCGGCCAGTTGCGCGCCATCGTCGCCGCGCTCGACGCCGTGCTCGCGACGGCGCGCCAGGGCGCGCTGCTGCGCGAAGGCTTGCGTGTCGTGCTCGCGGGCCAGCCCAACGTCGGCAAGAGTTCCCTGCTGAACGCACTCGCCGGCGCCGAGCTGGCGATCGTCACACCGATCCCCGGCACCACGCGCGACCGGGTCAGCGAGTCGATCCAGATCCAGGGAGTGCCGCTGCACATCACCGACACGGCTGGCTTGCGCCACGACGAACACGCCGCCGACGAGGTCGAGCGCATCGGCATCGGACGCAGCTGGGGTGCGATCGGCGCTGCCGACGTCGTACTCTTTCTGCACGACCTGACGCGCACCGGAAGGCCCGACTACGACGCCGCCGAAGCCGGTATCGCCGCGCGCCTGCCGCCCGGCGTGGCGGTGATCGATGTCTACAACAAGGCCGATGCCGCGAGCGCCGCGGACGACGGGTCGCTTGAGGTGTCGGCACGCACCGGCGCCGGCCTGGACACCCTGCGTGCCGCGCTCCTGGAGCACGCGGGCTGGCAGGCCGCACCCGAGGGCCTGTTCATCGCCCGCGCGCGCCACGTCCGGGCGCTGCAGCTGGCGTCCGAGCATCTGGCGCAAGCGGGCGCACACATCGTTTCGACTTCACCTGAACTCGACCTGCTCGCCGAGGATTTGCGCCTGGCGCACGCCGCGCTCGGCGCGATCACCGGTGCCTTCAGTGCCGACGATCTGCTGGGCGAAATTTTTGGCCGGTTCTGTATTGGGAAGTGATATTGCTTCCACAGTGGTCCAGGAGACGTGAGCGCGGCATGATTCCAGTTCCGAGACAAGGCCCTGCGCGACGGCTATCACGGTGCTGAGTAAGTCGAAGGGAAGCTAGCCCTTCCCGGGGTGACGACTGCGACTTCGCGTCAATGCACGCTCGCCTTCCGGTGCGCGAACAATCCGACCACGCCCAGGCCGCCCAGCAGAAGCAGGTACGAACTGGGCTCAGGCACGCCTGGCAGCGGCCCGTCGACGTACTCCTGCTGCACGAAGCTGAGGGCGTGGAGATCGAGCGTTACGAAGCTTCTAAGCGTCTGGGGCCCCGAGCTCATCGACAGCGAAAAAGTCGCCTCGTTCCGTTGGGCGTCGACCGACATCACCTCACGTTCGCTGCCGTCGCCCAACCGGACAGCAGCCCTGCCGGCAGCGCTTGCGATGCCGTGCGGGAACCCAGTCGAGAGCCTTGGTCTTTTTGTTTGGACCTGGGATCAGGAAGAACCCTGTTTCCACCTATGTTCGTACTGAACGGGGATCCGGGGAGTTGGAATCCGGAGAGACACCGAAGGGCCCCGAACCAAGGGACGCGACTACAACGTGCTGCGCTGATGGATTCGTGGAATGAACCAAAAGCATGGCTTTCTCCGCCCATTCGCTCGAAGCCGAGTTAGGTCTTGACGACGAGGATGGACTCGTTCATCGTGAATTCTCTGTCTTTCGCAAAGAAGATGATTCGCGACCGACCTGACCAACCAAACATCGCCTTTCAACTGCGCATGCGGCGTCGGCGATTAGAGCGGATTCGAGTGATTCATTCACTCTGCGGCGTCGTCGCATTTTTCTTTCTGACAACGGCCCAGGCGGCTGTCATTGAATTCAGCGGTGGCACAACGCAAGAGACCTACCTACCTTGGGGACCGAGCAAACCTGTAGTAGTTGGTGTTTTCGCTGACAATTTCGATCCTTTGAATCCGTATCCGCCGGGTGATATTTGCCAATATGGCGACGACGTGTGCAACCTCGAGGGCGACTACTATGTCTCGATGGTGGCAGAGATGAACTTCATCCCTTTGGGAGAGGTGCTCACCTTCGGGGCTGGAACCTTTGTGGGTACGGCAGTTGCCACTGGAATCGAGGGCCGCCAACTTTGGATGGTGCTTTGGGATCAATCCGACAAGTACGCAAACTCTGTCATTACAACCGCTCTTGGCAACACGAACTGGCTCGGCATGTCGGATGGTTCTGAGTTGAACCGTATCGACTTGGCGGAGGTGAACACCGTTATCTTCGGAGAACTTCAGGGCGGACTTGTGGTATTCGGCGGACTGCCAATTCCGGAGCCATCGACATGGACACTATTTCTTGGCGGGATCATCGTCGTGGCTTGGAACGTGTCGACAAAGAGAAGGCATCGGTCATTGAGATTGCAATAGGATGTCGACGGCTGCCCTGGGGATCGCGGCGGCACCTGAAATCGTTCAGGGTTCGAGTTTGAAATACCGCCCACGCGCACCCTATGCGCGCGCTGCGGAGGGCAATCGGCACCGGCGCAGGTATCCTTGTGTTCCACCAGAGCGGTTGCGCTTTCCTGCTCCAGGACGCAGCCGTCCCGCGAGACGACGATGATCTTTCCCGTCACCGTCGGTGCAAAGCCGAGGGGCGCGAGCCGTGTGTCTTGGGCGTCACGAGCATCGTGATCACCTGTGGCGCCGGTCCGCCGGGAGTGCCCTTTGGCGGCACCGTGTCGACCGTCGATCCCTCTGTGGCACGCGGCTCGAAGCCGGCATTGCCGCGCGACTGCCCACAGGCGTCGCCGTGATCGACGTGTACAACAAGGCCGAACGCGGCGGATGCCGCTGCGGCACCCGAAGGCGGGCTCGTGCTCTCGGCGCGCAACGGCGCCGGACTCGACAGCCTCGGCATGCAACAGCAGACGATGCGTGCTTGTGCGTCGACCAACGCGTTGACGGCGCAATTGCCGATCACGGCCAGCGACAAGTGCGCTTCTCGGTTCGCGGTGCGCCAGGGTCATGCGGCGCTCTCCCTTTCGACAAGAGGGACTGAAAAATCAAGCGATGTACATTTGTACGAATCTATTCTGAGAACAATTCCTGCCGCGAACTACCTCGCACGCTCGCGGCCACGTCACCATGATGAGCACCCTGCGCCTGCAGTTCAGGTTCCTGATTCCCCTGATACTGACCCTGTCGGCGGCGGCCTATCTCGCGCTGCCGCTGCTTGACAACCTGACCCTGCGTTGGTTCTCGCGCGACCTGACGCTGCGCGGCGCGTCGGTGACCAATGCGCTCTCCGACTCCCTGTCCGAGGCCTTGCAGGAGCGAAATCAAGCTCGGGTGCAAACCCTCTTCAACCGGGCGGTGCAGGACGAGCGCCTGGTCGCGCTGGGTGTCTGCGGTCCGACGGGCGAGTTGATCCAGCGCAGCGTCAGCTACCCAGCCAGCCTGAGTTGCACGGACGCTGCCCAGCTGGCGGAGGCGCCGCTGCCGAAACTGGCGCTGGCCGGCGGTGCCGTCCATGTCGGCATGCACAAGCTGCTGCTGGACGGCGAGTCGGTAGGTGACCTGATCCTCTTGCACGACCTCAGCTTCGTCGAGCGGCGCAGCCAGGACACGCAGAAGTACCTGATCGCCTTCATGGCCGCGCTCGGCGTGATCATTGCCCTCATCACGATGGTCGTCGCGCAGCTTAGCTGGCGCGGCTGGGTCAAAGGCGCGCGCGCGCTGCTGCGTGGTGAGGGGCTGTTGACGCCGATGACGCCGACGCATCCCGAACTGGGCCCGCTCGCGGACGACTTCCGCGACCGGCTGCGCGATCTCGACGACGCCTATCGACGCTCGTTGAACCGGGACGACCACTGGGATCCGGAACGCCTTCGTGCCCTGCTGCATGCGCAACTTCGCGGCGACGAATTGATCGTGGTCTCCAATCGCGAACCTTACATTCATGAGAACGGTCCCGGCGGCGTTTTCTTCAAGCGCCCCGCCAGCGGCTTGGTCACGGCGGTGGAGCCCGTCATGCGCGCCTGTTCGGGCACCTGGATCGCGCACGGCAGCGGCGGCGCGGACCGCAACGTGGTCGACAAACACGACCGCGTCATGGTGCCGCCGGGCAGCGACGAATACACCCTGCGCCGAATCTGGCTGACCCCCGAGGAAGAGCAGGGCTACTACTACGGCTTTGCCAACGAAGGCCTGTGGCCGCTGTGTCACGTCGCCCACGTCCGGCCCGTATTCCGCGAGTCGGATTGGAAAGCCTATCGCCAGGTCAACGAACGGTTTGCCGACGCGGTGGTGGCCGAGGCGCGCAGCGAGGACCCGGTCGTGCTGGTACAGGACTATCACTTCGCGCTGCTGCCCGCGCTGGTCCGCAAGCGCCTGCCGCGCGCCACCATCCTGACTTTCTGGCACATCCCCTGGCCGAACCCAGAGTCCTTCAGCATCTGCCCCTGGCGCACCGAACTGCTCGAAGGACTGCTCGGCAGCACCATCGTGGGTTTTCACACCCGCTACCACTGCAAGAACTTCCTGGAGACGGTCGACCGCAACCTCGAGGCACGCACCGAGCACGAGCACTCCACCATCACCGTCAACAAGCAGACGACCCTGATCGAGAGCTACCCGATCTCGATCGCCTGGCCGACGGAGGCGGAGCGTGCAAGCTGGTCGTCGGTCACCGCCTGCCGCAGTTCCGTGCGGGAGCGGCTGGGTCTGCCGGCCGAACACAAGCTGGCCGTCGGCGTAGACCGCTTCGACTACACCAAGGGCATCCTGGAGCGCATCCACGCCGTGGAACGCATGCTGGAGAAGTACCCGCAGTGCGTCGGCCGTTTCAGTCTGGTCCAGGTTGCGGCACCGTCGCGCGGCGACCTGGACGAATACAAGGCCTTCCAGCTGCGAATCCGCCAGGTGACCGAGCGGGTGAACCGGCGCTTCGCTCGCCCCGGTTGCGAAGCGGTCTATCTGCTGGCCGAGCACCATGAACACGACGCCGTCACCGAGCTGTATCGCGCCGCCGATGTGTGCGTCGTGACGAGCCTGCATGACGGCATGAACCTGGTGAGCAAGGAGTTCATCGCGGCGCGTGACGATGAACAGGGCGTGCTGCTGCTCAGCCAGTTTGCAGGTGCCGCCGCCGAGCTGACCGAAGCCTTGATCGTCAATCCGTACCACGTCGAGGAAGGTGCCGATGAGATCTACCGCGCCATCAACATGCCTGCGGCAGAGCAGCGCGAACGCATGTCCAACCTGCGCATGACTGTGCGCGACTTCAACGTCTACCGGTGGGCCGGCCGCATGCTGGCCGACGCTGCGCGTTGGCGCCTGCGTGAACGCATCGAAGCCCGCATGACCAGACATGAAGCCGACTGAAGGAGGAGGCACGCAGGTCATGCGCCATTTGTTCAGCCCCGCCGGTGAAGCGGCGATCGCCCAGCTGATGGGGCACCGTCGTGTGTTGCTGGCCTTCGACTTCGACGGCACGCTCGCGCCCATCGTGGCGCGCCCCGACGATGCCCGCGTCTCCGTGGCCATTGCGCGCCGCCTCGAGTCGTTGGCCGGCCGCTGCCCGGTGGCGGTCGTGACCGGCCGCAGCATCGCCGATGTCCGGCCCCGACTTGGTTTCGAGCCGGCGTTTGTCGTTGGCAACCACGGCGCCGAGGGAATGGACTGGATTCCTTCAGGCCGGGGAATGGAGGTTCTGCGGGCCCGAATCGATTCGCAGGCCCAGGCGCTGAAGACGGCAGGCATCCAGATCGAGGACAAGGCGCTGTCGCTGGCGCTGCATTACCGCTTGTCCAGGGACCGGGACGCGGCGCTGCGTGCCATAGGGGCGCTCGTCGATGCGCTCCCCCCGGATCTGCATACCTTCGGGGGCAAGTGCGTTGTCAACGTGGTGAGCAAGGACGCCCCGGACAAGGGGGAGGCAGCGTTGGCGCTGCTGCGCATCAGTGCGTGCGAAACCCTGCTCTTCGTCGGCGACGATGTCAATGACGAAGCCGTTTTCGAACGAGCCCGACCCGACTGGCTGACGGTTCGCATCGGTCGCGCCCAAGGCGCGAGCCGTGCCATGTTCTTCCTCGACACCCACTCCGAGATGAGCGCGCTGCTGGAACGGATTCAGCACGCGCTGGACGTCTGACTACCGATGCTTGAGGCCCTGAAGAGACTCTACGACACTGAACTGTTGGGTGTACCGCTGGGTGACCTCAGTCTGGCGGCTTTGGTCGCGCTCGCGTCCTACCTCGCGCTGGCGGTCTTGGTGCGTGTGGCACTGCGGCGCCTGTCGCAGGTGGCAGAACGGACGGGCAACCGCGCCGACGACTTGCTGGTGGAGGTGCTCGGCGGCACGCGGACGTGGGTGATCGCCCTCGTGGCGCTGCTGCTGGGCACCAGCATGCTCGATCTTTCGGACCGCTGGACGACCCGGGTCGGCCAATTCTGGTTCGTGGTTGTGGCGGTGCAGGTGGCACTTTGGTGCAATCTGGCTGTCACCGTCGGGCTGCGCAGGCATGCCGAGCGCAACCTCGCTGCTGGCGCCACCAGCCCGACCACCGCCGCCGCGACGCTGCTGTCATGGGGCCTGAGGGTGCTGCTCTGGACGATCGTGCTCCTGGCCGTGCTGTCCAACGTGGGTGTGAACATCACCGCCTTCATCGCCAGCCTGGGCGTGGGCGGCATCGCGATCGCTTTGGCGGCGCAGAACATTCTGGGCGACCTGTTTGCGTCCGTGGCGATCGCACTGGACAAGCCCTTCGAGGTCGGAGATTTCATCGTCCTGGGCAGCGTCGCGGGCACGGTGGAACTGGTCGGCGTCAAGACCACCCGGATCCGCAGCCTGGGTGGTGAGCAGATCGTGATGTCGAACACGGAACTGCTCAAGCAGACGGTCAGCAACTACAAACGCCTCAGGGAACGACGCATCGTCTTCGCCTTCGGCGTCACCTACGACACGACGCCGGAACAAGCTGAAGCGATCCCGACACGCGTCAAGCAGGTGGTGGAGGCGAGCGAGCGATTGCGCTTCGACCGAGCGCACTTCAAGGCCTTCGGTGAGAGTTCGCTGGACTACGAAGTCGTCTACATCGTGCTGGATCCTGCCTATGGGGTCTACATGGACGAACAGCAACGAATCAACATTGCCCTGATGCGCGAACTGCGAACGCTGGGCGTCGAGTTCGCGTTCCCCACGCGCACGGTGGTCATCGCGGGAGGCCCCCCTGCGGCAGATTGACTCAGCGTCCGAGAGGAATGTTGGCCGCGCGTTCGTCGGCATCCAGTGCCGTGATCAGCTTGGCGAGGTCGGCGTCCAGCCGCTTCAACGTCTTCGTGTCCAGTCGAGCCAGCGCTTGCGGCAGCACGCCTGAGAACGGCGCCGGCGCGCGCTTGAGCACCTGGGCACCGGCAGGCAGCACCCGCAACTGCACGGCGCGGCGGTCAGGGCCGTCCTTGGCGGCAACGATCAACTCGCGCTCGATCAAGGTCTTGAGGAGATTGCTGGCCGTGGACTGGTGCACGTCCATCGCGCGCGCGAGGCCATTGACGCCGAGGCCGGCGCTGGATGAAATGATGCTCAACGCCCACAACTGCGCGCCGCCAATGCCCGCCTTCTTCTCGACCCTCTGAAAGTGCGTCCTGACGGCGTTGAACACCAGCCGAAAGCGCCGCAGCACGAGCGTCGCCGGATCCCCGAGTTCAGTGGCCGTCAGTCTGTGCGGGCGCGCTGCAGCGCCGTTCCTGATGGTCTTGCGAGAGGCCATCTGCAGATCATAGGGGTACTGGATCGTTCGCCCGCGCGCAGCCGCATCACCGACGCTGCACCACTCGTTGGGTGCTCAGTGCCCCCCGAACGAGACGAGCGTGAACAGCTTGACCCCGGCCGCACGCAGCCGCGTCGAGCCCTGCAACTCGGGCAGATCGACGATCGTCGCGGCCTCGATCACGTTGGCGCCCAGGCGTTCGAGAAGGCGCACGCCGGCCATCATCGTGCCGCCGGTGGCAACCAGGTCGTCGATCAGGACCACGCGGTCGCCACGCCTGACGGCGTCGGTGTGCATTTCGACCGTAGCGCTGCCGTACTCGAGTTCGTAGCTCTCTTCCACGGTCGTGAAGGGCAGCTTGCCCTTCTTGCGGATCGGGATGAAACCCACGCCCAACTGGTACGCCAGCGCCGAGCCGATGATGAAGCCGCGTGCGTCCAGCCCGGCGACCGCGTTCGGGTGCAAATCGAAGTAGCGGTGCACAAACTGGTCCACCAGAACGCGGAAGACACGCGGGTTCGACAGCAACGGCGTGATGTCGCGGAACTGCACCCCCGCCGTCGGCCAATCGGGCACGGTGCGGATGTGGCTCTTGATGTACTCGCTGGGGGACAGCGCAGCGTTCAACTCGGCATCGTTCACGGTCTCAACCGGCAAGCTTCAAACGGCCCAGATTGTGGACCTGGCCCACGCCGGCGCGTAGCACCACGCCCTCGCCCATCGCCACCGACTCGCTGCACAGCGCCATGATGTTGACAGCGTGCGTGACCCAGACCTCGAAGCGCCAGGGTGCGACGGCGGCCAGGCCCGCCTGCAGCGCCTTGGTCTGCGCGGCCTCGGCGTCGCGGTCCTGGAACAGCGAGTTGAGTGCGGCCCAGGGCTCGGCGCGGCCGAAGGCGAGCGTCGCGGTGTCGACGCAGCGGCACCAGGCACTCGACTTCACCGCCGCGGGTCGCAGGCCCTGTGCCATGACGTCCGCGCCGATCGCGCGCGCCTGGGCGCGGCCGCTCTCGCTCAGGTTGCGCTGCGTGCTGCAACTGCCGAGCCTGAAGCCGGGCGGGTCGCCGACGCCGGGGTCGGTCTGCGCATGGCGCAGCAGCAGCACCGTACCGCCGCTGCGAAGGCCGGCGACGGCGCTGCTGTCCGGCGGCTGCTGGGCGCGTGCGAAGGGTGCAGCACCTGCAAGGCACAGCGCGCTGGCGACAAACTGGCGGCGGTTGTTCATGCGTCGATGCTGCCGCCAAAGGAGGGCTGTCGTTTGCGATGGCCGATTGCCCTTCGCGCCGCCTCGGCTATGCGTTCAGCCGTTCAGGAGCTTGGCTTCGGCCAGCGCGAGCGGCTCGGGCATGCCCGACAGCACCAGCGTGTCACCAGCCCCGAGCACCAGTTCGTCGCGCGCCTCCACCACCGCGCCGCCACCGCGCCGCACCGACACCACCTGCACGCCGACGGCATGCAGTGCCAGGCCGGCGAGCGGCAGGCCGACGCAGGCTGCGGCGGCCGGCAGGCTCACGCTGAGCAGGCGCGCCTGCTTCAGCTCCTGCACCGTGTCGTCATCGGCACCGTGGAAGTAACCACGCAGCAGGCTGTAACGCGCGTCGCGCGCGTCGCGGGTGATGCGGATCACGCGCTGCATCGGCACGCCCACGAGCGCGAGCGCATGCCCCGCGAGCATCAACGAGCCCTCGATCGCCTCGGGCACGACCTCGGTCGCGCCGGCGGCCTTGAGCTTGTCGAGATCGGTGTCGTCGACCGTGCGCACCACCACCGGTACCTTGGGTGCGTGCGCCTGCACCTGGCGCAGGATCTTCAGCGCCGACGGTGTGTCGTGGTAGGTCACGACCACGGCGCTGGCGCGCGCGAGGCCGGCCGCCATCAGGCTCTGCAGCCGCGCCGCGTCGCCGAAGACAACACTGTGCCCGGCCGCGGCGGCCTGGCGCACGCGGTCGGGGTCGAGGTCGAGTGCCATGTACGGGATGTGTTCCTGCTCGAGCAGGCGCGCCAGGTTCTGCCCGCTGCGCCCGTAGCCGCAGATGATGACGTGGGCCTCGGCGGCGATCGAGCGCTTGGCGATCGTCGTCAGCGCCACCGACTGCATGAGCCAGTCGCTCGAGCTCAGCCGGTTGACGATGCGGTTGCTGTACATCACGATGAACGGTGCCGCCAGCATTGAGAGCACCATGCTTGCCAGCACCGGGCTCATCCAGCGCGGCGACACGAGCCCGTTGTCGGCGCCCAGCGCCAGCAGCACGAAGCCGAACTCGCCCGCCTGCGCCAGGTACAGGCCGGTGCGCAGCGCCACACCCGGCGTGGCGCGGAAGGCCCAGGCCAGCGCGGCGATCAGCACGAACTTCGCCAGCACCGGCAGCGTCGTCAACAGCAGCACCAGCGGCCACTCGTCGAGCACCGGGCGCCAGTCGAGCTTCATGCCGATGGTGATGAAGAACAGCCCGAGCAGCATGTCGTGGAAGGGCCGGATGTCGGTCTCGACCTGGTGCTTGTATTCGGTCTCCGCCACCAGCATGCCGGCGACGAAGGCCCCGAGCGCGAGCGACAAGCCGGCGTGTTCGGTGAGGTAGGCCAGGCCGAGCGTGATGAGCAGCAGGTTGAGCATGAACAGCTCTTCGCTCTTGCGCCGCGCCACCAGCGTGAGCCACCAGCGCATCACCTTCTGCCCGCCGACAAGCAGCAGCGCGAGCAGTGCCGCCGCCTTCACGAACGCAAAGCCGAGCGCGCGCGCCATGTCCTCGGCACCAGACCCGAGCGCCGGGATCAGCACCAGCAGCG
The DNA here is from genome assembly GCA_036523095.1 of Rubrivivax sp. Classification (GTDB taxonomy): domain Bacteria; phylum Pseudomonadota; class Gammaproteobacteria; order Burkholderiales; family Burkholderiaceae_C; genus Rubrivivax. The sequence continues at coordinate 12,702 of DATDER010000331.1, forward strand.
GCACCACGGCCAGGTCCTGGAACAGCAGGATGCCCATCACGCGTTTGCCGTGCTCGCTGTCGAGCTCGAGCCGCTCGGCCATCAACTTGACGATGATCGCGGTGCTCGACATCGCGATCGCCCCGCCGAGCACGATCGCCCCCTGCCAGCCGAGTTCCCAGGGTCGGGCCGTGAACGAAAAGAGCCACAAGAGCACGAAGTGTCCCAACACCGCGCCGGCGATCGTCAGCGTCACCTGCGACAACCCGAGCCCGAAGACGAGCGTGCGCATGCTGCGCAGCTTGGGCAGGTTGAACTCCAGGCCGATCACGAACATCAGGAACACGACGCCGAACTCGGCCAGGTAGCGGATGCTCTCCAGGTCCTTGGCCAGCGCGAGCGCGTTCGGGCCGATGAGCACGCCAGCGACGAGGTAACCCAGCATCGGCGGCAGACGCAAGGTGCGGCAGACCACGACGCCCAGCACCGCGGCGACGAGGTAGAGCAAGATCAGTTCAAGGGTGGTGGCCATCCTGGGGCTGACGTTGGTCCGCGCCAGCGCGGCAGGGGACTCCTAGAATGTCCGATCCTATCCAACCGGCGATGCGCCCCTGCCCTTGAACGAGCCCCGCCCCGCCCCCGGCGCCAGGGGACCTTTCAGTGCCGAGCGTGCGCTCGCACTCGCGGCACGCACCTTCGAAATCGAAGCCCGGGCGCTGCTGGCTCTGGCCACGCGGCAGGGTGAAGGCTTCACGCGAGCGGTGCAGGCGATGCTCGCCTGCCGCGGCCGCTGCGTCGTGATGGGCATGGGCAAGAGCGGCCACGTCGGGCGCAAGATCGCGGCCACGCTGGCGTCGACCGGCACCCCGGCGTTTTTTGTCCACCCGGCCGAAGCCAGCCACGGCGACCTCGGCATGGTCGCGCCCGGCGACGTCGTGCTGGCAATCTCGAACAGCGGCGAGAGCGACGAACTGGCTGCCATCCTGCCCGCGCTGCGGCGCACCGGCGTGACGCTCGTGGCGATGACCGGCAAGCCCGAGTCGACACTCGCGCGCCACGCCGACATGGTGTTGTCGAGCGCGGTCGACCAGGAGGCCTGCCCGCTCAACCTGGCGCCCACTGCCAGCACCACGGCGCAGATGGCGCTCGGCGACGCGCTCGCGGTGGCACTGCTCGACGCACGCGGATTCGTCGAGGAAGATTTCGCGCGGTCGCACCCCGGCGGCAGTCTCGGGCGCAAGCTGCTGATGCACGTGAGCGACCTGATGCGCAGCGGCGATGCACTGCCGAGCGTCCGGCCCGAGACGACGTTCACCGACACCTTGCGCGAGATGAGCGGCAAGGGCCTGGGCTTCACGGCGGTCACCGCCGCCGACGGCGCGGTGCTGGGCATCTTCACCGACGGCGACCTGCGCCGCCTGATCGAGCGCGGCGCGGAGCTGCTGGCCTTGAGCGCCGGCGACGTCATGCACAAGAGCCCGAAGCTCGTGCGTGCCGACGCGTTGGCGGTCGACGCGGCGGGCGTGATGGAGCAGCACCGCATCACCAGCGTGCTCGTCGTCGACGATCGCCAGCGCCTCGTCGGGGCGCTCAACAGCAACGACCTGATGCGGGCCAAAGTCATTTGAAGCCTGCACTCACTTTTCTGCCAGAGCTTCTGCTGAAGGCGCAAGGGCCGGCGTTCGGCATGAAAGCCGCGATCTTCGACGTCGACGGTGTGCTCACCGACGGGCGCCTCTACATCGGCGAAGCGGGCGAAACGGTGAAGGCCTTTTCGACCCTCGACGGGCATGGCCTGAAGCTGCTGGTGCAGGGCGGCATCACGCCGATCGTGATCACCGGGCGCGACTCGCCGGCGGTCCGGCGGCGCGTCGCCGACCTCGGTTTGCCGCATGCGGTCTACGGCGCACACGACAAACTCGCCGCGGCCGAAGCGCTGCTTTCGACCTTGCAGCTCGAATGGCCCGAGGTGGCCGCGATCGGTGATGACTGGCCCGATCTTCCGCTGTTGCAGCGTGCCGGCTTCGCCTGCGCGCCCGCGAATGCGCATCTTGAAGTCAAAGCGGTGGCACACCACGTCACCGCGGCCATGGGCGGCCACGGCGCGGCACGCGAGTTCTGCGACCTGCTGCTGATGGCGGCGGGGCGCTACGCCGGGCTGCTCGCCGCGCATGCAACGACCCTGGACGGAGCCTGAACTGAGCGCGGCCGCCGGCATCGAGCTGAACCTGCCCGACCTGCCCGAGGTGCCGATCTCGCTCGGGCCTGCGGCGGCGGGCCGAGGCGCCTCGCCGCCACCACCGGCTCCGCTCGGCGAGCGCGTGCGCGAAACGCTCACCACCTACCTGCCGCTGCTGCTGATGGTGCTGCTGGCGCTCGGCACCTGGTGGCTGGTCAAGAACTCGCCCCAGCCGATCGCGCCGCGGGTAGCGGAAGCGCCGCGCAGCGAACCCGACTACACGATGGGCAACTTTTCGGTCCGGCGCTTCGCCCGCGACGGGAGCCTGAAAGTGCGCGTCGAGGGGCGCCAGATGCGCCACTTTCCCGATACCGGCCGGATCGAGGTCGACGATGTGACGATCCGGTCCTTCGCCCCCGATGGCCGCGTGACGCAGGCGACGGCGCGCCAGGCCGTCACCAACGCCGATGTCAGCGAGGTGCAGCTGACCGGCGGCGCGAAGGTGAACACCGTGACACCCGCCGGCGAGCCGGTCGAGATCGAGAGCGAGTACCTGCAGGCGTTCATCAAGACCGAACAGCTGCGCACGCACCTGCCGGTGCGGGTGCGCTACGGGCAGAGCGAGATGCGGTCGAAGGGGCTGGCCTTCGACAACCTGGCGCAGCGTCTCGACCTGCAGGGTCCCATGCGCGGCATTTTTCCGCCGCGTCCGCAAGGGGCCAAACGGTGAGCGGGCGCCTTGTGTTCATTACCGGGGCCTCGAACGGCAGCATCGGACAGGCGATCGCGCTGCGCTTCGCGCACGCGGGCTACCGCCTCGCGCTGGTGTCTCGGCGTGTCGCGGAGACCGAAGCTTGGGCGCGCGCGGCCGGCTTCGGCGCCGACCGGGCGCAGGTCTACCCGGCCGACGTGACCGACGCCGACGCACTGGTGGCGGCGGGCCGCCACTGCATGGCCGCCCAGGGGCTGCCGGATGTCGTGATTGCGAGCGCCGGCATCAGCGTCGGCATGGACACCGCCGAACGCGGCGACCTCGACGTGATGCGAGACACCTTCGCCACCAACAACGTCGGACTGGCGGCAACCTTCCACCCCTTTCTGCACGCCATGCGCGAGCGCCGCAGCGGCACCTTGGTCGGCATTGCCAGCGTGGCCGCGATCCGGGGCCTGCCGGGCCACGGCGCCTACTGCGCCAGCAAGGCGGGTGTCGTGACGTACTGCGAGAGCCTGCGCGGCGAGTGCCGGCCCTTCGGTGTGCGTGTCGTCACGCTGCTGCCTGGTTACATCGCCACCCCGCTGACGGCGCGCAACCCCTATCCGATGCCGTTCCTGATGAGCGCCGAAGCCTTTGCCGAGAAGGCGTTCCGCACGATCGAAGCCGGCGACAGCTACCGTGTCATCCCGTGGCAGATGGCGCTCGTGGCCAAGTTGCTTCGCGTGCTGCCGAACGCAGCCTTCGACCGCGCCGTCGCTGGTCGCGGGCGCAAACCGCGCCGCGGCGGCTGAAGGCGTTCGGGTGCCCAAATGCCGAAGGGCGGGAGCGCCTCAACGCTTCCGCCCTTCGAGTGATCATCTGGCAGGGCACGCCCTGCCGGGTGAATCAGTAGCCGCCGCGGCTACCGCCGCCACCGCCGCTGCCACCACCACTGCTGCCGCCGCCGTAGCCGCCGCGGCCGCTGCCGCCACCGCCGCCGTAGGGGCTGCGACCACCGCCGCCACCGCCGCCGTAGGGGCTGCGGCCACCGCCGCCACCACTGCCACCGCCGCCGTAGCCGCCACCACCACTGCCGCCGCCGCCACCACCGTAGCCACCGCCGCCGCCACTGCCACCACCACCGTAGCCGCCGCGGCTGCCGCCACCGCCACCGAAGCCACCCGGGCGCTCTTCGCGCGGACGGGCCTCGTTGACGACGATCGCGCGACCTTCCAGGTTCTGACCATTCATGCCGTTGATGGCGGCCTGCGCTTCCGCGTCAGAACCCATCTCGACAAAGCCAAAGCCCTTGGAGCGGCCGGTGTCACGGTCCATCATGACCTTGGCGGACGACACGGTGCCAAATTGCCCGAATGCCTGTTGCAGCGATTCATCACGAACCGAATAGGCCAGGTTGCCCACGTACAGTTTGTTTCCCACAGGGAAGCCCTCTATCAGAACAAGTAAAACATGTGGAGCTTCTACCCTTCAGTGAACCATTCAGCTTCAGGCGTGGCGTCCAGACACGAGCCGGAGATTATCAGGGTTGTGCCATTGGCGTTGTACAGCTTCTTTGGCAGAAGTGTTGTTTTGATGCCCCGGGGTTACCCCAAAGTCGCCCGCCGATGACCCCGCGCATCGCCAGCCTGGTGCCGAGCGTGACTGAGCTGGTGGTCGCGCTGGGCCTGGGTGAGCGTCTGGTCGCGCGCACCGGTTTCTGCATCCACCCCGCGGGGGCGCTGGCGGGCGTGCCGAAGGTCGGCGGCACCAAGGACGTGAATCTGGCCAGGCTGCGCCGGCTGGCGCCGACGCACGTGATCGTCAACGTCGACGAAAACCGCCTCGCCGACGTGCAGGCGCTGCGCGAGTTTGTCCCGCACGTCATCGTGACCCACCCCTGCAGCCCGCAGGACAACCTCACGCTTTTCGAGCAGCTCGCCCTGGCCTTCGAGTCGGAGCCCCGCGTGCGCGCCCGGTCGGACGCGCTGGCGGCCGCGCTGCGCACCGAACTGGCGCTGACCAGCCCCGAAGGTCGACCCGCGCGCGACGTGCTCTACCTGATCTGGCGCGAGCCATGGATGACGGTGGCGCGCGACACCTACATCGCCCGCATGCTGACGCGCGTGGGCTGGTCCACCTGGCCCGACGTGGACGGCGGTGAGACGGGCGCCGCGCGCTACCCGGTGCTGGCAGGCAACGAGCCCTGGCTGCCGCGAGTGCAGGAAGTGCTGCTGTCGAGCGAGCCCTACCGTTTCACCGCCGCGCACCTGGCGGCGGCGCAGGACTTGTGCCCGCAGGCCCGGGTGCGGCTCGTCGACGGCGAGTTGCTGAGCTGGTACGGGCCGCGCGCCGTGGCGGGTTTGCGTTACCTGCGCGAACTGGCCGGGTACGATGGCTGAACGGCATGGACATCTACAAGCCCCTCATCGCCCTGCTCGCGATCGTCAACCCGATCGGTGTCGTGCCCTTCTTTCTGCACTTCACGCAGAACTTCAGCCGCGCCGAGCGCCAGCGCACGATCCGCATCAGCGCCTTCACCGCCTTTGCCGTGATCGCCCTCAGTGCGGTGGCCGGCCTCAAGATCATCGAGTTCTTCGGCATCAGCATCGCCAGCTTCCAGGTCGGCGGCGGCATCCTGCTGCTGATCAGCTCGATCTCGATGCTCAACGCGCAGCCCGCCGAGACCAAACCGACCGACGTGACCGAGGGCAACGAGAAGATCGACGCCGGCGCCAGCATCGCGGTCGTGCCGCTGACGATCCCGCTGCTCACCGGCCCCGCCACGATCTCGACCATGGTGATCTACGCCGAGAAGACCCGCCACTGGTGGGAGCAGGCCGCACTCGTCGGTTACGGCGTCGTGATCGCTCTCGTCACCTTCGCCGTCTTTTCGGCTTCCGGCAAGATCGCCAAGGTGCTGGGCCGCACCGGCATCAACGTCATGACCCGCCTCATGGGGCTGATCCTTGCGGCGATGGCGGTGGAACTGCTCGCCGACGGGATGGTCAAGCTGTTTCCGGTGCTGGCGACGCCGCTCGTGCGCTGAGGCCCCGCCCGGTGGACCACACCACGCCCACCTGGGACCACATCGTCGTCGGCGCCGGCACGGCAGGCTGCCTGCTCGCGAACCGGCTCAGCGCCGACCCGGCCCGGCGCGTGCTGCTGATCGAGGCCGGCGGGCGCGACAACTACCACTGGATCCACATCCCGGTCGGCTATCTGTATTGCATCGGCAACCCGCGCACCGACTGGCTCTACTTCACCGAGCCTGACGCGGGCCTCAACGGCCGCAAGCTGCGTTACCCGCGTGGCAAGGTGCTGGGCGGCTGCTCGAGCATCAACGGCATGATCTACATGCGCGGCCAGTCGCGCGACTACGACGGCTGGGCCCGGCTCACAGGCGACAATTCCTGGCGCTGGGACAACTGCCTGCCGGTCTTCAGGCAGCACGAAGACCACTGGCGCGGCGAGACTGCGGCGCACGGGGCCGGCCACGAGTGGCGGGTCGAGAAACAGCGCCTGCGCTGGGACGTGCTCGACGCGTTCGCGCAGGCGGCGCAACAGGCCGGCATCCCCGCGACCGACGACTTCAACACCGGCAACAACGAAGGCGTGGGTTACTTCGAGGTCAACCAGAAACGCGGTGTGCGCTGGAACGCGAGCAAGGCCTTCCTGCGCCCGGTGCAGCCGCGGGCCAACCTGCAGGTGTTGACGGGCGCGCAGGTGCGGCGCCTGACGCTGGAGCGTGGTGCCGACGGCGTGCTGCGCTGCACCGGCGCCGAGCTGCTGGGCGGTGCAGGCGTGCCGCCGTCCGTGCGCGCGCGCCGCGGCGTCGTGCTCGCCGCCGGCGCCATCGGCACGCCGCAGATCCTGCAGCTGTCGGGTGTCGGGCCGGCGGCGCTGCTGCACGAACAGGGCGTCGTGGTGCAGCACGAACTGCCCGGCGTGGGCGAAAACCTGCAGGACCACCTGCAGATCCGTGCCGTGTTCGGCGTCGAAGGCGTCAGGACCCTCAACACGCGGGCGAATTCGCTCTTCGGCAAGGCGCTGATCGGGCTCGAGTACCTGCTGCGCCAGTCGGGGCCGATGAGCATGGCGCCGTCGCAGCTGGGCGCGTTCACTCGTTCGTCGGCCGAACACGCCTGGCCCAACGTCGAGTACCACGTGCAACCCTTGAGCCTGCCGGCCTTCGGCGAGCCGCTCGACCGCATCGATGCCTTCACCGCGAGTGTGTGCAACCTGAACCCGACTTCGCGCGGCCATGTGCGCATCGCGAGCGCGGACGCGGCCGACGCGCCGCGTATTCAAGCCCACTACCTGAGCACGCCCGAAGACCGGCGCGTGGCCGCCGACTCACTGCGCCTGACGCGCCGCATCGCGGCCCAGCCGGCGCTGGCGAAATACAAGCCCAGGGAAATCAAACCTGGTGCGCAATTCGAAAGCGACGACGAGTTGGCGCGCCTGGCGGGCGACATCGGCACCACCATCTTCCACCCCGTGGGCACGTGCCGGATGGGCCGCGCCGACGACCCGCTCGCGGTGGTCGACCCGCAACTCGCGCTGCGTGGGATCCGCGGGCTGCACATCGCCGACGCGAGCGTGATGCCGACGATCACCAGCGGCAACACCAACGCGCCGACGCTGATGATCGCCGAGCGCGCCGCCGCGCTGATCCTCACCAGCCGCTGATCAGTTCAGCAGCGCCTTGCGCGCGCGGTGCAGCCGCACGAAAAGGTTGTCCTCGCTGATCGACAGCGCCGCGCAGACTTCGGCCGTCGGCCGGTCCTCGATCAGGCGCAGGCGTACCGCCTCGCGCAGACCTTCGGGCAGGTGGTCGATCCGCTCGAGCGCCTGGCGCAGACGCTGGCGCTGCTCGGCGCGTTCGTCGGGGCCGGCGTGCGGGCAGGCCTGTACGTGCGAC
>DATDER010000332.1:0-5226 GCA_036523095.1 Rubrivivax sp.
GCCGGCGCAGCCGACGCCGGCGGTCCACGCCCGCGACCGTATCGGCAAGGGCCCTTGGTACAACGCCAAGGGCGTGTTGATCGCGACCGACGTCGCCCAACTGCACGGCAACAACAACCTGACCAAGGCCACCGCGCTGACGGAAAAGGGTGAAGTCGTCAACGGTCGCGGCGACACGCCGAACAAACACGACATCCTGACGGGCTCGCGTCCTGACGGCACCGCGCAGTCATGGGCCCCGAACCTGACCTGCAACAACTGGTCGCACAGCGGCGAAGGTTCCGCCACGGTCGGCCACCACGACCGCGCCGGTCTCAACACCGACCCGTGGGCCCTGTCGTGGAACTCGTCGCACCAGACGGTCGGATGCAGTGCCGAAGCGCTGCCGAGGACCGGCGGCGCCGGCCTGTTCTACTGCTTCGCGGCTGACTGACGCTCAAGCCGCGCGCGCTTGCGCCGGCTGCTCCAGCGCCCGGTCGAAGGCCTGCTCGAGGTTGGCGACCGTGCGCTCGACGTGGTGCAGCTTGTCGAGCCCGAAGAGGCCGATGCGGAAGGTGGAGAAGTCGGCCCCTTCGTCGCACTGCAACGGCACGCCGGCAGCGATCTGCACACCCTGGCTCAGCAGCTTCTGGCCCGACTTGAGCTGCGGGTCGTCGGTGTAGCTGACGACCACGCCGGGCGCCTGGAAGCCCGGCGCGGCGACGCTGACGAAGCCCTTGCGCTGCAGCATCGCACGCACCTTGTCGCCGAGCAGTTGCTGTTCGGCCTTGACCTTGTCGAATCCGTAGGCCTCGGTCTCCTGCATCACGTCGCGCAATGTTGTCAGCGCGTCGGTCGGCAGCGTGGCGTGGTAGGCGTGGGCGCCGCCTTCGTAGGTCTCCATGATCTGCAGCCACTTGCGCAGGTCGGCCGCGAAGCTGGTGCTCTGGGTGCCGTCGATGCGCTCGCGTGCCCGCTCGCTCAGCATGACCAGCGCGCAGCAGGGCGAGCCGCTCCAGCCCTTCTGCGGCGCGCTGACGAGCACGTCGACGCCGGTTGCTGCCATGTCGACCCAGATCGCACCCGAGGCGATGCAGTCGAGCACGAAGAGCCCGCCCACCGCATGCACCGCATCGGCGACGGCACGCAGGTAGGCGTCGGGCAGGATCATGCCGGCGGCCGTTTCCACATGCGGCGCGAACACCACATCCGGCCGGCCGGTATTGATGGCGGCTACGACTTCATCGACAGGCGCCGGCGCGAAGGGCGCCTGCGCGCCGGGCGCCATGCGGCGCGCCTTCAGCACCGCCTGTTCGGCCGGGATCTGCCCCATCTCGAAGATCTGCGTCCAGCGGTAGCTGAACCAGCCGTTGCGGATGACCAGCGTCTTCTTGCCGGTGGCGAACTGGCGCGCCACGGCTTCCATGCCGAAGGTGCCGCTGCCAGGAACGACGATCGCGGACTTCGCGCCGTACACCGTCTTGAGCGTGCGCGAGATGTCGCGCATCACGCCCTGGAAGCTCCTGGACATGTGGTTCAGCGCGCGGTCGGTGTAGACGACCGAATACTCGAGCAGGCCGTCGGCGTCGACGTGGGGCAAGAGGCCGGGCATGGCTGTCTCCTTGTTCTGATGGCTGCAGTATGGACGAGCCCGGTTGTCCCTACCAGGCAGCGCCGAATTGCACCCGCAGGGCCTCTATCTGCGCTTCGCTCAGGGGCTCTGGCTTGGGCTCGCACATCAGCCACAACTTCGCGGTTTCTTCCAGCTCTTCGAGCACCGCGCCGGCTTCGGCCGGGCTGCGGTGCCAGACGTTCGGGCCCAGCCGCTCCAGCATCACGGCGCGGATCGGCGTACCCCTTGCCGCCATCGCTTCGATCCGCTGCGCCACCAGGTCGCCCACCGCGGCGTCACCCGGCCGGTGGTACGGGATCAGCGGCACGTGACCCACCTTCATCACGAAGTAGGGCGTGATCGGCGGGACGACGTCGTCGGCGCTCCAGACCCCTTGCAAGCTCCGCGCCACCAGATGCGTGCTGTGGGTGTGGATGACGCAGCGCGCTTCGGCGGCGGCGGCATAGATGCGCCGGTGCAGCGCGAGTGTCTTGCTCGCGCGATCGCCGCCGGTCTGCACCCCGTTTGCATCGAGCCTCGCCAGGCGCGCCGGCTCGAGCGTGCCGAGGCAGGCATCGGTCGGGGTGATGAGCCAGCCGTCGTCGAGCCGCACGCTGATGTTGCCGGCGGTGGCGTGCACGTAGCCGCGCTCGAAGAGCGAGCGGCCGACGCGGCAGATCTCGTCGCGGAGCCAGTTTTCTTCGCTCACAGCAGATCGAAGGCGCGGTGGAAGAAGTCGGCGCCGCCGAAGTTGCCCGACTTCAGCGCCAGGTGCACACCCTTCGAGCCCGGCAAGGCGGCATGGCACCAGGGCACGCCCGGATCGATCTGCGGGCCGATGCGCAATCGGGTCACGCCCAGCGCCTGCACGCAGGCGCCCGACGTCTCGCCGCCCGCCACCACGAGCTGCCCGACGCCAGCGTCGACGAGGCCGCGCGCCACCCGTGCCAGCGTGTGCTCCACCAACGCGCCGGCGCGCTCGACACCGAGCTGCTGCTGCACGGCGCGCACGGCGCCGGGGTCTGCCGTCGCGTAGACGAGCAGCGGCCGGGCGCCCAGCCGGGGCGTCGCCCAGGCGAGGGCCTGCGCCGCGACGTCCTCGCCCGCAGCCAGCCGCAGCGGGTCGACCGAGAACGCGGCGCCGCCGGCGGCGATGAAGGCCGCCACCTGCGCGTTGGTCGCCGCCGAGCAGCTGCCCGAGACCACCGCCCTGGCACCCGTGGCCGCGGGCAACTGCGCCGCCTGCGCACTCGGCGCCAGGCCGTGCAGCGCCGGGATGCCGATCGCCAGGCCTGAACCGGCCACCACCAGCGGGAGCGCGGCGGTGGCGATCGCGAGCCGGCGCAGGTCGTCGTCGTTGACGGCGTCGACGATCGCGAGCGTGACGCCGTCATGGCGCAAGGCCGCCATGCGCTGCGAGATGTCGGCCACGCCGAACGCCACGGTGCGGTGGTCGACCAGCCCTACACGCCGCCCGCGCGCCGGGTCGAGCTGCGCCTGCAGCACCCGCACCAGGTTGGCGTCGGTCATCGGTGTCAGCGGGTGGTGGCGCATCGGGCTGTCGGACAGCAGCAGGTCGCCGACGAAGAGGTGGCCCTTGAAGACGGTGCGGCCGGCCTCCGGGAAAGCCGGGGTGACGACGACGAAGCGCGCGTCCAGTTCGTCCATCAGCGCCTCGGTCACCGGGCCGATGTTGCCGGCGGGCGTGGAGTCGAAGGTCGAGCAGACCTTGAAGTAGATCTGCTTCGCGCCTTGCGCGCGCAGCCAGCGCGCGGCGGCCAGCGACTGTGCCACCGCTTCGCCGACCGCCGCCGTACGTGACTTCAGTGCCACCACCACCGCATCCACGTCGGCCACCGGCGCGGCGCCCGAATCCGGCACGCCGATCGTCTGCACCACACGCATGCCGGCGCGCACCAGGTTGTTGGCGAGGTCGGTGGCGCCGGTGAAGTCGTCGGCGATGCAGCCCAGGATCATGGCTTGGCCTCCGGCAGTTCGATGCCCGGAAAGATCTTGATCACGGCCGAGTCGTCTTCCTTGGCGAAGCCGGCGGTCGACGCCTGCATGAACATCTGGTGCGCGGTGGCCGACAGCGGCAGCGGGAACTTGCTCGAGCGTGCCAGGTCCAGCACCAGCCCCAGGTCCTTGACGAAGATGTCGACGGCAGACAGCGGTGTGTAGTCGGCCGCCAGCACATGCGCCATTCGGTTCTCGAACATCCAGCTGTTGCCCGCGCTGTGGGTGATGACGTCGTACAGCGCCGTCGGATCCACGCCTTCGCGCAGGCCGAGCGCCATCGCCTCGGCGGCGGCGGCGATGTGCACCCCGGCGAGCAGCTGGTTGATGATCTTGACCTTGCTGCCCGCACCGGCACGGTCGCCCAGCTTGTAGACCCGTGCGGCCATCGCGTTCAGCACCGGTTCGCACTTCGCGTAGGCCTCGGGCCGGCCCGAGGTCATCATCGTCATCTCGCCGCTGGCTGCCTTGGCAGCGCCGCCGGAGATGGGCGCGTCCAGGTAGTGCAGCCCCAGGCTTTCCAGGCGCGATTCGAGCGCGATCGACCAGTTCGGGTCGACGGTGGAGCACATCACGAAGACGCTGCCGGGGCGCATCGCCGCCGCCACACCGCCGCCGTGGAACAGCACGTCTTCGGTCTGCGCCGCGTTTACCACCACGCAGACCACCACGTCGCAGGCCAGGGCGAGCGCCATCGCGCTGGAGCGCGCGGTCCCGCCGCCCTGCGCGAAGGCCTCGGCGACACCGGGCCGCACGTCGAAGACCTGGACCGGGAAGCCGGCGCGGCGCAGCGACTGCGCCATGCCGCTGCCCATGGCGCCGAGGCCGATTACACCCACCGTTGGATTCATGCCCACGCTCCCGAAAGGGGGGAGTGTGCCGCAGTCACGGGGCCGTGCGGGTCAGTCGGCGCACGGCCTTGGTCTCGACCCAGCCCGCAACCAGCGCATCGAACTGGCGGAAGTGCGCGCTGGCGAGGTGCGCCTGGATCGCCGCTTCGTCGTCGTAAAGCTCGTAGAGGAAGACCAGCGCCGCATTGGCCGGGTCGCGGCAGACGTCGAACTGGCGGCAGCCGGGCTCGGCTGCAAGCGTTGCGCGTGCGTTTACTTTGATCGCGCCCTCGAACGCGGCAATGAACTCGGGGCGGATGCGGAACTCCACGACCAGTGCCTGCACGGTGACCTTCAAAACGACGCGATGAGCCGCGGCAGCCACAGCGACAAGGCCGGCACATAAGTCACCAGCAGGACGACCGCGAAGGTGGCCGCCATCAGCGGCCAGAGGTGCTTCGTGATCTCGCCGATGCCGACCTTGGCCAGCTTGGCGGCGACGAACAGCGTCCCGCCCACCGGCGGCGTGTAGAGCGCAATCGCCAGGTTGGCCGTCATCACGACGCCAATGTGCACCATATCCATGCCGAAGTGCCTGGCGAGCGGCAGGAACAGCGGTGCGCTGAGCAGCATCGCTGGCAGCGGCTCGATGAAGATGCCCAGCAGCAGCAGGCAGACGTTGAACAGCAGCAGGAACATCCACGGCTCGGTGGCGACGATCTGGATCCAGGCCGCGAGCTGCTGTGCTACCTGCTCGACCGTGATGAGCCAGGCCATCGCCCCCGTCGC
>DATDER010000333.1:0-2860 GCA_036523095.1 Rubrivivax sp.
AGCGCATCGGGTTCGGCATCGGCCATTCAGAAAGGGGGGCGTTCCGGGTTGGAGCCGGTGCCGGCAGGAGGGGCGCTGGAATATACCGCAGCGCGAAACGGCAACCAGGCCGCCTGCATATGCGCGCGTGCGGCCGCCAGCCACTCTTCGCGCGCGCCCGTCGCCCGCACGCGCAACAGCATCCACGCTCCCAGATCGATCATCACCGCGGGCGCCGGGACCGCCGACTCGGCACCCCCGCGCTTTTGCAGCAGCCACTCGGAGCCGCTCCATCGCAGGCGTGCGGGTGGCGTGGCGCCAACTGCCCAAGCCAGCGTGGAAACGGCCGCACCCAGCAACAGCGCCCCCGTCCGACCGACTTCAGCCCAGCCGGCATGCGACGACGCCCAAGCCACCAGCGCAGCGACCGCCAGGCCGTGCAATGCAGCCCTGAAACCGCGCCAGGCCGATTCAGAGGGCAAGTCGATCGAAACCGGCGGCGGCGTTCGCACGCGGCGCCTCGCACCCGCCTCAGGCGCGCCGGAAAACAAGGGTGCCGTTGGTGCCGCCGAAGCCGAAATTGTTCTTCACGGCGACATCGATCTTCATCTGGCGCGCCGTGTTGGCGCAATAGTCCAGGTCGCAGGCCGGATCCTGGTTGAAGATGTTGGTCGTGGGTGGCGACACCTGGTGATGCAGCGCGAGCACGGTGAACACCGACTCGATGCCGCCCGCGCCGCCGAGCAGATGCCCGGTCATCGACTTGGTCGAGTTGACGACCATGTTCATGGCGTGGTCGCCAAAGGCGAGCTTGATCGCGTTCGTCTCGTTGACGTCGCCGAGCGGTGTCGACGTGCCGTGCGCGTTGAGGTACTGGACTTCGTTCGGGTTGATGCGTGCGTTGCGCAGCGCCGCGCGCATCGAGCGCTTCGGACCGTCGACATTGGGCGCCGTCATGTGGAAGGCGTCGGCGCCCATGCCAAAGCCGGCGAGCTCGGCGTAGATCTTGGCGCCGCGCCGCTTCGCGTGTTCGTATTCCTCGAGCACGAGGACACCGGCCCCTTCGCCGAGCACAAAACCGTCGCGGTCCTTGTCCCAGGGCCGCGAGGCTGTCGCGGGGTCGTCGTTTCGTGTGGACAGCGCGCGCGCGGCGGCGAAGCCGCCGATGCCGAGCGGCGAGACCGTGGACTCGGCACCCCCCGCCACCATGACGTCGACATCACCGTATTCGATCAGGCGACCGGCCTCGCCGATGCAGTGCAGTCCGGTCGTGCAGGCGGTGACGATCGACAGGTTCGGGCCCGTGAAGCCGTACTGGATCGAGATGTGGCCCGAAATCATGTTGATGATAGAGGCCGGCACGAAGAAGGGCGAGATGCGCCGCGGGCCGCGCTCACGGTAGTCGGCATCGGTCTGCTCGATCATCGGCAGGCCGCCGATGCCCGAACCGACGATGCAGCCGATGCGCTCGGCCGCCTCTTCGTTGAGCTGGTCGCCCGTGGGCAGGCCGGCATCACGCACCGCCTGCATCGCCGCGGCGAGCCCGAAATGGATGAAGACATCCATGTGGCGGGCTTCCTTGCCGGGGATGTAGTCCTCGATGTTGAAGCCCTTCACCTCGCCCGCGAAACGGCAGGCGAAGGGCGAGGCATCGAAGCGCGTGATGTTGGCGATGCCCGAGCGGCCGGCAATCAGGTTGCCCCAACCCTCGGACACGCTGTTGCCCACCGGGCTGACGAGCCCGAGCCCGGTGACGACGACACGACGACGGGTCATGCGCGCGGGCTCAAGCCTTCTGGTGCTTGACCGCGTAGTCGATCGCGAGCTGCACGGTCGTGATCTTCTCGGCTTCTTCGTCGGGGATCTCGATGCTGAACTCGTCTTCGAGGGCCATCACCAGTTCGACCGTGTCGAGCGAGTCGGCACCGAGGTCGGCCACGAAGGCCTTGGCGTTCGTGACGTCGGACTCGGGAACGCCAAGTTGTTCGGCGATGATTTTCTTGACGCGGGCTTCAATGTCGCTCATGACTCCTCCGGGAGTGGTGTACTGAAAACAGCCCGCGATTCTACCGGCGGGGCCCTGACCGGAAATCGAGGCCGCTCAGGCCATGTACATGCCGCCGTTGACGTGCAGTTCGGCGCCCGTGATGTAGCCCGCGAGGGGCGAGGCCAGGAACGCGACCGCGTGCGCAATCTCTTCTGGCGTGCCAAGGCGCCCGAGCGGCACCTGCTGTAGCAGCGCGGCCTTCTGCGTCTCGGGGAGGGCATCGGTCATGTCGGTCGCGATGAAGCCGGGCGCGATGCAGTTGACGGTGATGTTGCGGCTGCCGAGCTCGCGCGCGAGCGCGCGCGTCATGCCGGCGACACCGGCCTTGGCGGCAGCATAGTTGGCTTGGCCAGCGTTGCCGCTCGCGCCGACGACCGAGGTGATGTTGATGATGCGGCCGTAACGTTGCTTCATCATGGTGCGCATCACGGCACGGCTGAGGCGGAAGACCGACTTCAGATTGGTCTCGATCACCGCATCCCAGTCATCGTCCTTCATGCGCATCGCCAGCGTATCGCGTGTGATGCCGGCATTGTTGACCAGCACATGCACGCCGCCCTGCGCCTTGACGATGCCGTCCACCGCGGCGTCGGCTGCCGCAGCGTCGTTGACATTCAGCGCCAGGCCAAGGCCGCCTGACGGGGCCAGCGCGGCGCGGATGGACAACGCGCCCGCCTCGGTGGTCGCGGTGCCGATGACCTTGAAACCCTGCGCCGCCAGCGTCAATGCGATGGCTCGGCCGATGCCGCGCGACGCGCCGGTGACGAGCGCGACCTGGGGCGCAGCGGTTTCGGTCATGCGAGCAGGCCCATCGCGTCGGCGAGGGTGGCGGGG
>DATDER010000334.1:0-3431 GCA_036523095.1 Rubrivivax sp.
AGACGATCGCCAACGGCATGGAGATCCTCGAATCGGCGTTGTCCGGCGGCGCCAGGTCCGTCGACGGCGAGACCGCCTTCAAGCTGCACGATACCTTCGGTTTCCCGGTCGACCTCACGGCCGACGTCTGCCGCGAACGTGGTGTCACGGTCGACGAAGCCGGCTTCAACGCGGCGATGCAGCGCCAGCGTGAGCAGGCGCGTTCGAAAGCCAAGTTCAAGATGGCGCAGGGCCTCGAGTACGAAGGCGCCGCGACCGCGTTCCACGGCTACGAACACCTGGTGTGCGAGCACAGCAAGGTGAGCGCGATCTACATCGATGGCACGCCGGTGCAGAAGGCGCACGCCGGCGATGACGTCGTGGTCGTGCTCGACCACACACCGTTCTACGCCGAGAGCGGCGGCCAGGTCGGTGACAGCGGCGAGCTGCGCAACCCGCGTGCGCGTGTTCTCGTCGAAGACACGCTCAAGGTGCAGGCGTCGGTCTTCGGCCACCAC
This sequence comes from Rubrivivax sp., assembly GCA_036523095.1. Lineage (GTDB taxonomy): Bacteria > Pseudomonadota > Gammaproteobacteria > Burkholderiales > Burkholderiaceae_C > Rubrivivax. The sequence goes on from DATDER010000334.1 coordinate 498, forward strand.
GGGCGCATCGTCGAAGGCGAGGTCGAGGTCGGGGACACGTTCGCAGCCAAGGTCGATGCCGAGCAACGCGCACGCACCGTGCGCAATCACAGCGCCACCCACCTGATGCACAAGGCGCTGCGCGAAGTGCTGGGCGCACACGTGCAGCAGAAAGGCTCGCTCGTGAACGCCGATCGCACGCGTTTCGACTTTGCCCACAACGCACCGATGAGCGACGCGCAGATCGTGCATGTCGAGGCGCTCGTCAACGCCGAGGTGCTGGCGAATGCCGCCACGCAGGCGCGTGTGATGGCGATCGACGACGCGCAGAAGGCCGGCGCGATGATGCTCTTCGGCGAGAAGTATGGCGACGAAGTGCGGGTGCTCGACATCGGTTCCAGCCGCGAACTGTGCGGTGGCACGCACGTGCAGCGCACCGGCGACATCGGTCTGTTCAAGATCGTCGCCGAGGGCGGCGTCGCGGCGGGCGTGCGTCGGGTCGAGGCCGTCACCGGCGCCAACGCACTGGCTTACCTGCAGCAGGTCGAGGCCACGCTGGGCGGTGTCGCCGGCGCGCTCAAGGTCACGCCGGCCGAGGTGCCGGCGCGGGTCGGCTCGGTGCTCGAACAGGTGCGCACGCTGGAACGTGAAGTCGCGGCGCTGAAGGGCAAGCTGGCTTCGTCGCAAGGCGGCGAGCTGCTGGCGCAGGCGGTCGACGTCAAGGGGCTGAAGGTCCTGTCCGCGCTGCTGCATGGCGCCGACGCGAAGACGCTGCGCGAGACGATGGACAAGCTGAAGGACAAGCTCAAGTCGGCCGCGATCGTGCTCGCGGTGGTCGAGGACGGCCGTGTCCAGCTCGCCGCCGGCGTCACCAACGACCGCGTCGCGCAGATCAAGGCCGGCGAACTCGTCAACTTCGTCGCCCAGCAGGTGGGCGGCAAGGGCGGCGGCAAGCCGGATCTGGCGATGGCCGGTGGCACTGACGCTGCATCCCTGCCGAAGGCGCTGGCCTCGGTCGCGGCCTGGGTCGGCGAGCGCCTCTGACGATGCCCCGCAGCCGCAGCGTCTCGGCGGAAGCGGGCTGACCGTTGGCAGCGCCCTTCGTCCTGCGTTACGGCGGCGACCGCAGCTTCCGCCCTTTTGAGTTCCTCGACGACGACGGCCAGCCGAGTGGCCTGCAGGTCGAGCTGCTGGGCGAGACGGCGCGTGCGGGCGGCTTCGAGGTGTCGATCCAGCTCGACGACTGGCCGGCGATCGAGCGCGGCTTTCGCGCCGGCGCTTACGACGCCATCGCGATGGTCGACATCCCGGCGCGGCGCGAATGGGCGCAGTTCCTGCGCAGCCACGCGACGCCCGAGATCGGCCTCTACCGGCGCCCCACGCAGCCCGACCCGCAGTCGATCGGTGCCCTGGCCGGGCACATCGTGGCGCTGCACGCCAGCCCGCCGCTGCGCGACACCCGCGCCGCGCACCTCGAAGGCACCGGTGCGACGCTGGTCGAGACGCCATCGCCGCTGGCGTCGCTGCAGTGGGTGCAGGCGGGCCGCGCCGACTTCGCCCTGATGCCTCGTGCCTACGGTGACCGCCTGCTGTCGATGGGCGTCGTGGGCGGGGTGATTGCGGGATCGCTGGCGCTGCGCCTGCAGTCTTACGCCTTCGCGGTGGCGCCGGGCAACACCACGTTGAAGCAACGTCTCGAGGCCGCGCTGGAGAAGGTCGAGGCCTCGGGCCGCCTCGAAGCCTTGCGCGTGAAGTGGCTCGCGAGCCACCAGACCATCGCCACCAAGTCCGCCTTGCAACAGCGCATCGTGGTGCAGCGTGTCATCGGCGTCGGGCTGATTGCGGGCGGTACGGCGGCCGTGGCCGGGCTCGCGGTGCTGCTGCGCCGGCGCACCAAGCTGGCCCGCGCCGAGCGCGAGAAGCGGCGCCAGGCCGAGGCTGAACTGGCCAGCGCCAAGGCGCGGCTCTCGCAGGCGTTCTCGCGCCATCCCGATGCGATGCTGGTCGTCACACTCGACGGCGGTGTCGTGCTCGACGTGAACCGTGCGATGTGCCAGTTGGTCGGGGTCGAAGCCGACTCGATGCTGGGCCAGCCGCTGGAGTCGCTGCCCGTGCTGGCCGAGCCCGACAACCTGCGCGGGCTGCGCGAGGTGCTCGACCGCGAGGGCCAGTTCGACACCGTGCCGCTGCGTGTGCGCCATGCCGACGGCCACTTGCGGTCGTGCCTCGTGTCCTGCGAGCTGCTGCGCGCTGGCGGCGAAGCACACGCACTCGCCGTCCTGCGCGACGTGAGCGGGCGCCTGCAGTCGGACGACGAAGCGCGCAGCGGCTACGAGCAGCTCGAGGCCCGCGTGGCGGCTCTGGGCGCCGAACTGGCTGCCGAGCGCGACCTGCGGCACGAAGCGCAGCGTTCGGCCGAGCGCTTCACCGAAGTCGTCGCACGCGACCTGAAAGCACCGCTGCACGCGATGCGCGGGGCGGTGGGCCTGATGCACAAGTACATCGAGGCCGGTGAGCTGGAGAAAGTGCAGGCCAACGCCGACCAGATCGACGATGCCTCCCGCCGCATGGACGGGCTGGTGGCCGCGTTGGCGCGCATTGCGCAGGTCGAGCGTGGCGAGATCCGCCGCCAGCCGGTGGACATGCGGGCGATGGCGGTGGCGGCGTGCAACCTGGCTCGTGCGCAGCCGGGGTCGTTGGTCAACTACGTGGTCGAAGAATTGCCGGCCGCGCAAGCCGACCCCGGGCTCGTCGAGCAGCTTTGGCACCAGCTGATCGACAACGCCTGGAAGTTCACGCGCCAGTCGACCGATGCCAAGGTCCGCATCGACGCCTTTCGCGACAACGGGCGTGATTGGTACCGGGTCGCCGACAACGGCTCGGGATTCGACCTCGGCCGCGCCACGCGGCTGTTCCTGCCCTTCCAGCGCTTGCACGGTGCACGTGCCTATGAAG
>DATDER010000335.1:0-2262 GCA_036523095.1 Rubrivivax sp.
CGCGAATGCCGCGCGGCCGGCGCTCGACGCGCTGGTGCAGTGGACGATCCAGGACGGGGCCTTGCGTTAGCCCAAGTTTGTCATCAGGCACTACGACCCCCAATGGAATCAACGACATAGAGCGGTCCGCCGGCGTGTATGGCACTACTTTCGTGTAGCCGAAGGGGCCCGCGGGTGGCCGATGTGAGCGGCGCTAGACGAGCACGCGATGGGTGCCGCCGGGGTTGGGGGACAGGCCCAGGATCTCGGCGATTTTTTGGTGCTGCGGCTCAGGCCGTGTGGCCTTGCGCACATGCACGGCCCGGCCGTCGCGGCGCTGCAGCGTGGCCGTGATGCGTTGCTGCGTGGCGAGCGTCTCGCGCAGCGTCTCCCAGCTGTCGTCGATGCCTTTGGCCTTGAGCTGCAGGCGCAGCGTGTGCACGAAGTGGTAGGCCAGCACGCTGATGAACAGATGCCCTTCGACTCGCCGATCGATCTGGTGGAAGACGGGCCGCAGGCCCAGGTCGGTCTTGAGCGAACGGAACACCGACTCCAGGTTGGTCAGCATCGTGTAGGTGCGCCACAGCGTGGCGTCGTCCAGCTCCACCAGGGTCGTGCGCAGGCAGTACACGCCCGGGTGCATGGCCGCACTGCCGGGCTTGATGCGCTTGGTCCAGGTGATGGCACGCACCTGCGTGCCGGTATCGTCCTTGGCGACCTCGACCTGATAGTGCTGCGCCGCACGCGAGAAGCGTTGCTTGGCGCGGCCGAGCCGCTCCATGATCTTGGCCACATCGCGGGTGCCGCGCGGCTTGCTCAGCCCGGCCACCAGCTTGAGCAGCACCGCCTCGAAGCCGGCCATCTTGGCCGCATCGATGGCGCGGTCCTTTTGCTCACGCGCCGGCGAGTGGCAGTACAGCAGCGCGTGGCCCTGCGCGTCGAGCACGCGATGGATCTTGATCGTCACATCGCCCGCCGACTGCACCTCGGTGGCGAGCGCCGGATCGAACTGGCGCTCGCGCAGGCGCGACACCACCACGTAGTGATAGCCCTGGTCCCTGAGCCACTTCAGGTTGGCCTCGGTGGCGATGCCGGCATCCATCACCACCGTGGCGCCGGGCGGCGCATCCAGGCCCGTGAGCATGTCCTTGAGCGTGGCCGGCTCGCTGGCATTGCCGGCGAAGACGCGGCTGCGGCGCGGGAAGCCGCTGCCGTCCAGCGCCATCGCCAAAGTCACCAGCGGGCAGTCGCTGCGGCACTCCTTGCTGTGCCCGCGCGCGGCCTTGCCCACGCCCGCGGCAACGCCCTCGAAGTAGGTGTTGGTCAGGTCGTACAGGGTGATGGTCTGGCCGAAGCCGAAGGTCGATTGCGCCTGGGCGAACAGGTGGTCCTGCAAGGCCTCGCGGTGCTTGTACAGCGCGTCCGAGGCGCGGTACAGGCGGTTCAGGTCCATCACCTCGAAATCGAAGCCGATCAGCTCGCCCAACGCCGAGCGCTGCTGCAGCCACGCGTGCGTGGCCAACTCGCTGCCGGGGTGGGCCATGCGGCCGATGATGTTGCCTACGGCGGCGGCGATCTGCGGGCGGTTCAGGCCCAGCGCGCCGAGCTTGTCCTGCAACCCGCACTGGCGCATCGCCGACAGCGCCGCATGCTCGACGCCAACGCTGCGCGGGCGCACCAGATCGAGCGAATCGAGGTCAACCTCCTGGTATCGGTCCGCCTCGCCGGAAACGGACTCGGCGCGCGCGGCGCCGGCCGTGATGCTTGCCGCCGAAGGGCGCAACGCGATCAACTGCGCGGCATAGCGCTGCGCCAGGGTCTCACCCACCTCTGACAGCGCCGCATCGGGCAGCGAAGACTGACCGCGCAGCAAATCATCGATGCGTCCGGCCAGCGCCGGCCACTGCTGCTGCGGCAGATCGAAGTGGCTTCCCAGGTTGAGCAGCGTCGTTTGCTTGACGGCGCCGCCGACGCGCGCCGTCTGCACCAGGCGGTGGGTGATGTAGGGCTCACCGGACGTGCGGTTGCGGGTCTGGGTGCGCCGGATGAACATCTACCGATGCTGCACCAAAAAACGGCACTTGAATCATCAGTTACACAATTATGGCACTACAAATCACTTTTGGAGCGAGACCCAGCATTCATGCGGGTTAGCGGCCGACGAGGTCGGGAAAAGGGCGGAAAAGTGACAAACCCGGGCTAGGCTCGGCGCTTTCGGCCCGGGAGCGCCTGGATGACGCGGCAGACGACACCTTTCTCATGCTGGCGGCTCTGCGCCGGCAC
>DATDER010000336.1:0-2217 GCA_036523095.1 Rubrivivax sp.
CCGCCGTCGACAATGTGTCGTTCACGATCGAGCCGGGCACCCTGGTCACCTTGCTCGGCCCCTCGGGCTGCGGCAAGACCACGACCCTGCGCATGGCCGCAGGCCTGGAGACGGCGACGAGCGGTCGCATCCTGATCGGCGGCGCGGACGTCACCCATCTCGCTGCGAACGAGCGCAACGTCAGCCTGGTGTTCCAGTCGTATGCGCTCTTTCCCCACATGAGCGTGATCGAGAACGTGGCCTATGGCCTCGAGGTCGGCGGCATGCGCAAGGCCGAGGCCCGCACCCAGGCGGCCGAAGGCCTGCGGCCATGCGCAGGGTCGTGGTCTTGCCGCAGCCCGAGGGGCCGAGCAAGGTGACCAGGGTGCCCGGCTCGATCGTGAACGACACATTGTCGACGGCGGCCACGTCGCCGTAGCGCTTGCTCACGCCTTGGAAGGTGACGCCGCCCGCATTGATGCTCATCTAGGCTCCCGTGACGATCAATGGCTGTGCGCGCTCTCGCCGCCCCAGGCGTGCGGCTCCCGTGAAGCGCTGCACCAGCAGCAGCACGGTCAACATGAACAGCATCAGAATCGTCGAGTAGGCAATCGCCAGCGGGTACTCGCCGGCCTCGACGCGGCCGATGATGTAGACCGTGGCCAGGTTGTATTTGGCCGTGGCCAGGAAGATCACCGCGCTGACCGCGGTCATCGCGTGGGTGAAGCTGAACACCAGGGTCGCGATGATGGCGGGCTTCAGCAGCGGCAGCACGACCTGGGTCAGGGTGCGCCAGGTCGACGCGCGCAGCGTCGAGGATGCCTCGTCGAGCGACTTGTCGATCTGCGCCAGCGCGGCGATGCCGGCGCGCACGCCGACCGGCATGTTGCGAAAGACGAAGCACAGGATCAGGATCGCCAGACCGCCGGTGAGTTCGATCGGCGCAACGTTGAAGGCCAAGATGTAGGCCACGCCGATCACCGTGCCTGGCACCGCGAAGCTCACCATGGTCAGGAACTCGAACGCGGCGCGGCCGGCGAAGCGGTGCCGCGTGATCACGTAGGCCGAGAGCAGGCCGACCGCGGCGGTCAGCGGTGCGGCGACCGCCGCGACCTCGATGGTCGTGAAGAAGCTGTCCCAGGCCGAACCGGTGAAGCGCGGCCAGGCACCACTCCAGTCGATGCCGAAGCCGGCGCTGAGATGGGTCAGTACCAGCGTCATCTCGCCGCGGCCGATGTCCTTGACGAAACCGCCGATGAAGATCACGGCATAGCAGGCCAGCGTGAAGGCGATCCAGGCGATGGCCGTTCCGGTGCAGGCCCAGCGCAGGCCGTCGGGCATGGCCGCGGGGATGCCCGAATCGCCCTTTCCGCCGACGCTGACGTAACTTGCTCGGCCGAGCCAGCGCTGCTGCAGCCAGAACGCGATCAGCGTAAACAACAACAAGACCACCGCCAGCGACGCCGCGCGTCCCGGGTCATGCTGCGCGCCGGCAATGGCGAAGAAGATCTTGGTCGACAGGACCTCGAAGTTGCCGGCCAACACGACCGGGTTGGCGAAGTCGGCCAGGCTCTCGACGAAGCCGAGTAGAAAGGCCGCGGCCAAGGCCGGCCGCAGCAGCGGCCAGGTCACGCTGCGGAATACGCGGGCCTTCGACGCGCGCAGGGTCTGCGCGGCCTCTTCGAGCGTCGGGCTGATCGCGGCGATTGCGCCCGACAGGATCATGAACGCGATCGGCGTGAACGACAGCACCTGAGCGATCGTGACGCCGGGCAAGCCGTAGATCCAGCGCGAACGAGGCAGGCCGAAGGTGCTGGACAGGAAGGTCGTGACCAGGCCGGTGCGGCCGAACAGGACCACCAGGGCCAGCGCGATGACGAAGGGCGGGGTGACGATCGGCAGCACCGACATCAGCTTGGCCACCGCACCCAGGCCGCGCTGCTGGCCGCGCTGCACCGCCAGCGCCAACACCAGCGCAAAGCCGGTCGACAGGAAGCCGACGATGGTGGCCAGCATCAGCGAATTGACCGCCACGCCGCAGTTGGTGCCGCCGCCAAAACAGGCCAGGCTCCAGATGTCGGGCGCAGTCAGGCGGGTGATCGCCAGGCCGGGCGCGAAGGCGCCGCTGCTGTCGCGCAGGGCGGCCAGCAGGGCCAGACCGACCGGATAGAAGATGAACAGCAGCAGCAGGCCGGCGATCACGATCACGATCGTGGCCACCGTGGTGTCACCGCCGAA
>DATDER010000337.1:0-22227 GCA_036523095.1 Rubrivivax sp.
AGCGTGAGCCAGGTCGCGTGGTCCATGTCCTTGCTGTCGACCTGCGCGACCTGCTCGGCCCTGACGTCCCACCCGGCGAGCGGCGGGACGGCGCGCATGAGGTCGCCGATCGACAACTGCGCCGCGCTGTAGCCAACGTTGTCGCCGGGGGTCGCGGCCGTGCCGGCGATCGTGCCGCCTGTCCCCAGGATCACGACCGTGCCCGGCCTGCTGATTTCAGTGCTTGCCATGGTTCACGATCTGGACAAAAATACAGTCACTGGACAAATTGACAGGCCTGCATGACCGAAAGCCCGAAACTCACCGACCGCCAGCAGCAGATCCTCGACCTGGTGCAAAGCGCCATCGAGCGCACCGGCGCGCCGCCGACGCGTGCCGAGATCGCGGCGGAACTGGGTTTCCGCTCCGCCAACGCGGCCGAAGAGCACCTGCAGGCTTTGGCGCGCAAGGGCGTGATCGAACTGGTGGGTGGTACGTCGCGTGGCATTCGTTTGAAGTCTGACACATTGCGTGCACTCAATGAGGCGCGCATGAGTCAGTACGGCAAGCAGTTCAGCCTGCCGCTGCCGAGCCTGGCGCAGCTCTCGCTGCCGCTGGTCGGGCGCGTCGCGGCCGGCTCGCCGATCCTGGCGCAGGAGCACATCGACCAGACCTACCTGATGGAAGCGTCGATGTTCTCGCGCCGGCCCGACTACCTGCTCAAGGTGCGTGGCATGAGCATGCGCGATGCCGGCATCATGGATGGCGACCTGCTCGCGGTGCAGAAGACGAAGGAAGCCAAGAGCGGCCAGGTCGTGGTGGCCCGGCTCGGCGACGAAGTCACGGTCAAGCGCCTGCGCCGGGCGCGCGGGCAGATCGAGCTGGTGCCCGAAAACCCCGACTTCAAGACCATTGTCGTCGACCCGGAGGACGCCAGCTTCGAGCTCGAAGGGGTCGCGGTCGGCCTGATCCGCAACACGATGCTGATGTAGCCGCGTGCGATGAAGAAGCCCAAGGCCAGCACCGCGAGCGACTGCGAGGCACTGGAGCAGCTGCCCAACATCGGCCCGTCACTCGCCGCCAGCCTGCGCCTGATCGGTATCAATCACCCCGCTGAATTGCGGGGTCGGGATGCGCTGGCGCTGTACCGGGCGCTGTGCGCAAAGACAGGTGCGCGCCAGGATCCCTGCGTGCTCGATACCTTCATGGCCGCCACCGATTTCATGCGCGGCGCGGCGCCGTCGCCTTGGTGGGCCTACACGGCCGAGCGCAAACGCCTCTACGGCACTCTGTAGGGCGTCCCGCGGTCGGGCGACGCCAAGCTGCAGCCGACGCTGCCGAAGTGGCGGCCGAAGGTCGGCCTCTTCGGTCGATCGGCCACGGGCAGCCGGCCGGACACTGGCTCTCAAGTTACGCCACCCGTGTCCGATATCACAACCATGTTCGGTATCCTTGTCCAGCGCCGCCCTCGCGGTTCAAGTTTTGCCGCTTCGAGCCGGCTGCGGATCGAGGTCCGGCCCCCTTCGCTGCGCCACAAGCCCGCGTCGGCGTGGCAACGGCTGCTGTTCTGGGTCATGGCACCGGCACCGCTGGACGCCGCGCCGCCCTTGCACACGCTGCCTGCCGTGCGCGAGGCCTTCACCGGCTGCCTGCACGACCTGGCGCCCGAGCACGCGGCGGGGCTGGTCGACCACATCGCCCGCGCGCGAACGCTGCGCGACCTCTGGCACCTGCGTGCCGCGGTCTTCAAGTGCGTGTCGCTGCACCACAGCCAGGCCGAGGCGGAAAGCCGCCTGGCGAGCCTGAACCGGCACTTCCCGACGCGCGCGCCGCGCTCGGGCTTCGCGCCGCTGTAGCGGGTCTCAGCGGCCCAGGCCGCTGCCGAGGTAGTCGCGTTTGCCCAGTTCGACCCCGGCGTGGCGCAGCAGTGCGTACAGCATGGTCGTGTGGAAGTAGAAGTTCGGCAACGCGTACTGCTTCAGGAACGACTCGCCGTCGAAGCGCAGCGGGTCGCCGCTGCGCTGCGGGTGCAGGATCTCGCGCGCGTCCGAGCCGTCGATCTGGCTGCTCTTGAACGACGCCACGTAGTCGATCGTCTTGCGGATGCGGGCGCGCAGGTCGTCCAGGCTGGCTTCGCTGTCTTCCCACTTCGGCGCCTCGACGCCGGCCAAGCGTGCCATGCAAGCCTTGACCCCGTCGCTCGCGATCTGAACCTGGCGCGCCAGCGGCAGCATGTCGGGCGCCAGGCGCAGGCCGAGGTAGTTGGCGCTGTCGAACTTGCGCGCTTCGGCGTGCGCCTGCGCCTTGTCGAGCCAAGTTAGCATGTTGCCCAGCATGCGGGTGAAGATCGGCGCGCTGGCCGAGTGCATCGAAATTGTCACTGAGTGTCTCCACGGTTGCGAATCAAGAGCACATCCTAGCCCGCACGGCAGAATCACGCTCACCCATGAACATCATCATCCTCGACGACTACCAGGACGCGGTGCGCAAGCTCAAGTGCGCCGCCCTGATGGAGCCGCTCAACGCCAAGGTCTTCACCAACACCGTCAAGGGGATCGGGCAGTTGTCGATCCGGCTGCGTGACGCCGAAGTCCTGGTCCTCATCCGCGAGCGCACCCAGTTCCCGCGCCAGCTGCTGGAGAAGCTGCCCAAGCTGAAGCTCATCTCGCAGACCGGCAAGGTCGGGCCGCACATCGACGTCGAGGCCTGCACGCGCCTGGGCATCGCGGTCGCCGAAGGCGTGGGTTCGCCGACCGCACCGGCCGAACTGACCTGGGCCCTGATCATGGCGTCGATGCGGCGGCTGCCGCAGTACATCGGCAACCTCAAGCATGGCGCCTGGCAGCAGTCGGGGCTGAAGTCGGCGTCGATGCCGGCCAACTTCGGACTCGGCCTGGTGCTCAAGGGCAAGAAGCTCGGGATCTTCGGCTACGGCAGGATCGGTCAGATCGTCGCCGGCTACGGCCGTGCCTTCGGTATGGAAGTCGTGGTCTGGGGCAGCGAGGCCTCGCTCGAGCGTGCGCTCGCCGACGGCTGCAGTGCCGCGCCGTCCAAGCAGGCGCTCTTCGAGCAATGCGACGTGCTGAGTCTGCACCTGCGCCTCAACGACACAACACGCGGCATCGTCAGCAGCGAAGACCTCGCGACGATGAAGCCCACCGCCCTGTTCGTGAATACCTCGCGCGCCGAGCTGCTGCAAGAGAACGCCCTCGTCGCGGCGCTCAACCGCGGCCGGCCCGGCATGGCCGCGGTCGACGTCTTCGAGACCGAGCCGATCCTGCAGGGCCACCCGCTGCTGCGGCTGGAAAACGCCGTCTGCACGCCGCACATCGGTTATGTCGAACAGGACAGCTACGAGCTCTACTTCGGCGCCGCGTTCGAGAACGTCGTCAACTTCGTCAACAACAACCCGACCAACCTCGTCAACCCGGAATCGCTGAAGGTGCTGCGTTGACGCCGCCTGCGGCACGCGCCCCCGGATCGCCGCTCGCGTTGTTCCTCGCCTTCAACCGCCTGGCCTTGCAGGGCTTCGGCGGCGTGCTGCCGGTGGCGCAGCGTGAACTCGTCGAGCGCTGCGGCTGGATGAGCAAGGCCGAGTTCGTCGAGCTGCTGTCGGTGGGCCAGGTGCTGCCGGGTCCCAACATCGTGAACATGGCGCTGATCTTCGGCGACCGCTTTTTCGGCTGGCGCGGCGCCTTCGCTGCGCTGGCGGGGCTGTTGCTGGCGCCGCTGGCGATCGTGCTGCTTCTCGCGCTGTGGGTTCGCCAAGGCGCCGGAACACCCCTCGTCGCCGACGCGCTGCGCGGCATGGGCGTGGTGGCGGCCGGGCTCGTGTTGTCCACCGCGGTCAAGCTCTGGGGCACGCTCAAGAGCAACGTGCTCGGGTGGCCGGTCTGCGCGCTGCTCGCCGCGGCCACCGCCGGTGCCATCGGCGGCCTGCGCTGGCCGCTCGTCGGCGTGCTGGCCGGGATCGGCGCGCTCGCCTGGCTCATGGCCTGGCGACGGCTGCGCCCGTGATGCGGGAGTTGCTCGTGGGCACGCTGCCGCTCGCCGCCGTCGACTGGTGGCAGCTCTTCGCCCACTTTGCGCTGCTCTCGCTGCTCGCGATCGGCGGCGCCATCACCACGGTGCCTGACATGCAGCGCTTCGTCGTCGGCGAACGCGGCTGGCTCAGCGAAGCGCAGTTCAGCGGCTCGATCGCGCTCGCGCAGGCCGCGCCCGGGCCCAACGTGCTCTTCGTCGCCGTGATCGGCTTCAATGTCGGAGGCCTGGCGGGTGTGCTGGCCACACTGGGCGGCAGCCTGCTGCCCTCCACCGCGCTCGTGCTCGGCGCCTCGCGCTGGGGCGAACAGCGGCGCCGACAGCGCGGCGTGCGCGCTTTCACCGAAGGGCTGGCGCCGGTGACGATCGGCTTGCTGCTCTCCACCGGCTGGGTGCTGACGGACCCGGCGCGCAGCCACTGGGGCACCTGGCCGCTGCTGGCCGGCACGATCGTCTTCATGCTGCGCACGAAGTGGTCGCCGTTGTGGCCGATCGCGGTGGGCGCGCTGGCCGGGGTGCTGGGCTTCGTCTGAGCCGCCGCGCCCGGAACTCGCGCCCAAGAACATCTCAGCGGCGCTGGCGCATCGCCTCGTAAAGGCAGACCGCCGACGCGACCGACACGTTGAGGCTTTCCACCGCGCCCGCCATCGGGATCTTGGCCAGTTCGTCGCAGGTCTTGCGCGTGAGCTGGCGCAGGCCGCTGCCCTCGGCGCCCATCACCAGCGCCACCGCGCCGGTGAGATCCAGGTCGTACAGCGATGTCTCGGCTTCGTCGCTGAAGCCGATGACGCGGATGTCGCGGTCCTTGAGTTCGTTCAAAGTGCGCGCGAGGTTGGTGACCATCAGATAGGGCGTGGTCTCGGCGGCGCCGCTGGCGACCTTGGCCACCGTCGCGTTCAGCCCGACGGCGTGATCCTTCGGCGCGACCACCGCGTGCGCGCCGGCGCCGTCGGCCGCGCGCAGGCAGGCGCCGAGGTTGTGCGGGTCGGTCACGCCGTCGAGCACCAGCACCAGCGACGGTCCGCGAGCGGCCGCGGCGTCGAGCACGTCGTCGAGCGAATGCAGCTGCGGCAGCGCCGACACCCGCGCCACCACCCCCTGGTGGCGTGGCGAACCCGCGAGCCGGATCAGGCGCTGGTCGTCGCTGTCGACCAGCTTCATGCCGGCTTCGGTCGCGCGATCGACGAACTGGCGCATGCGTGCGTCGCGCCGCGTCGCGTCGACGTGGATCTCGTCGATCGATTCCGGCGCGGTCTTCAGCCGCACGGTCACGGCGTGGAAGCCGAAAAGGACTTTGGTGCTCATTCATGGATGGTAGCCGTCGGCTAGCATCTTCCCCATGAACACACGCCCGCTCGGAAACGCCGGCCTGCAGGTCGCACCGCTCGCCTTCGGCGGCAACGTCTTCGGCTGGACGGCCGACGAAGCGACATCACACTCGCTGCTCGACGCCTTCATCGACGCCGGCGGCAACCTCGTCGACACCGCCGACGTCTACTCCCGTTGGGCGCCCGGGCACACGGGCGGCGAGTCGGAGTCGGTGATCGGCCGCTGGCTGCACAAGAAGGTCTCCAACCGCGGCCGCATCGTGCTCGCGACCAAGGTCGGCAAGGAGATGGGGCCGGGTCAGATCGGCCTGTCGCGCACCTACATCCGCAGCGCCGTCGACGCATCGCTCAAGCGCCTGCGCACCGACCACATCGACCTGTACCAGTCGCACGACGACGACGCGAACACGCCGATGGAAGAAACGCTCGCCACCTTTGCCGAGCTGATCCAGGCCGGCAAGGTGCGCGCCATCGGCGCGTCGAACTTCAGCGCCGCGCGCTTGCATGAAGCGCTCGAGACCAGCCGCCGCCTCGGCCTGCCGCGTTACGAATGCCTGCAGCCGCACTACAACCTGATCGACCGCGAGCCCTATGAGGCCGAGCTGGAGCCGTTGTGCGTGAGCGAGGGCCTCGGGGTCATCAACTTCTTCGGCCTGGCGCGGGGCTTCCTCACGGGCAAGTACCGCAGCGAGGCCGACCTTGGCCAGAGCCCGCGTGGCGCCGGCGTCAAGGGTTATCTCAACGAGCGGGGTTTCCGCATCCTGGCGGCGCTGGAAACAGCGGCACGGGACACCGGCGCCACGATGGCCCAGGTGGCACTGGCCTGGCAGATGGCGCGACCCGGCCTCACCGCGCCGATCGCCAGCGCGACCTCGTTGAAGCAGTTCGGTGAACTGGCGGGTGCGATGCGCTTGCAGTTGCCGGCCGCGATCCGGGCCGCGCTGGATGAAGCCAGCGCCTGGCGCTGATCAGCCGGCTCAACCGCGCCACGCGCGCCAGCCGAGCACGAGCCCGATCAGCACCGGCTGGTGCAGGATGTAGAAGCTCAGGCTCCAGCGCCCGAGCGCGGCCAACGGCTGCAGCGACGATGGCAACGCGCCGGCGATGACCGCGCGCCGCCTCCGCAACAGCCCCTGCCCCGCGGCCAGGCCCCACAGCATCGCGCCGATCCAGGGCAGCAGCGGGACCCAGTCCTCGGTGATCGGCTTGCGGGTCACGAGGCCGGTCCACGACAGCGCCGGCACGTTGAACGCAGGATCGCGATAGAACCACGGCAGCAGCAGCGCCAGCAGCCCCACGAGCCACAGACCCCGGCCCACCGGGGCCGCGAGGCGGCACACGATGAGCATCACCGCGATACCGTGCAGCACACCGAAGCTGATCCAGCTCTTGGGGAACATGAAGGCCGAGCCGATGCTGACCAGGACTGCGCAAGCTGCCACCTGGGCCCAGCGTTTCCAGAACCGCGGCCAGGACTGGCCTGCCTCGAGGGCCACCGCCTGGCCGAGCCCGGCACAGAACAGGAACGTGCTCAGAATGGCCGTTCGCTGCAGGGTCCAGAAGGGGTCGGTGTAGAAGGCCTGCTTCGGGCTCCAGAAGCCGAAGTGGTTGAGGTCGAAGCAGAAGTGGAAGACGGCCATCCACACGATGGCGGCGCCCCGCAGCGCGTCGATGCGGTCGAAACGCTCGTGCGCGGCGTTCACTCGGTTTTCTCGTAGACGTCGCTGAACTGTCGACCGTCCCACACGTACAGCAGGTAGGCCGCATGCAGGCAGGCGCTCGCACCGCGTGGCCTGAACAGGCCGCAGCACTGCCCGCCGCTGCGCCGCACGCTGCGGTAGGCCACCCCGGCCGAGCCCGCGCCGTGCAAGCTGCGGCCCAGTGCTTGTGATGCTGAGTAGCGGTCGGGCGCGTGCACCGCCTCATCCACGGCGCCCACGGGCCGCAGGTCGTGCAGTCTCGAGTCGATGGCGACGTGGTACAGGCGCATCGGCAAATGCATCGGCCCCTGGTTCGTGTCGGCGAGGAAGCGGGCGTGGTGGTAGCGGGTCTCGGCCACCGCCGTGGCGCGCTCGCGGGCGGCGTAAAAGACACCATAACTGCCGTCAGAGAAGCGGCTGCCGAGCACGTTCACATGGGTGAAGGCGGCCATGATCGGGCCGCTGCCGGGGCCGAAGACGCGGTCTTCGCGCGCCACGCGCTCGACCTGGCCGGCCTCGTCGCGTGCACGTTCGTTGCTCATCGCCTCCAGCGCGTACAGGGCGTCGAAGTCGGCCGCGTCGGCCACGCGGTCGTACAGCGTCACCGCCGGGTAGCGTGTCGGGATGATGCGGCAGGCTTGTGCCCAGCGCACGCGCCTGAGTTCGGGCTCGGTGCCGCTCAAGCCCAGCCCGCGCCGCGCACGCCGTCCAGGTAGCGCCGCACCAGGTTCAGGTCGCTCACGTTGCCCGCGAGCATGCGGTCGAGTGCGCTGCGGCCGCCGAACAGCGGCGCGCTGTTGGGCCGGCGCACCCAGGCATCGGCCGCGGGGGCATCCGGCAGCAGGATCTGCAGGCTCTTGTAGATGCCGAGCAGGTTGGACAATCGCTCCAGCGTGTCACGCGGCACGGCCGCGCTCTCGGGATGCTTGCGCCAGGCGAAGAAGGTCGATCGTGGTGGCTCGCCGAGCAGGCGCCGCTGTTCGTCGACCGACAGGGCCCAGGCCTCTGCGATGCGGGCAAAGGCGCGCAGACCGGCGGCGGCCATGGCTTCGGGGCTGACCGTTGCAGCGGGCGCGGAGGCGGGGCTCAGCACGGCACTCATCAATACTCCAGTTCAAGACTCTGAGTATATAGAAGTCCAGACTTGGATTCAAGCCGGTGACGGAGCGAGTGCTATGCCTCAACGCTCAGTCGGCAAACCGGGTACCTTCAGCGGCTTGCCGCAGCACCACGGCCGCCGGCTCGAAGCGGGCACCGTGCCGGCTCGCCAGTTCGCGCGCCCGCGCCACGAAGGCGGCTGCGCCCATCGCGTTGATGAACTGCAGCGCGCCGCCGTGGAAGGGCGCAAAACCCCAGCCGAAGATCGAACCGATGTTGGCATCGGCGACCGATCGCAGCACACCCTCTTCCATGCAGCGCGCCGCTTCGTTGGCCTGCACGAACAGCAGGCGGTCGATCAGTTCGCGCTGCGCGGGCTGCTGCGGGGCGAGCGGGTAGAGCTCGACCAGTTCGGGCCACAGCGTCTTGCCATCGTCGCCCCAGTCGTAGAAGCCCCGGCCCGCCTTCTTGCCGACGCGGCCGATTTCGCACATCTGCCGCACGACGCTCATGCCGGGGTGTTCGACATGCGCCCTGCCTTCGGCAGCGAGATCCTTCTTCGTCTGTTCGGCGACGTGCAGGCTCAACGACAGCGACACCTCGACCTGCAGCGCCAGCGGCGGCATCGGCATACCCGCCTGCAGTCCCGCCGTCTCGATGCTGCGCGGGTGCACACCCTCCTTGAGCATCGCAATGCCTTCCATCACGTAGGTGCCGAAGACCCGACTGGTGTAGAAACCGCGGCGGTCGTTGACGACGATGGGCGTCTTGCCGATCTGCAGCACGTAGTCGAGGGCCCGTGCCAGCGTCTCGTTCGTCGTCTTGGCGCCGACGATGATCTCCACCAGCGGCATCTTGTCCACCGGTGAAAAGAAATGCAGGCCGATGAAGTTGCCGGGCCGCGTACTCGCCTGTGCCAGGCCCGTGATCGGCAGTGTCGAGGTGTTGGATGCGAACACGGCGCTGTCGGCGAGATGCGCCTCGGCCTGCTTCGTCACATCGGCCTTGAGCGCGCGGTCTTCGAAGACGGCCTCGATCACCAGGTCACAGCCGGCCAGCGCGGCGTGATCGGTGGCGGGGGTGATGCGCGCCAGCAGCGCGTCACGTATGTCCACCGTCGAGCGGCCCTTCTTCACTGCCTTGTCGAGCAAGCCCTTCGAATAGACCTTGCCCCGATCGGCCGCGGCTTGGGTGGTGTCGAGCAACACCACGTCGATGCCGCTGCGTGCCGAAACGTACGCGATGCCCGCACCCATCATGCCGGCACCCAGGAGGCCCAGCTTGCCGACCCTGCTGGTAGGCAAGCCCACCGGCCGCGACGCGCCCTTTTTGATCGCATTCAACTGGTACCACAGCGTGCCGATCAGGTTGCGCGACTCGGTGCTCATCGCACAGGCCGCGAAGTAGCGGCTCTCGACCACGCTCGCGTTGTCGAAGTCGAGCAGCCCACCTTCGAACACGGCACTCAGGATGTGCTGCACCGCCGGGTAGTTGCCGAAGCTCCTTGCCGACGCGACCGACGGTGCGACTGCGAACATCTGCGCGATGGCCGGCGAGCGCGAATCGCCCCCCGGGAACTTGAACGTCGGCGCGTCCCAGGACTGCTGGGCCTTCGGGTTGGCCAGGCACCAGGCGCGGGCCTTGGCGAGCAGCTCGCTGCGGTCGGCGGCCACGTCGGTCACCAGCCCCATCGCCAATGCCTTGCCCGGCGACAGGTCCGACCCTTCGGCCATGATCTGCAGAGCCGGCTGGATGCCCACCAATCTGGACAAACGCACCGTGCCACCACCGCCCGGCAGCAGGCCCAGTTTTACTTCGGGCTGGCCCAGCTTTAGCTTGGCGTCATCGAGCACGATGCGTGCATGGCATGCCAGGGCGATCTCCAGTCCGCCACCAAGCGCGTGGCCGTTGATCGCGGCGACGACCGGCTTGCCCTGCAGCTCCATCTTGCGCAGAACGGCCTTCATCGCCATCGAGGCCTCGAAAGCCTCTTCGGGCCGGGTCCACCTGGACATGCGATCGAGGTCGCCGCCGGCGCAGAAGTCGGTCTTGGCCGAAGTCAGTACGAGGCCCTTGATCGTGGCGTCGGCGACGAGGCGCTCGGTCACTTCGGCCAGCGCGCCCATCAACGCGTCGTTGACCACGTTCATCGGCCGGCCGGGCAGGTCCATCGTCGCGATGGCGATGCCGTCTTCGCCCACGGTGAGGGTGATGGCCGACATTTTCACACCCTCTCGATGATGGTGGCGATGCCCATGCCGCCGCCCACGCACAGCGTCGCCAGACCGGTCTGCAGGTCGCGCCGCTCAAGCTCGTCGAGCAAGGTGCCCAGGATGATGCAGCCGGTCGCACCCAGCGGGTGGCCCATCGCGATCGCGCCGCCATTGACGTTGACCCGCGCCAGGTCCACACCCAGGTCGCGTGCCGTCTTCATCGGCACAACCGCAAAGGCCTCGTTGACTTCCCACAAATCGATGTCGCGCGCCTGCATGCCGGCCTTCCCGAGCGCCTTGCGGCAGGCCGGCGTCGGGCCGGTCAGCATGATCGTCGGCTCCGAGCCGATCACGGCGGCGGCGCGGATGCGTGCGCGTGGCTTTAGGCCGGCCTTGGCACCGCCCACCTTCGAGCCCACCAGCATCAGCGCGGCCCCGTCGACGATGCCCGACGAATTGCCCGCATGGTGCATGTGTTCGATGCGCTCGACGGTCGTGTACTTGCGCAGCGCGGTGGCGTCGAAACCCATCGCGCCCATCATCGCGAACGAGGGTTCCAGCTTGGCCATCGCCTCGGCCGAAGCACCCGCGCGGATGGTCTCGTCCTCGGCCAGCATCAACAGGCCAGCGATGTCGTGCACCGGCACGATGGCTTTCGCAAAACGCCCCTCGGCGCGTGCCGCCGCCGCCTTGCGGTGCGACTGCAGCGCAAAGGTGTCCACATCGGCGCGGTGCCAACCTTCCAGCGTGGCGATCAGGTCGGCGCCCACGCCCTGCGGCACGAAACCCAGCTTCTGGTTGATGCGCGGGTCCATGAACCAGGCGCCACCGTCGCTGCCCATGGCCCAGCGGCTCATGCTCTCGACGCCGCCGGCCACCACCAGGTCCTCGAAGCCGCTGCCGACCTTGGCCGCGGCCAGGTTCACCGACTCCAGCCCGCTGGCACAGAAGCGGCTCTGCGTGACACCGGCCACCGTCTGCGCCCAGTCGGCGTCGAGCACCGCTGTGCGCGCGATGTCGGCGCCCTGCTCGCCCACCGGTGTGACACAGCCCAGCACCACGTCGTCGACCAGCGCGGTGTCGAGCGCATGGCGCGCCTGCAGCGCCTTCAGCAGCGTGCGCAGCAGCCATACCGGCGTGGCCTGGTGCAGCGAGCCGTCCTTCTTGCCCTTGCCCCGCGGTGTGCGCACGTGGTCGTAGATGAACGCATCGGCCATCGACAGGCTCCCGGCTTACTTCTGTTCCAGCTGTTTGCGAACGGCCGAGTTGATGTGGCGCAGTTCGGCCAGCGAAGCCTCGATGTGGGCGCGCTTTTCTTCCAGCGCGTGGATCGCCGCGTCGGTGCGTTCGAGCACGAACTTCAGCTGCTGCGCGCGGCCTTCGCCGTGCATGCCATAAAGATCGAGGAAGTGCTTGATCTCGGACAGCGGCGCACCGATCGCCTTGCTGCGCAGGATCAGCGCCAGCCGCGCGCGGTCGCGCCGGGTGTAGACACGCGCGCCGTTGATGCGCCGTGGTTTCAGCAGCCCCTTGTCTTCGTAGAAGCGGATCGTGCGCAGCGTGATGCCGAACTCGGCGCACAGCTCGGTGATGCCGAACAACTCGGCGGCGCCGTCGTCGCGGTGCGCGGCCACCACCTCCTGCGCGCTGGGCGCAGCGCGCTTGCGCACCACCGCTTGAAGCATGACTAGAGCACCCGCTGCAGCTTCATCGCCACGCTCATGTCGCCCGAGACCTTGAACTTGCCGAGCATGAAGCCGGTGGTCGGCTCGAGTTCGCCGCTCACGAGCGCCACCAGGTTCTCGTGCGCGATGGCGATCGTGCAATCGGCCTCGCGGTCTTGGTTGTCGACCGAGTTGGGCGCGGACTTGCCGTCGATGTAGACCACGCCGTCGGCGCCGCAGTCGAACTTGAGCGTGGCACCGAGGCCGCTCGATTCGCCCACCTTGGCGCGCACGGTGTCGGTGAGGGCAGGCAGGTCCATGGGCAGGCTCCGGTTCAAGGCGATGGCAGCCGATGCTACCGAGCCCGCCTGCCCGACACATGCTCGTAATCACCTAATTGTCAGCTGCCTTACGTTAACGTTACTCTGGGCCCGTGCAACATCCCGTCCGCTACGGCAGCGTCTTCCGCCCCGGCCTCTTCGCCGGGCAGCTGCACTGGGTCACGGGCGGCGGCAGCGGCATCGGTCGCTGCGTGGCGCATGAACTGGCCTCGCTGGGTGCCAAGGTCGTCATCAGCGGGCGCAGCCAGGACAAGCTCGACCGCGTGAGGGCCGAGATCGCGGAGGACGGCGGGCGCTGCGAAAGCATCGCCTTCGACATCCGCGACGAAGACGCAGTGAAGGCCGGTGTCACCGCGGTGATCGCCCGGCACGGCCCGGTGAGCGGCCTCGTCAACAACGCCGGCGGCCAGTTCCCGGCGCCGCTGCAGGCGATCAGCAAAAAGGGCTTCGAGGCCGTGGTCGCCAACAACCTGACCGGCGGCTTCCTGATGATGCGCGAGCTGTTCAACCAGTGCATGCAGGCGCAGGGCGGTGCGATCGTCAACATGACGGCCGACTTCCG
Source organism: Rubrivivax sp. (assembly GCA_036523095.1). Classification (GTDB taxonomy): domain Bacteria; phylum Pseudomonadota; class Gammaproteobacteria; order Burkholderiales; family Burkholderiaceae_C; genus Rubrivivax. The sequence continues at coordinate 12,927 of DATDER010000337.1, forward strand.
CAACGGCATGCCCGGCATGGGACATTCGGGCGCGGCGCGCGCGGGCATGGCCAACCTGACGCAGACCGCCGCCTTCGAGTGGGCGCATGCGGGCGTTCGCGTCAACGCGGTCGCGCCGGGCTGGGTCGCCAGCAGTGGCATGGACACTTACGGCGGCGCGATGAAGGCGCTGATCCCCCAGCTCAAGCAGCACGTGCCGCTGCGCCGCATGGGAGCGGAGGCCGAAGTCAGCGCAGCGATCGTCTTCCTGCTCTCGCCGGGCGCGGCCTTCATCACCGGCGTGACGCTGCAGATCGACGGCGCAGCGTCGCTGGGGAGCGAGATCTTTCCCCTCGGGCCGGACTCGACATCGCGGCCCTTCAACGGCTTCCACCGCGCGGTCACACCCGACGTGTTGAAGTGATGCCGGCGCTGGGCACTGGGCTCGACCCGAAGTCCGCCACCTTTGCGGCGAATTCGCAGCGCATGCAAGAACGCCTTGCCGAAGTGCGCGCCCTCGAGGCGCAGGTGGTCGCCGAGTCGGCCTCCAAACGGGACCGGTTCGAGCAGCGTGGGCAGTTGCTGCCGCGCGAGCGCGTGGCGCGCCTGATCGACCGCGGCAGCACCTTCCTCGAACTCAGCCCGCTCGCCGGCTTGGGGCTGCACGACGACGACGGCAAGAAGAACGTGCAAGGCGGTGGCTCGATCGTCGGCATCGGCGTCGTCGCCGGCAAACGGGTGATGGTGTCGGCCAGCGACAGCGGTATCAAGGGCGGCACGATCGCACCGATGGGCCTGAAGAAGGCGCTGCGCGCGCAGGAGCTGGCACGCGAGAACAAGTTGCCGCTGATCGCGCTGGTCGAATCAGGCGGCGCCAACCTGATGTACCAGGCCGAGATCTTCGTCGACGGCGGCCGGGCCTTTGCCAACCAGGCCCGGCTGTCGGCCGCCGGCATCCCGCAGATCGCCGTCGTGCACGGCGCCTCGACGGCGGGTGGCGCCTACCTGCCGGGGCTGAGCGACTACGTCGTGCTGGTGCGCGGCCGCTCCAGCATCTACCTCGCCGGCCCGCCGCTGGTAAGGGCCGCGATCGGCGAAGATGCCACCGAAGAAGATCTCGGCGGCGCGCAGGTGCACGCCGAAGTCACCGGCCTGGGCGAGTACCTGGCAGACAACGACGCCCACGCCATCGCGCTGACGCGCGAACTGGTGGAGAAGTTGAACTGGGACGCCGTGCCTGCGGACGAAGCGGCGCCAGAGCCGCTGTTGTCAGCGGACGAACTCATCGGCATCGTGCCCGCCGACGAACGCGAGCCCTACGACGTGCGCGAAGTGATCGTGCGGCTGGTGGACGGCTCCGACTTCCTGGAGTTCAAGGCGCCCTACGCGGCCGACACGGTGTGCGGGCATGCGCGGCTGCATGGTCACGCCGTCGGCCTCATCGGCAACAACGGTCCGATCCAGCCCGACGGCTCGGTCAAGGCGGCGCAGTTCATCCAGCTGTGCGACCAGAGCGGCACGCCGCTGCTCTTCTTGCAGAACACCACCGGCTACATGGTCGGCACCGCGGCCGAGCGCGCCGGCGCGATCAAACACGGCAGCAAGATGATCCAGGCCGTGGCCAACGCGCGGGTGCCCAAGTTCACCGTCGTGCTGGGCGGGAGCTTCGGCGCCGGCAACTACGGTATGTGCGGCCGCGGCTTCGACCCGCGTTTCATCTTCGCCTGGCCGTCTGCGCGGACCGCGGTGATGGGCGGTGCGCAGGCGGCCCAGGTGATGGACATCGTCAACCGCGCCAAGCTGGAACGCAGCGGCTTGCCGGCCAACGACGACGCACTCGCAGCGATGAGCGACCTGCTGCGCAAGCGGCTGGATGCCGAGTCGACTGCACTCTTCGGCACGGCTCGTTTGTGGGACGACGGCATCATCGACCCGCGCGACACGCGGCGCATCCTGGGTCTGTGCCTGGACATCGCTTCCGAGGCCGCACGACGGACGCTTCGCCCCAACACTTTCGGCGTGGCGAGGCTCTGACAAGGACCCCATGAACATGACGCCCGAACACCGCCAACTCGAAGACACCGTCATCAAGTTCGTCGACAAGGAAATCAACCCCTTCGTCGCCGAATGGGAAGGGGCAGAACAGTTCCCGAGCCACGAGCTCTTCAAGAAGCTCGGCAAGCTGGGCCTGCTGGGCTTGAAGTACCCCGAAGAGTTCGGTGGCGCGGGCCTGGACTTCAGCTACTCGGCGGTCATGGCCGAAGCGCTGGGCCAGTGCAATTGCGGCGGTGTGCCGATGGCCATCGGCGTGCAGACCGACATGGCCACGCCGGCACTCGCCCGCTTCGGCAGCGACGCGCTGCGGCGTGAATACCTGACGCCCACGATCACCGGCGACTATGTGGCCTGCCTGGGTGTGAGCGAGCCCGGCGGCGGCTCCGACGTCGCCGCGGTCAAGACGACGGCCAAGGCCGAGGGCGGCGACTACCTCATCAACGGCAGCAAGATGTGGATCACCAACGGCATGAAGGCCGACTGGTGCTGCCTGCTCGCCAACACCAGTGACGGCCCGGCGCACAAGAACAAGAGCCTCATCGTCGTGCCGATGGACGCCGCCGGCATCACGCGCCAGAAGATCAGGAAGATCGGCATGCACTCGTCGGACACCGCGCAGCTGTTCTTCGACAACGTGCGTGTACCCCAGCGCAACCTCATCGGGCAGGAAGGGCTTGGCTTCACCTTCCAGATGCTGCAGTTCCAGGAAGAGCGGCTCTGGGCTGCGGCGGGTTCGCTGCGCAGCCTGGACCGGCTGATCGACCAGACCATCGCCTACACCCGCGAGCGCAAGGCCTTCGGGAAGAGCATCCTGGACAACCAGGTCGTGCACTTTCGCCTCGCCGAGTTGCGCACCGAAGTCGAGGCCCTGCGTGCACTGACCTACCGTGCAGTGACCTTGTTCGTCGGTGGCAAGGACACGACGCGCCTCGCGTCGATGGCCAAACTCAAGTGCGGGCGGCTGTCGCGCGAGGTCGCCGACACCTGCCTGCAATACTGGGGCGGCATGGGTTACACACACGACAACACCATCTCGCAGGCTTACCGCGACAGCCGGCTGATCTCGATCGGCGGCGGCGCCGACGAAATCATGCTCTGCATCATCTGCAAACTCGAAGGCACCTTGCCAGGAAAGGGTTCATGACCACCACCGACACGACCTTGCTCACACGCCGCGAGGGTGGCGTGCTGCACCTCACGCTGAACCGGCCCGAGGTGCGCAATGCCATGTCGCTCGCGATGGTGCTCGAGTTGCGGCAAGCGCTGGCCGCGGCCGAAAGCGACGGCCAGACCCGCGTCATCGTGCTGCGCGGCGCAGGCGGGCACTTCTGCGCCGGCGCCGACTTGAAGGACATGGCGGCGGCACGCGCGCAGCTGGCGGCCAACCCGAACACCCTGGCCGACATCAACGCCGCCTTCGGCGAGCTCTGCGTTGCTTTCGCCCACACCGGCCTGGCCGTGGTGGCCATGCTCGAAGGCACGGTCATGGGCGGCGGCATCGGCCTGGCCTGCGTGGCCGACGTGGCCATCGCCGGCACGAGCGCGGTGTTCCGCCTGCCCGAGACCTCGCTCGGCATGGTGCCGGCGCAGATCGCGCCCTTCCTGGTCGAGCGCCTGGGCTACGCCGAGGCCAAGCGGCTGGCCGTCACCGGCGGCCGGCTCGACGCCAACGCCGCGATCGCGCTGCGCCTCGTGCACGCGGTGCACGCCTCGGGTGCGCTCGACAACGCACTTGCCGCGGTGCTGGGCGACATCCTGCAGTGTGCGCCCGGTGCCGTGGCAGCGACCAAGGCGCTGCTGGCCAAGGCGCGCTTCGTGGCGCCGGCTTCGATGGTGCAGGAAGCGGCCGAGGTCTACTCGCGCGCTGCGCTGGGGCCCGAAGGCTGCGAAGGAACGAGCGCCTTTCTGGCCAAACGAAAGGCGAGCTGGGTCCCGCAGTGAGCTTCAGGAAGGTCCTCGTCGCCAACCGGGGAGAGATCGCCTGCCGCGTGATGCGCACGGTGCACCGGCTCGGCTACTGCAGCGTGGCCGTGTTCAGCGATGCCGATGCCCAGGCGCCCCATGTGCTGCAGGCCGACGAGGCGGTGCACATCGGCGCGTCGCCTGCGGCCGCGTCCTACCTGGACATCGAGGCGTTGCTCGCGGCCGCCGAGAAGACGGGTGCCGACGCGGTGCACCCGGGCTACGGATTCCTGTCGGAGCGTGCCGACTTCGCGCAGGCCTGCACCGGCGCCGGGCTGGTCTTCATCGGTCCGCCACCCGAGGCGATCCGCGCGATGGGCGACAAGGCCGGCGCCAAGCGCCGCATGCTCGCGGCCGGCGTGCCCTGCGCGCCGGGTTATCTCGGTGAACGCCAGGACGACGGGCACCTTGCCGCCGAGGCCGCAGTGCTCGGCCTGCCGCTGCTCGTCAAGGCCGTGGCCGGCGGTGGCGGCCGTGGCATGCGCCTGGTGCGCACCCTTGACGAGTGGCCCGCGGCCCTGGCCGCTGCACGGCGTGAAGCGCTGAGCGCCTTCGGCGACGGCACGCTGATGCTGGAGCGCCTGATCGCCGATGGCCGCCATATCGAAATCCAGGTCTTTGCCGACACTCACGGCAACGTGCTGCATTTGGGCGAGCGCGACTGCACGGCGCAACGCCGGCACCAGAAGGTGATCGAAGAAGCGCCCTCGCCCATCGTTACCCCCGCGCTGCGGGCCGCGATGTGCGCCGACGCCGTGGCCGCGGCACGGGCGATCGGCTACGTCGGCGCGGGCACGGTCGAGTTCATCGTCGACGCGCAGTTGAAACACTACTTCCTCGAGATGAACACCCGCCTGCAGGTGGAGCACCCGGTCACCGAATGCATCACCGGGCTCGATCTCGTCGAGTGGCAGTTGCGTGTCGCCGCGGGCGAGCCGCTGCCGTTGACGCAGGCGCAGGTCCGCTTCAACGGCCATGCGATCGAAGCACGGCTTTACGCCGAAGACCCGTATGACGGCTTCAAGCCGCAGAGCGGGCGCATCGCCCACTGGCGGCCGCAGCACGGCGGTGTGCGCGTAGACCACGGCATCGCCGAAGGGGGCGAGATCACGCCCTTCTACGACGCGATGGTGGCCAAGCTCGTCGTGCACGGGCAGGACCGCGCAGACGCGATCCGCCGCCTGACACGTGCGCTCGAAGACACACCTCTGGTCGGCGTCAAGACCAACGGCCACTTCTTGCGCGACCTGCTGCAGCACCCGCAGTTCCAAGATGCCGAGATGACGACCACGCGCATCGACGAGTGGGCCGCCAGCGGCGAGCCGCTGCTGCAGCGCCCCGCGCCCCACGACGCCACGTGGCAGCTCGCGGCCGCACTGCGCGCCGGGCGGGGCGGCCACCGCCCGGCCAGCATCGCGGCCTTCGACCTCACGCTCATCTGCGACGGCGGGCAACGCACGCTGCGCGCGCCACCCTCGGGTGTCAGCGTGCATTCGTGGCAAGACGGCGCACTGCGCTACACGCGGGACGGCGTGCAACGCCATGCGCACTGCATCGACGACGGCGACGCGTTGCATCTGGCTATCGACGGCGCGGTGTTCGTCTTCAAGGAGCCCTCGCCCTTTCCCCAGCGCGACAGCGCGGCGGATGCCAGTTGCGCACGCGCCCAGGTCGCGGGCGTCGTCGTGCAACTGCTCGTGGCGCCGGGCGACACCGTCGCCGCCGGCCAGCCGCTCGTGTGCGTCGAAGCGATGAAAATGGAGATGTGGCTCAACGCCGCCGCCGCCGGCACGGTACGCGCCGTCCACACGCAGGCCAAGGCGTCGGTCGCTTCGGGTCAGGTGCTGGTCGAACTGGAGATCGCCGAATGACCGACAAGGCCATCCTCACCTGTGCGTTGACCGGCGTGCTGACCAACCCGCAGCAGCACCCGGTGCCGGTGACACCCGCGCAGATGGCGGCCGAGGCACGCGACGCCTTCAACGCCGGCGCGAGCGTGATGCATGTGCACCTGCGTGCGCAGGAGCCCGGCCAGACCCACCTGCCGAGCTGGGACCCCGACGTCGCGCAGGCCGTGGTCAACGCGATCCGCGCCGCCTGCCCGGGCGTCGTCATCAACCTCACCACCGGCGTCATCGGCGAGGACATCGCCGGCCCGCTGGCCTGCATCCGCCGCGTGCGGCCCGAGATCGCGGCCTGCAACGCCGGCAGTCTGAACTACCTGAAGATCAAGGACAACGGCGAATGGGCCTGGCCGCCGATGGTCTTCGACAACCCCGTGGCCAAGGTGCAGGCGTTCCTGGCGGTGATGGCCGAGTGCGGCACCCACCCCGAGTTCGAGTGTTTCGACGTCGGCATCGTGCGATCGGTGGGCATGTACCTGAAGGCGGGTCTGTTCGCCGGTGTCCCGGCATACAACCTCGTCATGGGCGTCGCAAGCGGGATGCCCTGCGACGCCGAATTGCTGGCGCTGCTGCCGCGCTGGATGGCGTCCGGCGCAGTCTGGCAGAGCACGCTCATCGGCCGTGCCGAGATCTGGCCCGTGCACCAGAAGACCGCCGACCTGGGCGGCATGCTGCGCACGGGGCTGGAAGACACCTTCTACCTGCCCGGCGGCGAGCGGGCATCGGGCAACGGCGTGCTGATCGAAGCCTTGGCAGCCTGCGCCCGAAAGTCCGGCCGCGGCGTCGCCTCGCCGCAGGAGTCACGCGCGCTGCTCGGCCTGGTGCCGGTACCCTCCACACCATGAACAGCACGCCAGCAGCCGCCCGCAGTGTCGACGAGAACGCGCGCCTCAACGCCGCGCTGATCGACCTCTTCGAACGTCGCATTGCCTTCAACGCCGTGCTGGGGCTGAAGGTGCTGTCGCTCCAGCCAGGCGATGTGCGCGGCCGCATCGAGATGCGGCCCGACCTGATCGGCAGCTACGCTCACGGCCGCCTGCACGGGGGCGTGATCTCGGGCGTGCTCGACGCGATGGGCGGCCTGGCGTTGATCGTCGGTGTCGCCGAGCGCCATCCGGGCGACAACACGATGCAGATGATGCAGCGCTTCGCCAGGATGGGCACCGTGGACCTGCGTGTCGACTACCTGCGCCAGGGCATCGGCAAACACTTCACCGCCAGCACCGAGATCACGCGCCTGGGCGGGCGCATCGGCACGGTGCAGATGCGGCTGGTCAACGACGAAGACACGCTGATCGCCACCGGCTCCGCTGCCTACGTGGTGGCATGAGCTGCCGACGAGGCGCCGCGCGCGCCCGGCTCACTCGCGCAGGAACGCCTGCACCGCCGCGAGCGCCGCGGCGGTCGCTTCTTCCTGCGGCAGGTGCCCGGTGCGAGGCAGCGTGACGAGGCGCGCATTCGGCATCACGCGGAGGTAGTCCTGCGCATTGGCCACCGGGATCATCGCGTCCTGCTCGCCCCAGACCAGCAACGTGGGCGCCTGGATGCTGCGCAGCATCGGCGTCGGCTCCTCCAGCACCATCTGCTCCATGCGCTGGATCATCGCGCCGCGCACGCCGGGGGCGAGCATGAGGTCGTGGTAACGCGTGGCGCGTTCCTCGGTCATCTGCGCCGGCTCGGCATAGGCCGGCTTCAGACTCATCGTGAGCACGGGGCGCGGCAGCACATAGCGCATGGCCTGCACCACCAGTCCGACCTCGGGTGCTTTTCCATACTCGAAGCCCGGGCTGGCAAAACCGTCGGGCGCCACCAGCACCAGCTTGTCGACCCGCGCCGGCAACGCGGCGGCAAGACGCCAGGCCATTCGCCCGCCCATCGAGTGGCCGACGAGGCTGGCGCGCGCCACGCCGAGCACATCCATCAGCGCGGCGATGACCCACACCGAACGTTCGTCGCTGTAGTCACCCGTGGGGTCGGCGCCGGTGAGGCCCGAGCCCGGCAGGTCGAAGCGGATCACACGCCGGTCCGCCGACAGTGCCTGCGCCCAGGGCTCCCAGGTGTGCAGGCTGGAGCCGAAGCCGTGCAGAAGGACGACCACCGGCGCGCCCCGCGGCCCGCTGTCGCGCACATGCAGGCGCAGCCCGGCGGCCTGGACGAAGGTGCTGGGCGCATCGGCGTAACGCGCCTCGAGTTCGGCGCGCGGCTTGTCGGGGGTGTAGAGCCAACCGCCCAGCAGCAACGCGGCCACGAGCAGCAGCGCGGTCACGACCATCGCCTTCGACAGGGGTTGTCCTCGTGCATCGCGGCATTGTCGGCGGCTGACCATTCCGCAACGGAATAAAGCAAATGCACAACGCCCGCCTTCCGCCCGGGCGCCGGCCCCGCGACCATCGCCTCCAGAGTCATCAACCGCTCCAGGAGACAACATGCCCAAGATGAAAGCCGCGATGGCCGCCGTGCTGGTGATGGAAAAGGAAGGCATCTCGCAGGCCTTCGGCGTGCCGGGCGCCGCGATCAACCCGCTCTATTCCGCGCTGCGCGAACGCCAGTCGATCGCGCACATCCTGGCGCGCCATGTGGAAGGCGCTTCGCACATGGCCGAGGGTTACACACGCGCCAAGGCCGGCAACATCGGTGTGTGCATCGGCACCTCCGGCCCGGCCGGCACCGACATGATCACCGGGCTGTACTCCGCGATTGCCGACAGCATCCCGATCCTGTGCATCACCGGCCAGGCACCGCGGGCGCGGATGTACAAGGAAGACTTCCAGGCCGTGGACATCGAGTCCATCAGCAAGCCCGTCACCAAGTGGAGCGTGACCGTGCGCGAGCCGGCGCTCGTGCCGCGGGCCTTCCAGCAGGCCTTCCACCTGATGCGCTCGGGCCGCCCGGGGCCGGTGCTGATCGACCTGCCCTTCGACGTGCAGATGGCCGAGATCGAGTTCGACATCGACAGCTACGAGCCGCTGCCGGTCTACAAGCCCGCCGCGACGCGCAAGCAGGTCGAGAAGGCGATCGACATGTTGATGGCGGCCGAGAAACCGCTCATCGTCGCCGGCGGCGGCATCATCAATGCCGATGCGTGCGATCTGCTGGTCGAGTTCGCCGAACTGACCGGCGTGCCGGTGATCCCGACGCTGATGGGCTGGGGCACGATCCCCGACGACCACCCGCTGATGGCCGGCATGTGCGGCCTGCAGACCAGCCACCGCTACGGCAACGCCAACATGCTGGCCAGCGATTTCGTGCTCGGCATAGGCAACCGCTGGGCCAACCGCCACACCGGCTCGGTGGAGACCTACACCAAGGGCCGCACCTTCGTGCACGTGGACATCGAACCCACCCAGATCGGCCGCGTCTTTGCACCCGACTTCGGCATCGTCTCCGACGCCAAGGCGGCG
>DATDER010000338.1:0-6290 GCA_036523095.1 Rubrivivax sp.
AACTCGGGCAGTTCGTCGAGGAACAAGACGCCGCCGTGGGCGAGGGAGATTTCGCCCGGCTGCGGCGGCGAGCCGCCGCCCACCAGCGCCACCGCGCTCGCCGAATGGTGCGGGGCGCGCACCGGGCGATGGCCGAAGGACGCGGGGTCGAAGCCGGTGCGGGCCAGCCCCTGCAACGCCGCGCTCGTCAGGGCTTCGTCTGCGTCCATCGGCGGCAGGATCGCCGGCAGACGCTGCGCCAGCATCGACTTGCCGGTGCCGGGTGGCCCGATCAGCAGCAGGCTGTGGCTGCCGGCGGCAGCGATTTCGAGCGCACGTTTGGCACCCGCCTGGCCCTTGACGTCGGACAGATCGGGCTGGCGCGCGGGTTCGGCGGCAACGGCCGGCAGTGCACGCGGCAGGTCCGGCGCCGGCTCCCCGTCGGCCCCCGGCAGCAGCGACGCCACGACCTGCAGCAGGTGGGTGGCGCTGCGGATGTCGAGGCCGGGCACCCGCGCGGCGGCCTCGGCGCTGTCGGCGGGCAGCACCAGCGTGCGCGCGGTGCCGCCCCCGTGCCGCGCTGCCAGCGCGAGCGCGAGTGCGCCGCGCACCGGCCGCAGTTCACCGGCGAGCGACAACTCGCCGGCGAACTCGAAACCCTCGAGCCGCGCCGGGTCGATCACACCCGACGCCGCAAGGATGCCGAGCGCGATCGGCAGGTCGAACCGTCCCGACTCCTTTGGCAGGTCGGCCGGCGCCAGGTTGACCGTGATGCGTTTGTTGTGCGGGAAAGCGAATCCGCTCTGCAGCAGGGCGGCGCGCACTCGTTCGCGCGACTCCTTGACTTCGGTGTCGGCCAGGCCGACGAGCGTGAAGCTGGGCAGTGCATTCGCCAGGTGCACCTCGACGGTGACCGGCGCCCCACGCAGCGCATCGAGGGCGCGGCTGTGGACGACGGCGAATGACATGCGCCGGATGATGCCAGCGCCGGGGGGTGCGAAAGGCGCACCGAAGTGGTGCTGAACGCATCGATCGGCGCACCACGGCGTCGCGTCGCCCGCGTGGGCGGCCGCCGGCGGCCTCCTGTCCCGCACATTGGCACGGATTCTGCGGTGTGCTGGGTGGCTGATTCTTCCTACCCAAACCCACCGCTCGTTGGAGACGCTTTCATGAATGTTCGTCATTTCACCTCGCTGGCCGCGCTGACGCTGGCCTCCTTGCCCGCGCTGGCGCAGACCACGGCCCCGGCGCCTTCGCCCTGGACCGTGACCGGCAACGCCGGGCTGTATTCCGACTACCGCTTTCGCGGCATTTCGCAGACGGTGAAGAAGCCGGCCTTCCAGGGCGGCTTCGACATCGGCCACGAGACCGGCTTCTATGTCGGCAACTGGAACTCGAACGTCGACTCGGGTGCCTACAACGGCGCCAACCTGGAGATGGACTTCTACGGCGGCTTCAAGACCTCGATGGACGGCTTCGGCTTCGACCTCGGCGCCATCTACTACTACTACCCCGGCACGGGCGTCGGCGGCAGCACCAAGATCGACCACACCGAGGTCTACGCCGGCGTGACCTTCGGCACGTTCTCGGCCAAGTACTTCTACGCGACGTCCGACTTCTTCGGTGCGCCTGACTCAGAAGGCTCGGCCTACCTCGACCTGGGCTTCGCCTACGACCTCGGCAACGGCTTTGGTGTCAATGCCCACGTCGGTTACCAGTGGCTCGAAGGCGGCGCCGAGGCGGCGCAGATCAACGGCTCGACGCCGGATTCGATCACCGACTACAAGATCGGCGGCACCTACACGGTCGATGGCGGCTGGGTCTTTGGTGCGGCCTACGTCGGCACCAACCGCGACTACAGCTTCGGCACCGCGGCGGTGTCGGGCAAGAACATCAGCGATGGCACGCTGGTCGTCTCGATCGGCAAGAGCTTCTGACGCACCCGCCCACAAGGAGATCAACCATGAAGATGGTGACTGCGATCGTCAAACCCTTCAAGCTCGACGAAGTTCGTGAAGCGTTGAGCGCCATCGGCGTCCAGGGCGTCACGGTGACCGAGGTCAAGGGCTTCGGCCGCCAGAAGGGCCACACCGAGCTCTATCGAGGCGCCGAGTACGTCGTCGACTTCCTGCCCAAGGTGAAGATCGAAGCCGCGGTCGACGACACGCTCGTCGACCGCGTGATCGAGGCCATCGAGGGGGCCGCCCGCACCGGCAAGATCGGCGACGGCAAGATCTTCGTCTCGGCGCTGGAACAGGTGGTGCGGATCCGCACCGGCGAGACCGGCAAGGACGCACTCTGAAGCGACTGAAAAATGAGAACCACCATGAAAACCATGATTCGCTGGGCGCTGCTATGCACGGCGCTCCTGATGGGGTCGGCGGTGCACGCTGCCGACTTCCCCGGGGCCAAGGTCTTGTTCGACACCGGCAAGTCGGCGATCCCGGCCACTTCGGAGGCAGACCTCAAGGCGGTGGCGGCGTTCCTCGCCGCCAACCCGGCCGAGAAGATCCAGCTCTCGGGCTACGTCGACTCCACCGGACCCGCTGACCTGAACAAGGAACTGGCCAAGTCCCGTGCCCTCGCCGTGCGCGACGCCCTCAAGGTCGCCGGCGTGTCCGAGGACCGCATCCTGCTGCAGAAGCCCGAGGAGATCGCTGCCGGTGACGGCGAGCAGGCACGCAAGGTCGAGATCGTTCTCGCGTCCGCCGTCGGTGCGGTGGCGGGCGCCGAGTCGGCCCCCGCGGCGGCGGCCGCAGTGCCGAACAAGGGTGACACCGCGTTCGTCACGATCGCCACCGCGCTCGTGGTGCTGATGACGATCCCGGGCCTGGCGCTGTTCTATGGCGGCCTGGTGCGCAGCAAGAACATGCTCTCGGTGCTGATGCAGGTCTTCGTCGTGTTCTCGCTCATCTCGGTGCTGTGGGTGGTGTACGGCTATTCGCTCGCCTTCACCGCGAGCAACCCGTTCTTCGGCACGCTCGACAAGCTGTTCCTGAAAGGTGTCACGCCCGACTCGCTCGCGGCCACCTTCAGCAAGGGCGTGGTCCTGCCGGAGCTGACCTTCATCGCCTTCCAGTGCACCTTCGCCGCGATCACGACCGCGCTGATCCTCGGCGCCTTCGCCGAGCGCATCAAGTTCTCGGCCGTGTTGATGTTCGCGGTGATCTGGTTCACCTTCAGCTACCTGCCGGTGGCGCACATGGTCTGGTACTGGGATGGCCCGGATGCGATCACGGATGACGCGTCGCTCGCGGTGGTGACCGCCAACGCCGGCTACATGTGGGCCAAGGGCGCGCTCGACTTCGCGGGCGGCACGGTTGTGCACATCAACGCCGCGGTGGCGGGCCTGGTGGGCGCGTTCATGGTCGGCAAGCGGGTCGGCTACGGCAAGGAGTCGATGGCCCCGCACAGCCTGACGCTCACGATGGTCGGCGCCTCGCTGCTGTGGGTGGGCTGGTTCGGTTTCAACGCCGGCTCCAACCTCGAAGCCAACGGCGTCGCGGCACTGGCCTTCCTCAACACCATCGTGGCCACGGCCGCGGCGACCTTGAGCTGGATTGCCGCCGAAGCGCTGATGAAGGGCAAGGCCTCGATGCTGGGTGCCGCTTCGGGCGCGGTGGCGGGGCTGGTGGCGATCACGCCGGCCTGCGGCTTTGTCGGCGTCGGCGGGGCACTGGTCATCGGCCTCATCGCCGGTGTCGTCTGCCTCTGGGGTGTGTCCGGGCTGAAGAAACTGCTCGGTGCCGACGACTCGCTCGACGTCTTCGGCGTCCACGGCGTGGGCGGCATCGTCGGCGCGCTGTTGACGGGCGTGTTCGCTGCACCCAGCCTCGGTGGCACCGGCATCTGCAACTACGTCAGCAACAAGTGCGGCGAGTGGGGCAGCATCGGCGGCCAGGTCTGGATCCAGGCCCAGGGCGTGATGCTGACGATCCTGATCTCGGGCGTGGTGTCGTTGATCGCGTTCAAGATCGTCGACCTCGTGGTCGGCTTGCGTGTGAGCGAAGAGGAAGAGCGCGAAGGCCTCGACATCAGCTCGCACGGTGAGACCGCCTACAACAAATAAGCCGCTTCAGCGGCGGACGTCGAGGGAAGAGGGCTGCCGCGAGGCAGCCCTCTTTTTGTTTGCGGCGCTCAATAGAATGTGGCCATGGTCCCGCACCTCATCACCGCGCTCACCGGCCCGATCAACGAACTCGAGCAGCGTGTGCTCGAGTCGATGCCGGCGATCGAGCGCTGGTTCCGCCTCGAATGGATGGAGCACACGCCGCCGTTCTACACCTCGGTGGACATCCGCAACGCCGGTTTCAAGCTTGCGCCGGTCGACACCGACCTGTTCCCGGTCGGCTTCAGCAACCTGACACCCGCGATGCTGCCGCTGGCGGTGCAGGCGGCGATGGCGGCGATCGAGAAGATCTGCCCCGAGGCGAAGAACCTGCTGCTGGTGCCCGAGCAGCGCACGCGCAACTCCTTCTACCTGATGGACGTCCAGCGCCTGGTCCAGATCTTTCACCAGGCCGGGCTGAACGTGCGCCTGGGCACGCTGGACGAGCAGGTCACGGCGCCGACGCGGGTGGCGCTGCCCGACGGCGGCGAGCTGACGCTGGAGCCGCTGCTGCGCAAGCGCGGCCGCCTCGGCCTCAAGGACTTCGATCCCTGCACGATCCTGCTCAACAGCGATCTGGGGGGCGGTGTTCCGAAGGCGCTGCAGAACCTGCACGAGCAATACTTGCTGCCTCCGCTGCACGCCGGCTCGACGGTGCGGCGCAAGAGCAAGCACTTCCAGAGCTACGAAGAGGTGGCGAAGAAGTTCGCCAAGCTGCTGGGCATGGACTCGTGGCTCATCAACCCGATGTTCGCGCAGTGTGGCGAGGTCGACTTCACCCAGAACACGGGCCTCGACTGCGTGCAGACCAATGCCGAGGCGCTGCTGACGAAGATCCGGCGCAAGCACAAGGAATACGGCATTGCCGAGAAGCCGTTCGTGGTCGTGAAGGCCGACCAATCGGGCCAGGGCTTGGGCGTGATGACGGTGCGCGACCCCAAGGACCTGGCCGAGATCCACCGCCGCACCCGCGCCAGGATGGGCGTCGAAGGCGCCGAATCGCCGGTCTGCGACGTCATCATCCAGGAGGGCGTGCCCACCTACGAGCGGGTGAACGACGCGGTCGCCGAGCCGGTGGTGTGCATGATCGACCGCTATGTCGTCGGCGGTTATTACCGCGTTCACGCCGAGCGTGGTGTCGACGAGAACCTGAACGCGCCGGATTCGAGTTATGTGCCGCTGGCGTTTGCCGAGAGCTCGCAGCTGCCCCGGCCGGGCGCCAAGCCGGGAGCGAGCGCGCCGAACCGCTTCTACATGTACGGCGTGATCGGGCGCCTGGCGATGCTGGCCGCCAGTTACGAGCTCGAAGCCACCGACCCCGAGGCCGAGGTCTACGCCTGACACTTTGATTGCTGCGCCGCACCAAGCGGTCCGAGTGAGCGCAGAATCAGGGTCCTCGCCGCATGAGCTCCCCTGACGCCCCCCGTTCCCGCGCGGCCCTCGCCGCACTGACTCTCGCCGCCATCGGCGTGGTCTACGGCGACATCGGCACCAGCCCGCTGTATGCGCTGAAGGAAGTGTTCGCGCATGGGCGCGTCCCGCTCACGGCCGACAACATCCTGGGCATCCTGTCGCTCGTGTTCTGGACCCTGACGGTGGTCGTGTCGCTGAAGTACGTCGCCCTCATCCTGCGCGCCGACAACAACGGCGAAGGCGGCCTGATCGCGATGCTGGCCCTGGCCTCGCAGGCCGTGGCCGACCGCCCGGAGTTGCGCCGGCGCCTGCTCATGCTGGGCATCTTCGGCACCGCGATCTTCTTTGGCGATGGTGTCATCACGCCGGCGATCTCGGTGTTGTCTGCGGTCGAGGGGCTCGAGGTCGCGGCGCCGGGGCTGCACCGCTTCATCGTCCCCGTGACGCTGGTGGTACTGACGCTGCTCTTCGCCGCGCAACGTTTCGGCACCGCCGTCGTCGGCCGCTTCTTCGGGCCGATCACGCTGTTGTGGTTTGCCGTGCTGGCCGTGCTGGGCGTGGATCACATTGCCGACAACCCGGGTGTGCTGGTGGCGTTGTCGCCGCACCATGCACTCGGTTTCCTGCTCAGCCAGCCCCAGGTGGCCTTCGCGGCACTCGGCGCCGTGGTCTTGTGTGTCACCGGCGCCGAAGCGCTGTACGCCGATCTCGGCCACTTCGGCAAGCGGCCGATCCGCCTCGCCTGGTTCAGCGTGGCGATGCCGGCGCTGGTGCTCAATTACTTCGGCCA
>DATDER010000339.1:0-8748 GCA_036523095.1 Rubrivivax sp.
ACGTCAGGCCCGAGATGCGCATCTACCGGGAAGAGATCTTCGGCCCCGTGCTCGCCTGCGTGCGGGCCAAGGACTTCACCGAGGCGCTGCAACTCGTCAACGAGCACGAGTTCGGCAACGGCGTGGCCTGCTTCACGAGCGACGGCCACGTCGCACGCGAATTCGCCCGACGGGTGCAGGTCGGCATGGTGGGCATCAACGTGCCTATCCCCGTGCCGATGGCCTGGCACGGCTTCGGGGGCTGGAAGCGAAGCCTGTTCGGCGACACCCACGCCTACGGCGAGGAAGGCGTGCGCTTCTACACCAAACAAAAGAGCGTGATGCAGCGCTGGCCCGAGAGCACACCCAAGGGCGCGGAGTTCGCCATGCCGACAGCGAAGTGAGCGCGGCGCCGGTCCTGCCTCAGGGCCCCCCGACCGCGAGCCGCGGAAGCCAGGTCGTCAGCGCCGGCACGTAGGTGATCAACAGCAAGGTCACGACCAGCGGCACGTAATACGGCAGCATCTGGCGCAGCACGTCCTTCATCGTCACCTTCGCGATGTCGGCGACGAGGAACAGCGCCAGCCCCATCGGCGGCGTGAGCAGGCCCACCATCAAGTTGAAGACCACCACCATGCCCAGATGCACCGGGTCGACACCCGCGGCCACGAGCGGCTTGGCGATGATCGGCGCGATCACCAGGATCGCGGTCGTGCTGTCGAGGAACATGCCGACCAGCAGCAGCAGCAGGTTGACGATCAGCAGCAGCACGTAGGGGTTCTTCGTGATCGACAGCATCCACCCGGTGAGCTGCTGCGGCACCTGCTCGACCGACAGGATCCAGCCGAACAAGGCGGCGACGGCCACGATCAGCAGGATGCCCGCCGATGCGCGGATCGTCTCGAAGGCGGCGTCGAGCACGCCTTTCCATGTCAGCTCGCGGTAGAACAGGCTGCTGATCAGCAAGGCGTAGAGGACGGTCACCGACGCGATCTCGGTCGGCGTGAAGAAGCCAGCCAGCATGCCGGCGATCAGGATCACCGGCGCCATGATCGCGGGGAACGCCGGCTTGAAGTCGCGCCACAGTTCGGCCCGCGTCGGCCAACGCTCGGCGCGCGGGTAGCTGCGGCGCACCGCGAGCCAGCCCGTCGTCAGCATCAGCATCACCACGCACAGCAGCGCCGGCACGATGCCGCCCAGCATCAGCTGGATCACCGACACGCCGGTCACGGTGCCGTAGATGATGAGCGGGATCGACGGTGGGAAGATCGGCCCGACGATCGCCGAAGCGCTCGTCACGGCCGCGGCGAACGCCGGCTTGAAGCCCTTGCCGCGCATCGCGTCGATCTCGATCCGGCCAATCCCGCCGATGTCGGCCAGCGCCGATCCCGACATGCCGGCGAAGATCAGGCTGCCGGAGATGTTCACCTGCGCCAGCCCCCCCGGCAAGCGGCCGGTGGCGGTGTCGGCGAAGCGGTAGATGTAACGCGAGATGCCGGCGCTGTTCATCAAGCTGCCGACGAACAGGAACACCGGCACCGCGACGAGCGGGAACGAATCGAGTGCGTACAGCGTGCGCTGCGACACCAGATCGAGCGGCAGGCCGTTGAGCAGCATGTAGACGATGCAAGGGATGCCGATCGCCAGCACGACCGGAAAGCCGAGCACGAAGAGCCCGAGGAAGGCGAGGACGACGAGGGAACCCTGCACGTGAACCCTTCAGCTCAGGACGGTGTGTTTGTCTTCGGGGCGGCGGCGCAGCAGGGTGTGCACGAAGGTCGCGCCGGTCTCGACCACGAGCAGCGCCGAGCCGACGGCCAGCGGCGCCATGAAGAGCCAGAAGGGCATCTCGAGCGTGGCGGTCTGGTTCTTGAGGTTGTCGGCGATGGTCAGCACCGCCGCGACCAGCAGCACCGCGAACATCACGATGCCGGACAGTTCGATCAGCAGTTGCAGCAGCCAGCGCGGCCGTGGCGGCAGCATGGCCTGGAACTCCTCCATCCGGATCTGCCCGCCCTGCTCCGTCACGTACGACGCGGCGATGAAGGTCAGGCAGATCAGGAAATAACGCGCGAGTTCTTCGGCGCCCGACATCGGGACGTTGAAGACCCCGCGCATCACCACCTGCGCCAGCGGTGTCGCCACCAGCAGCGCCAGCAGCACGAGGCTGAGCCAGCGCACGCCGGTGCGCGTCAGCGCCAGCAGCTTCTTCATTTCACCGCGCGGATCTGGTCGATGTAACCCGTCCACTCGGGGAAGTCCTTGCCGACCTGGGTCAGCACCGCCTTGCGGAAGCCCTCGATATCGAGGCCGTCCTTCTCCTCGACGAAGACCATGCCCTTGGCCTCGAGGTCCTTGCGGTACTTGGCGGCGGTGTCGCGGTCCCAGTCGAGTGTCTTCTTGCCCACCTCGGCCATCGTGTCCTCGAGGATCTTGCGGTCGGCGGCGGGGATCGCCTGCCAGGCCTTGTCGTTGACGAAGACCGCCAGCACCGACTGCATGTGGCTGGTCAGCATCACGTACTTCTGCACCTCGTAGAGCTTGAGGTTGAAGATGTTGGGCAGCGGGTTCTCCTGCCCGACGACGAGGCCGGTGGCGAGCGCGGTGGCCAACTCCGAGACCTCGACCGGCGTCGCGACGGCGCCCATGCCGGTGAGCATCGACGACCACAGCTTGACCGGCACGCCGCGGTACTTCTTGCCCTGCATGTCCTTGACCGACAGCACCTTCTCCTTCGAGGTGAGCTGGCGCGTGCCCTGGAACAGGTTGCCGACGATGCGCATGCCGCCCGCCTGCACCAGCTGCTTGTTGATCTCCTCCAGCGCAGTTGAGCTGCGCGGGTCGGTCGCGCGCATCGCATGCTCGGGGTCGCGGTAGGCAAAGGGCGTGTTGAAGACCGCGGTCGTGGGCAGGATCTTGCCCAGCGACGCGAAGTCGTGGTGTCCCATCGAGATCGCGCCGGACTTGACGCCGTCCACCATCTCACCGACGCCGCCAAGCTGCGAGTTGGCAAACACCGTGATCTCGACGCGGCCGTTGGTACGCTCCTTCACCAGCTTGGCGACTTCGTCGGCATAAAGCGTCTGCGGTGCGTTGGCCACGCCGACGTGGGCATAACGCAGCTTCACCTGGGCCTGTGCCGCCGGAGCGGCCAGGGCCAGCAGGACGGCCGTCATCGGCACAAGGGTTCTGACTGAAAGTTTCATGGTGTCTCCTCTTGGGGGGGTGATGGGCGGGGTGCCCGTGGTTTCATGGCCGCCGCTTTCAATCCGGCGCCTCGCGTTCGTAGAGCTTGAACACCGCCGCGGTGTCGAGTTCGGCATGGCCCAGGTGGACCAGCATCCGGTACAGCTGCAGGGCCATGCCCGTCAGCGGCAGCGGCGCTTTCAGGCCGCCGGCGAATGCGTTGACCATCTCGAGGTCCTTCAGCAACTGGCGTGCGTAACCTTGCGGCGCGAAGTCGCGTGCGGCCATGCGCGGGTAGAGCTTCTGCAGCAAGGTGCCGTCGGCGTGGCCGCCGGCCAGGCACGCCGGCACCCGCGCCGCGTCGATGCCGGCCGCCTCGGCCATGACCAGCGCTTCGGCCATCACCGCGTGGGTGCAGCCGACGATGAGCTGGTTGATCATCTTGGCCACCAGCCCGCTGCCGGCCGGGCCCATGTGGGTGCAGCGGGCGGCGATGTCGTCCATCAGCGGGGCCGCACGCGCCAGGTCATCGGCTTCGCCACCGGCCATCACCGTCAGCGTGCCGCTGCCCGCCGCCGGCGGGCCGCCCGAGACCGGCGCGTCGATCCAGCCGCAGCCGGTGCCCTCGCGCAACCGGGCGGCGAAGGCGCGGCCCCGGCCGACCTCGACGGTCGAGAAGTCGATCAGCAGTTGCGGCGCTTGCAGCACGCTGGCCACGCCCGCCTCGCCGAAGACCGCCGACTCGACGGCGTCGGTGGTCGGCAGGTTGAGCAGCACCAGGTCGGCCTTGCGGGCGGCTTCGGCAGGCGAGGCCGCAACCTGCGCGCCGGCAGCGCTTGCGGCGTCGTTCTGCCGCGCCAGCAGGTCGTGGGCGGTCACCGCATACCCCAGCGCCACCAGCCGCGTGACCATCGGCAGGCCCATCAGGCCGACGCCGACGTAGCCGATGCGCGGACGCGCGGCGGGTTCAGTCGATGGCATAGAGGCGGATCGCGTTGTCGTGGAACAGCGCGCGCTGCTCGTCGGGCGACAGGTCCTGCACGATCTGCTGGAAGCCGCCGATGATGGTCTTGAAGTCAGCGCACAGGCTGTCGACCGGGAAGTTGCTCGCGAACATGCAGCGCGCGGGCCCGAAGAGGTCGATAACCGTGCGCACGATGTCGTGCTGCGCCGCCGCCGTCCAGGGCTGCCCGGGCTGGCCCAGGCCCGAGATCTTCACCGCGGCGTTGGGGCAGGTGGCCAGCAGGCCGATCGCCCGTTTCCAGCCCGCGATGCCCTCGGTGCTGCGGTCCGCCGGCAGCCCGGTGTGGTTGAGGATGATCTGCGTGTCGGGGAAGTCGGTCGCGAGCCGCGTCGCTTCGGCGAGGTGCCACCACGGTGTCTGCAGATCGAAGCGCAGGCCCAGGCGCGCGAGCCGGGCGAAACCGGCGCGCCAGCGGCTGTCGGCCATGCCGCCCGGTGCCGCGTCGCCCGGCGCCCGATGGGCGCGCGGCTTGTGGCGCACGCTGCGGACGAAGGCAAACGCGGCCTGCTGCTCGAGCACCGCGGCCACGTCATCGGCGTCGAGCCAGGCCTGCGCCACCGCGACGCTGGGCAGGCCGTGGTCGCGGCGCAGCTGTTCGATGTAACGCATCTCGCCCACGGGGTCGGCCGGGTTCCATTCGGCCTCGACGTAGACCGACTTCTCGATGAAGTACGGCGCCGCGTCGGCGCGGTAGTCCGCTGGCAGGTAGGGGCGGCGGATCGGCCGGTAGTCCCCGTAGCGGAACGGGATCGGCGGCTCGTCGCAGAGCCACGGGTGGTAGTTACGTACCGGATCCCAGAAATGCTGGTGCGCATCGACGATGGTCAAGGACTCTGCGGTCTCGATCGGGCGTCCTTGCAAGCGTTCCTCCTGCCACACGGCTGCGGCGAGTGACTGTAGCCGGGGGGTATCCGCGGCGTCGGCTCGTGGATACCCTCGTTCGTCAAGCGCACGCGGGAGGCGAACCTGCTGGCATAGTGGCCGGGCCGACAACGAAAGCGTATTGATGGACATCGCCGACCGCCTCCACGCCTGCCACAGCTCCGTCGTGCACGACGTGATGAAGAACCTGGGCCTGCCGGTGCGTGTGCTGCCGCGCACAATCACCGGCCTCGAGACTTCGATGAAGGCCGCCGGGCCGGTCTTCACCGTGCGCGGACGACCCGACCCGACGCTGGATCAGCACACGTCCCTGTACGAGTGGGCCGGCCTGCTGTCGCGTGCGCCGCGCGGTCACGTGGTGGTGTGCCAGCCGCAGGACGACACCCGCGCGCTCTTCGGTGGCCTGTCGGCCGAGGCGCTGGCGATCAAGGGTTCGCGCGGTTACATCGTCGACGGCGGTTGCCGCGACGTGCAGGACATCGCCAACCAGGGTTTCCCGGTCTTCGCGCGGTTCAACACGCCGATCGACATCGTCAGCGCCTGGCGCGCCGAGGCCTTCGGCGAGCCGGTCGCGATCGGCGGCCTGCAGGTGCTGCCCGACGACCACGTCCTGGCCGACCGCGACGGCATCGTGCTGATCGCCGCCGCGAACGTGGCCGAAGTCGTGGCCGCCGCCGAGAAGAAAATGGCCACCGAAGGCGACATGGCCAGGGCCATCCGCGCCGGTGAAGACCCGCAGGCGGCGTACCTGCGCTTCAGGGTGTTCTGAACACGAGAACCTCAGCGCGGTCGATCGGCTCGGTCCTGGTGACGGCAGCGTTGTGGCTCAGCCCCAGGTCACGCCGCGCGATGTCGTCGAGGCAGTCGACACGTGGTGCAACCCAGCCCGCGAACGCGTCGCGCGCGGCCCAGCCAGCCCGGCGCAGCACCCGCTCCAGCGCGGCACCGGCACCGGGCACGCGCGTGGGCGTGACGGTCGCCCCGCGCCGCCGGCGCCTCGAGACCACGCCCATGCCGACCAGCCCCGCCGTCATCAGCAGCCAGGTCTCGGGCTCGGGCACCGGCGCGGCGGTGACGTTCAGCAACTCGTCGGTGGCGGACTGGGTGCCGCGGTCGAAGTCGATCACCAGCCCGGGAACGCCTTCGGCCTCCCATTCATAACTGGCGTAACGCACCGTGTTCGGGCCGTCGTTGTCGCCGTCCTCCCCCAGTGTCCACAGCCCGCCGTAGGGTTGCGCATCGAAAGTCGGGCTGCCGATGCGGTAGGCAAAGTTGCCCGGCCCGCTGCCGTTGGCGTAGCTGTGCGTGAACGCGTTGACCAGCGTGTTGCCGGAAAAGCTGAGCGAGAACTTGTCGAGCTCGTACTGGAAAAGCCAGCCGTCGCCGTCGCCGTCTTCACCGGCGAAGCTGCCGCTGATCGAGGCACCGCCGTCGAAGCCGCCCTGGCTGAAGCTGTAATCCGCGGCGTGCGAGGGGGTGCCGCCGAGCAGCGCGGCGGTGGTCGCGGCCAGCGCCGCGATGCCGTGCAGGTGGGCGCGCAGTGTCATGATCGGCCCGCGCGGGGTGCGAACGGACGGTCGGCGGGTTGCGATGGCGCCCATGGCGACGATGAGGGGCAGGGGGTGGTGGTTCATGCGGGTCTCTCCGAATAAAGGGGTTGGCAGGTGGGGGCATCGTGCCGGGCGGTGGCCGGCGCGGCATCGCCCGAAGGAGCCATGGCGCTGCTCGTCGGCGGGCCATCGGTGGCGCCCGCGGGCGGGCCGCCAGACGGAGTCAGCAACCTGGGAGAGCAGATGAACGCAACGGTGACTGCCGCCATGGCGACGCGTGCCGCGGTTCGGGTCGGGGTCGGCGGCTGGACCTTCGAGCCCTGGCGCGACAACTTCTACCCCAAAGGCTGGCCCAAGGGCCGCGAACTCGAATACGCGAGCCGGCGCCTGAGCGCGATCGAGGTCAACGGCACCTACTACAGCTCGCAGCGGCCGGCCACCTTCGCCAAATGGCGCGATGAAACCCCCGACGACTTCGTGTTCTCGCTCAAGGCTTCGCGCTTTGCCACCAATCGGCGCGTGCTGGCCGAGGCAGGCGAGTCGGTCGAGCGTTTTGTGAACAGCGGCATCGCCGAACTGGCGCAAAAGCTTGGTCCCATCGTGTGGCAGTTCGCGCCCACCAAACGCTTCGACGCGGCCGACTTCGAGGCTTTCCTGAAGCTGCTGCCGGCGCAGGTGCAGGGCCTGGCGCTGCGCCATGTGCTGGACGTGCGGCATGCGAGCTTCGAATGTGCCGAGTACCTGGCGCTGGCGCGGCGCTACCGCGTGGCCACCGTGTTCACCGATTCGGACGACTACCCGTCGTTTGCCGATGTCACGGGCGACTTCATCTATACCCGCATGATGCGCACCGATGCCAGCCTGCCCGAAGGCTGCACGCCGCAGGTCTTCGACCAGCTCGCCGCCTGCGCCGAGGTCTGGCGCGAAGGAAGCGAGCCAACCGGCCTGCCGCGTGTCGAAGCGGCACCGCCGCCGGTCGCGCCGCGCGATGTGTTCATGTTCTTCATCAGCGGTGCCAAGGAGAAGGCTCCGGCCGCTGCGATGGCCCTCAAGCGGCGCTTGGTACAGGCCGGACCGCCGCCCTGACCGCGGCCATGAAGGCGTTCAGCTTGGCCTCGTCGAGCCGGCCATCGCTGCGCACGCGGCTGCACAGGTCCAGGCCATGCGGCTGCACTTGGGCGATGGCCTCGGCCACATTGCCGGCATGCAGCCCGCCGGCCAAGTACAGCGGCAGCGGCCACACCGCGTCACGGATGCGCCGGCTCAAGGCCCAGTCGTGGGTGCGGCCGGTGCCACCAAGTTGTTTGACCGCCAGCGCGGGGTTGCCGCTGTCGAGCAGCAACGCGTCGACCCACGGCGCCACGGCCAGCGCTTCGTCCACCGATGTGTCTCCGACGACATGGATCACCTGCACCAGCGTCACGCCCGGGCGCAAGGTGCGCAGCCGCTGCAGCTCGGCATGCGGCACGTCGTCGACGAGTTGCAAGGTGGTCGTGCCGGCGGCAGCGTGCTGGGCTGCGATCGCCTCCGCGTCGGTGAGCGCAGTGAGCAGGAAGGTCTCGGTCGGCGGCGCCACCGCGGCGGCGATCTCGGTGATTCGGTCATCGCCGATCACGCCCGGGCCGCTCGGCATCGCCGAGACGAGCCCGAGCGCGCCGGCGCCAGCGGCGATGGCGAGCCGGGCCTCTTCGATGCTGGCGATGCAGCAGATCTTGACGACGGGGATCACTCGACAATGAGCTGTTGAACCACTGGGGCGGGGCTGAACCCAGCCTCACCCAGCGTGATCGCGGCGACGAAGGCCTGCACGGCAGCGTCGGCCGCGGCGGTGTCGGCCGCGTGCACACAGGCCATCGCCTCACCCGCCTGCAAGCGCGTGCCCAGCGCCCGCACCTGAGAAAAACCGACCCGCGGGTCGACGGCGTCACCCGGCCGGTGCCGCCCGCCACCGAGGCCGATCACCGCCAGGCCGAGCGCGCGGGTGTCCATCGCCCTCAGCACGCCGCCGCGTGGCGCCGGCACGTCGCGCTGGACAGGGGCTGCGGTCAGTCGCGCGTCTTCAAGCACGTCGCGCGGCCCACCCAGCGCGGCGACCATGCGGGCAAAGGTTTCGGCGGCACGCCCGCT
>DATDER010000340.1:0-4613 GCA_036523095.1 Rubrivivax sp.
GAAGACATCTGGCAGTACCTCTACCGCGGCGCGTACTGGCGGCGCGGTCCGGTGACGATGAGCGCGATTGCCGCGGTCGACACCGCGCTCTGGGACATCAAGGCCAAGACCGCCGCCATGCCGCTGTACCAGCTGCTCGGTGGTGCCAGCCGCACCGGCGTGATGGTCTATGGCCACGCCAACGGGCGCGACATCGAGCAGACCGTCGACGAGGTGCTGCGCTACAAGGAGGCCGGCTACAAGGCGATTCGAGCCCAGAGCGGTGTGCCGGGGCTGGACAAGGTCTACGGGGTCGGCCGCGGCAGCACCTTCTACGAACCCGCCGACGCCGACCTGCCGAGCGAACACGACTGGTCGACCGAAAAGTACCTGCGCCACACGCCGCAGCTCTTCGATGCCGTGCGCAGCAAGCTGGGCTGGGACCACCACCTGCTGCACGACGTGCACCACCGCCTGACGCCGATCGAGGCCGCGCGCCTGGGCAAGGACCTCGAGCCGTATCGGCTGTTCTGGATGGAAGACCCCACGCCGGCCGAAAACCAGGACGCGTTCCGCCTGATCCGCCAGCACACGACGACGCCGCTCGCGGTGGGCGAGGTCTTCAACACGATCTGGGACTGCAAGACGCTGATCGAGCAGCAGTTGATCGACTACATCCGCACCACCGTGGTCCATGCGGGCGGCATCACGCACCTGCGCCGCATTGCCGACCTGGCCGCGCTGTACCAGGTGCGTACCGGCTCGCACGGTGCCACCGACCTGTCGCCGGTGTGCATGGGCGCGGCGTTGCACTTCGATTTGTGGGTGCCCAACTTCGGCATCCAGGAGCACATGCGCCACACCGACGAGACCGACGCCGTCTTCCCGCACGCCTACCGCTTCGACGACGGTTTTTTCCACCCCGGCGACGCCCCCGGCCACGGGGTCGACATCGACGAGGCGCTGGCCGCGAAGTACCCCTACCGGCGTGCCTACCTGCCGGTCAACCGGCAACAGCACGACGGCAGCCTGTGGCATTGGTGAGCCGCCTCGCCGATCATTCGCTGGCCACCCTGCCGCCCGAGGTGGCGCGTCCGGGGTACGAACGCGCAGCGCTGGCGCCGGGCATCGTGCATCTGGGCATCGGCGCTTTCATGCGCGCGCACCTCGCGGTCGCCACCGAAGCCGCGCTGCACGCGGAGCGCGATCTGCGCTGGGGCATCGTCGGTGTGTCCTTGCGCCAGCCCGACGCCCGCGACGCGCTCGCACCGCAAGGCGGGCTGTACACGGTGGCGGTGCGCGATGCCGACGGCAGCGGCCGGCCGCGCCAGCGCCTGCAGGTGATTGGCTGCGTGCAGCGTGTGCTCGTCGCTCCCGAGGATCCGAACGCGGTGCTGGAGGCGATCGCCGACCCGGCCACCGCCATCGTCAGCCTGACCGTGACCGAGAAAGGCTACGCGCGCGAGGCCGCCACCGGCGCGCTGCAGTTCGGCCAACCCGAGATCGCACACGACCTGCTGCATCCTGACGCGCCGCGCAGCGCCGTCGGCTTCCTCGTCCACGGCCTGGCGCGGCGCCACGCCCGGGGCTTAAGCCCGATCACGCTGCTGTCGCTGGACAACCTGCCGCACAACGGCCAGACGCTGCGCCGGCTCGTGCTCGCCTTCGCCGAGCGGGTGCAGCCCGCGCTCGCGAGCTGGATCGCCACCGGCTGCACCTTCCCTTGCAGCATGGTCGACCGCATCGTGCCGCGCACAACCGACGGCGACCGCGCCGCCGTGGCTGAGGCACTGGGCTGCGACGATGCCTGGCCGGTGCTCGCCGAGCCCTTCTTCGACTGGGCGGTGGAAGACCACTTCGCCGCCGGCCGCCCGGCCTGGGACGCCGGCGGTGCCCGCTTCGTCACCGCCGCCGCGCCGTGGGAGCACCTCAAGCTGCGCATGGTCAACGGCACCCACTCGGCGATCGCCTACCTGGGCTCGGTGGCGGGCTGGCGGACGGTCGACGTCGCGCTGGCACAGCCCACGCTGGGCCACTTCGTCGAACAGCTGATGGCACGCGAGATCGAACCCACGCTGCCCGCGCTGCCGGGGCTGGTGCTGGCCGACTACCGCAGAGCCCTGCTGGCGCGATTTGCCAACCCGGCGCTCGCGCACCGCACCCAGCAGATCGCGATGGACGGCTCGCAGAAGCTGCCGCAGCGGCTGCTCGGCAGCGTGCGCGACCGGCTGGCGGTGCGCCAGCCGATCGGCCACCTCGCACTTGCCGTGGCCGCGTGGCTGCACTACCTGCGCGGGCACGACGAAGCCGGCGAGCCCTATGCGATCGACGACCCGCAGGCTGCGGCGCTCACGGCGCTTTGGCACGACGCCGCCGGCCTGCCCGGCGCGCTGGCACGTGCCCAGGCGTTGACGCGCTACGCGCCGGTCTTCGGCGACCTGGCCAATGCACCCGCGCTGGCTGCCGCGGTGGCCCCCGCGCTCGAGTCGCTGCGGCAGCACGGCGTGCGCGCGACGCTGGAGGCACTGGCGTGACACGGCGCCAAAAGGGTTTCCATGGATTCGACGGCCCCGGCACGCCGATACGCTGCGGCGTTTGCGCCACCCTCTCAACAAGGAGACAGAAGATGAAACGACTGACCCTGAAGACCCTCGTCGCGGCCGTGGCCGTGCTCGTCGCCGGCCCCGCGCTGGCGCAGACCAAGCTCAAGTGGGCGCATGTCTACGAGACGAGCGAGCCCTACCACACCGAGAGCGTGTGGGCCGCCGAGGAGATCAAGAAGCGCACCAACGGCAAGTTCGAGATCCAGGTATTCCCCGCCAGCTCGCTCGGCAAAGAGACCGACATCAACCAGGGCATGCAGCTGGGCACCGTGGACATGATCATCAGCGGCCCGTCGTTCGCGGCGCGCAGCTATCCGCGCCTGGGCATCGCCTACTACCCCTTCATCTTCCGTGACGCCGACCACCAGGCGGCGTACAGCAAGAGCGCGGTGTTCAAGGAGATGACCGACGGCTACCGCGAGAAGACAGGGATCCAGATCCTGGCCTACACCTACTACGGCGCACGCCACACCACCAGCAAGACGCCGTTCACCGACTGCGCCGGCATGAAGGGGTTGAAGATCCGCGTGCCCGACGTGCCGGTCTACACCGCCACGCCGCGCGCCTGCGGCGCCAACCCGACGCCGATCGCCTTTGCCGAGGTCTACCTGGCGCTACAGAACGGGACCGTCGATGCGCAGGAGAACCCGCTCACCACGATCGAGGCGAAGAAGTTCTACGAGGTGCAGAAGCACATCATGCTGACCGGCCACATCGTCGACGGCCTGACGACGCAGGTGGCGCCGCACATCTGGAGCAAGTTGAACGACGCCGAGAAGAAGATCTTCTCCGACGTGGCGCTGGAAGCGGCGGCACGCGCCACGGCGCAGATCAAGAAGCGCGAAGGCGAACTCGTCGACGAGTTCAAGAAGAAGGGCCTGGGCGTGCACACCGTCAACCGCCAGAGCTTCGTCGACGCGGTGCTGAAGACGGCGTCGGTCGAGTCGCTGGGTTACGACAAGAAAGACTACGACCGCATCGTAGGGATCAAGTGACCCACCCCCGGAGCGCCTTCGGCGCTCCCCCTCAAGGGGACGTCGCCAGCGGCCCGGCGGAGCCGGATCCGTGGCGCCTGCTTGGGAAGTCCAGCGCTAGCAACGACTGAGAGGTCATTGAGATGGACATCGATGCCGGCCCGAAGGTAATGGGTGATGACGGCGAGTTCCACGCCACCGACGAGGCTGTGGACTTGTCGCGCACGCCTTTGGAGGCCTGGGCGGCGCTGCTGTTGTTCTGGGCCCTGGCCGGCGTCGTGTTCACGCAGTTCTTCACCCGCTACGCGCTCAACGACTCGGCCGCCTGGACCGAGGAGATCGCGCGTTACCTGCTGATCGGCGTCGTCTTCGTCGGCGCGTCGATCGGCGTGGCCAAGAACAACCACATCCAGGTCGACCTGCTCTACCGCTACCTGCCGGCCCCCGTCTGCCGCGTGATGGCGATCGGGGTCGACGTGCTGCGCATCGTGTTCCTCGCCGCGATGACCTTCTTCACCGGGCAGATGATGCAGAAGATGGGCAACTACCAGATGACCATCGTCGACCTGCCCATGAACATCGTCTACAGCGTGGTGCTGTTCGGCTTCGCGGCGATGACGCTGCGTTCGGTCTGGGTCATGCGGGTGCACATCAAACGCGGCTATTCGGTGCTCGAGCGGCCCGAGAGCGAGATGGGTGACCGCTGATGCTCAAGATCATCTTCCTCGTCCTCATGGTCAGCGGCCTGCCGGTGGCCATCGCGATGGCCGGCGCGTCGCTGCTGTACATCCTGCTATCCGGCAACCAGCCGGGGCTGACGGTGATCCACCGCATGATCGGGGGCATCGACAGCTTCCCGTTGCTGGCGGTGCCGTTTTTCATCCTCGCCGGCAACCTGATGAACAACGCCGGCGTCACCAACCGCATCTACAACTTCGCGCTCGCGCTCGTGGGCTGGCTGAAGGGCGGCCTGGGCCACGTCAACGTCGTCGGCTCGGTCATCTGCGCCGGCATGAGCGGCACCGCGATCGCCGACGCCGCGGGCCTGGGAACGGTC
>DATDER010000341.1:0-7767 GCA_036523095.1 Rubrivivax sp.
CCGCGGCCGCGGTGCGCACTGCGGCGCGTGTTGCGTCCAGGCGGTCGGGCACGATGCCCAGGTCTGCCACCTCGCAACCGCTGGCCTGCAACAGCGCGCGCAGCATGAATCGGTTGGAGTTGTAGATGGCGCCCGGCTTGAGCGCCTCGCCCGGCATCAAGAGTTCGTCGCCGGTGGAAAACAGCGCCACACGCGGGCGGCGCAGCACTTCGAGCGTGGCGCGGCCGACCGACGCCGCCAAGCCGAGCGCCTGCGGGGTCAAGCGCCTGCCACGGGGCAGCACCGCAGCGCCGGCGAGGATGTCCTCGCCGCGCCGGCGCACCCATTGGCCGGCGTCGGGTACGGCGTCGATGCGCACCACGCCGCCGTCGAGCAGAACACAGTGTTCCTGCATCACCACGGCATCGGCACCGGCCGGCACCTGCGCGCCGGTGAAGATGCGTGCTGCCGTGCCGCGCTGCAAGGGCGTGCCGACGACACCGGCCGGGATGCGCTGGGCGACCGGCAGCACGGCGCCCGCCGCGGCCACGTCGGCGGCGCGGACCGCGTAGCCGTCCATCGAGCTGTTGTCGGCCGGCGGCACGTCCAGGGCCGAGTTCACGTCCTCGGCCAGCACACGCCCGAGCGCGTCAAAGGTGGACACACGCTCCGTCTGTGTCAGCACGTGGGCTGCGCCGCCTGCCACGAGCCGGGCCACCGCGTCGTCGAGGCTCAGCAAGGGGCGGGCTGGGGTCATGTCAGGCGTGTTCGCTGATGTAGCGCTTGATGGCGCTGGCGTCCACCGGCATCACGGTGAAACGCTTGGGCCGGTCCTCAAGGCCGGCCATTGACGCAGGGCGCTCGGGCGCGCGGCCGAGCGCCTCGTGGATCGTCTCGGCAAACTTGGCCGCCAGTGCGGTTTCCAGTACCAGCATCGGCACACCCGGTGTGCGGTTCTCCCGCGCGACTTTCAGGCCATCGGCGGTGTGGGTGTCGATCATCATATGGAAACGCTGCCAGGTGTCGCGGATCGTCGCCAGGCGGTCGGCATGGGTGCTCTTGCCCGAGACGAAGCCGAGGCCCGCGATGCGCGAGAACTCCTCCGGCGTGACCTTGAACCCGCCTTCGCGCGCGAGCGTCGGGCCGAAGAGTTCAGCCGTGCGGGTGCCGTCGCGGCCCAGCAGATCGAAGACAAAGCGCTCGAAGTTGCTGGCCTTGCTGATGTCCATCGACGGGCTCGATGTCTCGTGCGTCTCTGCGCTTTTGCGCACGCGGTAGGTGCCGGTGCGGAAGAACTCGTCGAGAACGTCGTTTTCGTTCGTCGCCAGCACCAGGCGGTGGATCGGCAAGCCCATCTTGCGCGCGACGTGGCCGGCGCAGATGTTGCCGAAGTTGCCCGAGGGGACGGCGAAGTCCACGCGCTCGCTGTTCTGTTTCGTGGCCTGGAAGTAACCCGCAAAGTAGTAGACGACCTGCGCCAGCAGCCGCGCCCAGTTGATCGAGTTGACGGTGCCGATGCGCCAGCGACGCTTGAAATCCAGGTCGGCGCTGACCGCCTTGACGATGTCCTGGCAGTCGTCGAACACCCCCTCGACCGCGATGTTGTGGATGTTGGCGTCTTGCAGGCTGAACATCTGCGCCTGCTGGAACGGGCTCATGCGGCCGTGCGGGCTCAGCATGAAGACGTTGACGCCGTGTTTGCCGCGCATCGCGTACTCGGCCGCGCTGCCGGTGTCGCCGGAGGTGGCGCCGAGGATGTTGAGCGTTTCGCCGCGGCGCGCCAGTTCGTATTCGAACAAGGCGCCGAGCAACTGCATCGCCATGTCCTTGAACGCGAGCGTGGGGCCGTTGGACAGGGCTTCGAGCTGAACGCCGTCTTCCAACTGCTTCAACGGCACGATCTGCGGCGTGCCGAAGACGGCCTTGGTGTAGGTGCGAGATACGAGTCCGCGCAGGTCCGCAGCCGGGATGTCGTCGATGTAGAGCGACAGGACCTCGAAGGCGAGTTCGGCATACGGCAGGCCGCGCCAGCGGGTCAGCGTGGCATCGTCGATGCGCGGATAACTCACCGGCAGGTACAGCCCGCCGTCGGGCGCCAGGCCCTCGAGCAGGATCTCGCAGAAGCGGCGCTGGGTGCCGTCGCCGCGTGTGCTGATGTATCTCACGCCAACTCTTCCTTGCGCAGGCTGACGATCGGCGCCAGCACCGTGGGCAGGCTCTGCATCTTGCCGATCGCGTCGCGCATGCGCCCTTCCACCGTGTCGTGCGTCAGGATGATGACGTCGGTCTGACGTTCGCCTTCGGCGCTTTCACGCTGCAGCAGCGCGTCGATCGAAATGTCGTGCTCGGCCAGGATCGTCGTCACTTTGCTCAGTACACCGGGTTCGTCGGACACACGCAGTCGCAAGTAGAACGCAGTCACTACCTGCGCAATCGGCAGGATCGGCGTGTCTTTCATCGCGCCGGGCTGGAACGCCAGGTGCGGCACGCGGTGGTCGGGGTCGGCGGTGTGCAGGCGGGTGATGTCGACCAGATCGGCCACCACGGCGCTGGCCGTGGGCTCGGCGCCCGCGCCCTTGCCGTAATACAGCGTCGTGCCGACGGCGTCGCCCTGCACCACCACCGCGTTCATCGCGCCTTCGACGTTGGCGATCAGGCGCTTGGCGGGGATCAGCGTCGGATGCACCCGCAGCTCGATGCCGGTGTCCCGGCGCTTCGTGATGCCCAGCAGCTTGATGCGGTAGCCGAGTTGCTCGGCGTAGCGGATGTCGGCCGCCTGCAGCCTGGTGATGCCTTCGACATGCGCCTTGTCGAACTGGACCGGGATGCCGAAGGCGATCGC
Source organism: Rubrivivax sp. (assembly GCA_036523095.1). Classification (GTDB taxonomy): domain Bacteria; phylum Pseudomonadota; class Gammaproteobacteria; order Burkholderiales; family Burkholderiaceae_C; genus Rubrivivax. The sequence continues at coordinate 2,822 of DATDER010000341.1, forward strand.
GCTCATGATCGTGGCCTTGTGCGCGGCGTCGATGCCTTCGATGTCGAAGGTCGGGTCGGTCTCGGCGTAACCCAGTCGCTGCGCTTCTTTCAGCACGACTTCGAAGTCGAGCCCCTTCGAGCGCATCTCCGAGAGGATGAAGTTCGTCGTGCCGTTGATGATGCCGGCGATCCACTCGATGCGGTTCGCGGTCAGGCCCTCGCGCAGCGCCTTGATGATCGGGATCCCGCCCGCCACCGCGGCTTCGAAGGCGACGACGACACCGCGCTCGCTCGCCGCAGCGAAAATTTCGGTGCCGTGCACCGCCAGCAGCGCCTTGTTCGCGGTGACCACGTGTTTGCCCGCGGCGATCGCTTCCATCACCAGCGTGCGCGCGATGCCGTAGCCGCCGATCAGTTCGACCACGATGTCGATCGCCGGGTTGTTGATGACCTGGCGTGCGTCGGTGACGACCACCGCGTGCTCGCCGACGATGGCACGTGCACGCGCCACGTCGAGGTCGGCCACCATCGTGATCTCGATGCCACGGCCGGCGCGGCGACGGATCTCTTCCTGGTTGCGTTGCAGCACCTTGAAGGTGCCGCTGCCGACGGTGCCGATGCCGAGCAGGCCGACTTCGATCGCTTTCATGCAGAGTGCCTCTTGCGGTAGTTCGACAGGAAGTGCGCGATGCGGCCGATCGCCTCGGTCAGGTCGTCGGCGTTGGGCAGGAACACGATGCGGAAGTGGTCGGGTGTGGGCCAGTTGAAACCCGTGCCCTGCACGATCAGCACCTTCTCTTCGGCCAGCAGCTCGTAGGCGAACTGCTGGTCGTCGGCCACCGGGTACATCTTGGCGTCCAGGCGCGGGAACATGTAGAGCGCCGCTTTCGGCTTGACCACGCTCACACCGGGGATCTGCGTCAGCAGCTCGTAGGCCAGGTCGCGCTGCTTGCACAGCCGCCCACCCGGCGCGATGAGGTCCTTGATGCTCTGGTAGCCGCCGAGCGCGGTCTGGATCGCCAGCTGCCCCGGCGTGTTGGCACACAAGCGCATCGACGCCAGCATGTTCAGGCCCTCGATGTAGTCCTGGGCGCGGCGCTTGTCGCCAGACACCACCATCCAGCCCGCACGGTAACCACAGGCGCGGTAGTTCTTGCTCAGACCGTTGAAGGTGACAAAGAGCACGTCGTCGGCGAGCGACGCGATGCTGGTGTGGGTTGCACCGTCGTAGAGCGTCTTGTCGTAGATCTCGTCGGCAAACACGATCAGTCCGTGCTGGCGCGCGATCTCGACGATGCCCCTCAAGACGTCGTCGGGGTACAGCGCGCCGGTCGGATTGTTCGGATTGATGACGACGATGGCCTTGGTCTGGGGGGTGACCTGCTGGCGGATGTCGTCCAGATCGGGCAGCCAGCCCGCGCCTTCGTCGCAGCGGTAGTGCACCGGCGTGCCGCCGGACAGCGAAACCACGGCGGTGTAGAGCGGGTAGTCGGGCGACGGGATCAGCACTTCGTCGCCGGCGTCGAGCAGCGCGTTCATGCTCATCGCGATCAGCTCCGAGGCGCCGTTGCCCAGGTACACATCGTCCACCGCGACGCCGGCAATGTGTTTCTCCTGCGTGTAGTGCACCACCGCCTTGCGCGGGGCGAACAGGCCCTTGCTGTCGGTGTAACCCGCGGCGTCGGGCAGGCTGCGGATCATGTCCTGCACGATCTCGTCCGGCGGCATCAGCCCGAAGGCGGCGATGTTGCCGATGTTGAGCTTGATGATGCGCTGGCCCTCTTCTTCCATCTGGCGCGCCTTGTCGAGCACGGGCCCACGGATGTCGTAACCGACGTTGTCGAGCTTGGTGGACTTGGCAATGTGCTTCAAGGCGGGCTTTCGCTGGGACGCAGCAGACAATGCTGCGTCGCAAAAACTAGAATTTGACCACATGAAGTTCCAGCCCGACACCGCCGACGGCGTGAACGTCGTCACCCGCCTCGAAGACACGCGACTGTGGGTCGGCAACACTCCCTTCGAGCACAGTGTCCTGGTGCCGTGGAAAGGCAGTGTCGAGCGCTGGGATGCCAGCGCTCCCACCGAGCTGACTCCGCGGCATTTCGAGCGGTTGCTGCTGCTCAAGCCCGAGCTCGTGATCTTCGGCAGCGGGGACAAGCTGCGCTTCGTCTCGCCCGGGCTTTACCGCGCGCTGATCGAGGCCCGCATCGGCATCGAGACGATGGACACCGCCGCCGCCTGCCGGACCTACAACGTGCTCGCGAGCGAGGGCCGCTCGGTCGTCGCGGCCCTGCTGCTGGGGCCGGAGTAGCCCCACCGGGCCGGGCGCCGGGAGACTTTATAATTGCCGGGTTTTGCCACCGCCGGCTTCCTGCGGTGAGCCACCAGCTTCGAGACCAGATCAGCCCATGACACCAGTCGTCAACAAAGCCCTCCCGGACATCGAAGCGCTCGCCACCGGGGGCGTGAAGTTCACCCCCCAGGCCTTTATCGGCAAGGCCGTCGTGCTGTACTTCTACCCGAAGGACGCCACGCCCGGCTGCACCACCGAAGCGTTGCAGTTCCGCGACCGCCACAAGGACTTCCTCAAGGCCGGCGCGGTCGTCTTCGGTGTCTCGCGCGACAACATGGCGTCGCACGAAAAGTTCAAGCAGAACCTCGAACTCCCTTTCGAGCTGATCGCCGACACCGAAGAGAAGATGTGCCACATGTTCGGCGTGGTCAAGAACAAGATCATGTACGGCAAGAAGGTCAAGGGCATCGAGCGCAGCACCTTCCTCATCGGCCCCGATGGCGTGATGACCAACGAGTGGCGCGGCATCAAGGTGGCCGGCCATGTCGACGAAGTGCTCAAGGCCGTGAAAGCGCTGAAGAAGGCTTGAGTCCTTTGTTCCTGCCATCCTCGACACAGCCGTCTTGCTGAAGCAAGACGGCTTTTTCGTTTTCAGACATACACACACCATGCCCCTGCCCAAGCCCCCTGCCAAGAAGGCCGCCCTGCTCGACCCGGTCGACTACGAGATCCAGGCGGCGCCGCGAACCGACAAACGCAGCCTGAAGGTGCCTGACGCCGGGCCGGCGCCGGCCCCTGCGCTGCACGACGGGCAGGTACCGGCAGCCCTGGCGCGCAACGTGCTGCCCACCGCGCCCTATGCCCCGCTCTCGCCGGCGGCGCAGGCCCGGCCCCGGCGGGCACCGCGCCACAGCGGCCCCGCCAAGCTCTTCGTGCTCGACACCAATGTGCTGATGCACGACCCGACGAGCCTGTTCCGCTTCGAGGAGCACGACGTCTTCCTGCCCATGGTCACGCTGGAAGAACTCGACGGCCACAAGAAGGGCATGAGCGAAGTCGCGCGCAATGCACGCCAGGTCAGTCGTGACCTCGACGCGCTCGCCACCGATGGATCGCTCGACCCCAAGGCCGGCATCCTGCTCGCCAAGACCGGCCACCGCGAAGCCGGCGGCAAGCTCTATTTCCAGACCACCTTCCTGGAGTTCAAGCTGCCGGCCGGGCTGCCGCAAGGCAAGGCCGACAACCAGATCCTGGGTGTCGTGCAGTCGCTGCGCGAGCAGCACCCCGGGCGCGAGGTCGTGCTGGTGTCGAAGGACATCAACATGCGCGTCAAGGCACGTGCGCTCGGCCTGCCGGCCGAGGATTACTTCAACGACAAGACCCTTGAAGACGGCGACCTGCTCTACACCGGTGTGCTGCAGTTGCCGCCCGACTTCTGGGAACAGCACGGCAAGACGATGGAGAGCTGGCAACAGGGCGGCCTGACGCTGTACCGCATCAGCGGCCCGCTCGTGCCGGTGCTGATGATCAACCAGTTCGTCTACCTCGAAACACCTGGCGCGACCCCGCTCTACGCCAAGGTCGCCGAGATCACCGGCAAGACCGCGGTGCTGAAGACGCTGCGCGATTACACGAGTGCCAAGAACGCGGTCTGGGGCGTGACGGCACGCAACCGCGAGCAGAACTTTGCTCTCAGCCTGTTGATGGACCCGGACTGCGACTTCATCACGCTGAGCGGCACCGCGGGCTCGGGCAAGACGCTGATGACACTCGCAGCGGGCCTGAGCCAGGTGCTCGATGAACGCCGTTACAGCGAGATCATCGTTACCCGGGTGACGGTTCCGGTGGGCGACGACATCGGCTTCCTGCCCGGCAACGAAGAAGAGAAGATGGGCCCGTGGATGGGCGCGCTCGACGACAACCTCGAGGTCCTGGCACGCGGTGACGCCAGCGCGGGCGAGTGGGGCCGCGCCGCGACCAACGACCTCGTGCGCAGCAAGATCAAGATCAAGAGCCTGAACTTCATGCGCGGGCGCACCTTTCTGAACAAGTTCGTGTTGATCGACGAGGCGCAGAACCTGACGCCCAAGCAGATGAAGACACTGATCACGCGCGCCGGACCCGGCACCAAGATCGTCTGCCTGGGCAACCTGGCGCAGATCGACACGCCCTACCTCACCGAAGGCAGTTCGGGTCTGACCTACGCCGTCGACCGCTTCAAGGGCTGGCCTCACGGCGGCCACCTGACGCTGGCGCGCGGCGAACGCTCGCGGCTGGCCGACTTCGCGAGCGAGGTGCTCTGATTCAGACGCCGTCGCGCAGGCGCAGAAAGCTCGCGAAGCGCGGCACCCCGCCGGGTGTCGTGCCACGGTACGTGAAGGTCAGGACCGAGCCGAGCGGCGGCGGCGCCTCGCGTTCGGCGTCGCTGAAGCCGGATCCGATGACGAAGTCGACACCGTCGATGGTGCGCACACGCAGCGCGCCCAGGCGGCCGACATGTCTGCCGCGCCCGGCGACATGCGCCAGCACGACGGCTTCGGCATCCTGCTGCGGCTTCAACTTCAAGAGTGAGAGGCTGCGCCCGGTCTCGTAAGGCGCCGCGGCCCGGTGCAGGACCAATCCTTCGCCGCCGCCGCGGACCACGTCGTTCAGCAGGCGCGCCAGCGCCGCCC
>DATDER010000342.1:0-23508 GCA_036523095.1 Rubrivivax sp.
CCGCCGCCGCGGCGCACGGGATGCGGTAGTCGAGCCCGACGGGCACCGAGGTGCAGGCCGCGGCCAGCGCCACCACGGCCAAGCTTGCGGTCCGCCACGCAGAATCGGCGCGAGATCGTGTCATGGGCTTCGGTGGAGAACTCGGCGGGTCGATGCCGGCCATTGTGCGGCCGGCGTACGATGTCGCGTGTCCCCCTTCGCGGCGAAACGCACCTCGCGCCAAGCCGGACAGGAAAGCCATGACTCCCGATCCCGTGCTGCGCCGGTTCTTCATTGCGGCGGTGCTGGCCCTTGCCGCTGCTGCGGCAGCGGCGCAGACCCTGCCGCTGCCAGCTTCGCTGGTGCGACTGGACAGTGACGCCGGCGCGCAGTTGCTGATCGACAGCCAGGCCCGGCGCGCGTACTGGCCGCTGAGCGTGCAGTTCGTGACCCAGCAGAACCAGGCCTTCTGCGGGGTCGCGAGCATGGTGATGGTGCTGAACGCGCTTGCCGTGAAGGCCCCGCCCTCGCCCGGCTACGAGCCCTTTGCGACCTTCACCCAGGACAACCTGCTGAACGAGCGCACCGAAGCCATCCTGCCGCGGCAGACCCTGCTGCGGCAGGGCATGACGCTCACGCAACTGGGGCTGATCCTCGAGTCGCACGGTGTGGCGGCGGCGGTCCGCCATGCGGATGACGATGGTCTCGACACCTTCCGCAGCGCCGCGTCGCGGCAACTGGCGGCGCCGGGCGGCCACGTGCTCGTCAACTACCTGCGGCGCGCACTGGGCCAGGAGTCGGGTGGGCACATCTCCCCGCTCGCGGCCTACGACAAGAACACCGACCGCTTCCTGATCCTCGACGTGTCGCGTTACAAGTACCCGCCGGTGTGGGCCACCGCGGCCGACCTGTACACCGCGATGAACACCGTCGACCGCGACAACGACGGCCGCCGCCGCGGCTACGTGCTCGTCGGCCCCTGAACGTCAAGCGCCACGGGCGGCAGGGCCTACTGCAGCGGCACGCCTGTCTTGCTTTGCAGCTCTTCGAGCGAAACACCCGGCGCGCGCTCGACCACCTTCAGCCCGCCCGGCGTGACGTCGAAGACCCCCAGGTCGGTGATGATGCGGTTGACGACACCCAGCCCCGTGAGCGGCAGCGTGCACTGGGGCAGGATCTTCAGGTCGATGCTGCCGTCCTTCTTCTTCGCCACGTGTTCCATCAGCACCAGCACCCGCGCCACGCCGGCCACCAGGTCCATCGCGCCCCCCATGCCCTTGACCATCTTGCCCGGGATCATCCAGTTGGCGAGGTCGCCCTGGGCACTGACCTGCATTGCCCCGAGGATGCTCAGGTTGATCTTTCCGCCGCGGATCATCGCGAAGCTGTCGTGGCTGCCGAAGATGCTCGATCCGGGAATCGTCGTCACGGTCTGCTTGCCGGCGTTGATCAGGTCGGCGTCGACCGCGTCGTCGGTCGGGAACGGTCCGATGCCGAGCATGCCGTTTTCGCTCTGAAGCCAGACCTCGATGTCGGGGCTGACGAAGTTGGCCACGAGCGTGGGCAGGCCGATGCCGAGATTGACGTAGAAGCCGTCCTGCAGCTCTTGCGCGGCGCGTGCCGCCATCTGGTCGTGTGTCCAGGCCATGTCAGGTGCTCGCTTTCTCGGTGATGGTGCGCTTCTCGATCCGCTTCTCGGGCGTCGCATTGAGCACGATGCGGTGCACGTAGATGCCTGCCAGGTGCACGCTGTCGGGGTCGAAGCTGCCGGTCTCGACGATCTCTTCGACTTCCACCACCGTGACCTTGCCCGCCATCGCCGCGGCGGGGTTGAAGTTGCGTGCGGTGCGGCGGAAGAGCAGGTTGCCCGACTTGTCGGCCTTCCAGGCCTTGACGAGCGAGACGTCGGGCACCAGGGAACGCTCCATCACGTAGGTCTGGCCGCCGAAGTCTCGCAGTTCCTTGCCTTCGGCCACCATCGTGCCGACGCCGGTCTTGGTGAAGAAGGCCGGGATGCCCGCGCCGCCGGCACGCAGCTTTTCGGCCAGCGTGCCTTGCGGCGTGAACTCGAGCTCCAGTTCGCCCGCCAGGTACTGGCGTTCGAATTCCTTGTTCTCGCCGACGTAGCTCGAGATCATTTTCTTGATCTGGCGCGTGCCGAGCAGCAGGCCGAGGCCGAAATCGTCGACGCCGGCGTTGTTGGAGATCACGGTCAGGTTCTTCACGCCGCTGTCGCGCAGTGCGGCGATCAGCGCCTCGGGAATGCCGCAGAGGCCGAAGCCGCCGACGGCGAGCAACTGGCCATCGGCCACCAGGCCCGCGAGCGCCGCGTCGGCACTCGGGTAGAGCTTGTTCATGCGTGAATCTCCCTTGCTGCAATCAGCCCAAGATTACTACGTGCGCTGGACCACCCGGTCGACGACGCCGGCGCCGGTGGACAAGGTGCGCAGCAGCTGACGTATAACGCGCCAGATCAACCACCCTCCGGCGAACGCTCCATGGATCTCCAACTCAAGGACAAACGCGCCCTCGTCACCGGCGGCAGCCGCGGCATCGGCAAGGCCATCGCCCGCGCGCTGGCACAGGAAGGCGCCGACGTCGCCCTGCTCGCGCGCGACGCGGCCACCTTGAGCGCGGCCGCGACCGAGCTGTCGGCGCAGACGGGGCGGCGCGTGGTCGGCGTCAGCGCCAACACCACCGACGACGACGCCGTGCGCCAGGCGGTGGCCGAAGCCGCGCGCCAGCTCGGCGGCCCGATCGACATCCTCGTCAACGCCGCGGCCGAGCCGGCCGGCTTCGCCGGGCCGCCCAAGGTCGGCGCGATCACGGGCGCTTTCTTCCATGCCGAGCTGGACACCAAGGTCATGGGCTACATCCGGTGCGCGCGTGAAGTCGTGCCCGGCATGCAGGCCCAGGGCTGGGGGCGCATCGTCAACATCAGCGGCCTGGCCGCGCGCCAGACCGGCAATGCGGTCGGCAGCATCCGCAACGTGGCGGTGGCCGCGCTGACGAAGAACATGGCCGACGAATTCGGCCCGTCGGGCATCAACGTCACGGTCGTGCACCCGGGCGCCACGCGCACCGAGCGCACCGCGCCCGCGGTGGCCTCACGCGCGGCGGCCCAGGGCGTGTCGGCCCGGGCGGTGGAAGCCGAGATGGACGCAGCCAACTCGATCCACCACCTGGTCGACGCCGACGAGGTGGCGCACGTGGTCGCATTTCTCTGCTCGCCGAAGTCGCGTGCGATCAACGGCGACGCCATCGCCGTCGGCGGCGGCGCGCCGCGCAGCATCCACTACTGAGCGCGCCGTCGGCATGCCGGCGCGGCGCGCTCGCCACCACCACCATGTCTACGTGGTCGAGTTGTCGGACCGGGTGTGGAACGAGCCGCGCTTTCGCCTCGCCAACCCCGACCACCAACTCGGTAAGCCCTTCGTCTACGTCGGCATGACCGGCCTCGACCCCGACCGGCGCTTCGACAAGCACAAGGCCGGTATCCAGGCGAACCGCTTCGTCTTCGCTTACGGCCTGCGCCTGCTGCCGGCGCTGTACGCCGTCTACAACCCGATGCCCTACGAAGCGGCGTGCGAGATGGAGGTCGAGCTCGCCATCGGCCTGCGCGAAGCCGGCTACGGCGTCTGGCAGGCCTGATTCAGAAGCTGATCGCCAGGCCGAGCGACCAGCCCTCGATGTCGGGCCCGAACTTGTAGCGCACCAGGCCGCGCCAGCGGGTGGCCCAGATGTCGTGGGCGCTCGAGTCGAACTCGATGCCGACGCCCAGCGACGACATGTGGTCGGCGCCGAGTTCGGTCTGGCTGCCGAGGAAACGCGTGAATGCACCTTCGAGAACGTAGCGCACCGGCCGGTCCCAGACCGTCCAGCGAGTGGGCACTCGGCGCCGCGCCCAGAGGCTGGCGCTCTCGGCCGAGGCGCTGCCCTGCACCGCCACGTCGGTGTCGCTGTGGCTGCGCAGCGCCACGTTGGTGTAACGAAGTTCGAAGTCGACGTCGGCATCGGGCGCGAAGCTTTCGTAGTCGAGCATCAGCGATCCACCGAGCCCACGCGCTTTGAGCTTGCCCTTGTCGAGGAAGTCGATGTCGGCATTGGTGTTGCTCTCGAGCCACCACTTGGCGACGTTGAGGTCGCTGGTCACGTGGCCGAAGGTGAAGTTGAGCATTGGCCGCAGCGTCCAGTTCGGCGCGATCGCGAAGTCCCAGCCGACGCCGCCGGTGACCGACACCGCGTTCCACTTCACCGGCACCGGGCGCTGCTGGGTGCCGTCGCTGAGGATGAAGGTCGGGTCGTACCGCGAGTAGGCCGCGTTGCCCTCCAGGTACAGCGGCGTCTCCTTGCTCCAGGTGAAGCCGCCACCGAACTGCGTCATCGTCAGCCCCGGGTTCGCGGTCGCCGCGTTCTGGACCGACAGCGAGCTGGTGGTGACGTCGGGTGCCACCGTGTAGCTCATGATCCCCAGCACGCCGTTGGCCAGGCGCTGCAGGTCCACCGGGGTGGCACGCCCCGCCGCGACGGACCAGGCCGGCACGAGGCACAGCAGCAGGGCCAGACCACGGCGGAAGGCAAGCGCCTCCGGGCGACTGCGGTTGACGAAGGCGGATGTCGCACGGTTCGCGCGGGCTGGAATCACGAAAGCTCTTGGTCTGCCAAATGGCGGCGATTGGATCAGATGCCCCTGACAATGCACTCCATGATCACCCTCCACCACCTCGAAAACTCCCGCTCGCAGCGGGTGCTGTGGCTGCTTGAAGAACTCGGCGTGCCCTACACCGTCAAGCGCTACAAACGCGACCGCAAGACGATGCTGGCGCCACCCGAGTTGCGCAAGGTGCACGCGCTCGGCAAGTCGCCCGTCATCACCGACGGCAAGACCACGGTGGCCGAGTCGGGTGCGATCGTCGAATACCTCGTCAGCCGCCATGGTGGCGAGCACCTGGTGCCGGCCGAGGGCACGCCGGAGAAGCTGCGCTACACCTACTGGCTGCACTTTGCCGAAGGCAGTGCAATGCCACCGCTGCTGATGAAGCTGGTGTTCGACAAGGTGCGCAGCGCACCGGTGCCGTTTTTCATCAAGCCCATCGTCAAGGGCATCGCCGACAAGGTGACGTCGAGCTTCATCACCCCCAATATCGAGAGCCAACTCGGGTTCATGGAAGCCGAACTGGGCAGTCGGCGCTGGTTCGCGGGGAAGGAGTTCAGCGCCGCCGACATCCAGATGAGCTTCCCGATCGAAGCGGCCGCGGCGGGCGGCGGGCTCGATGCGCGTTACCCGAAGCTGAACGACTGGCTGGCGCGCATCCACGCCATGCCGGCCTATGCACGTGCCCTGGAGAAAGGCGGTCCGTACACGCTCGGTTGAGCGTGTCGGCGATTCAGGCCCGGGCGCTCATTCGATCAAGGCCCGCAGCCAGTCGGGCAGCGGCACCGACTTCCTGGTCCGGCCGTCGGTCCACACCGTCTTGCTGCCGCCCTCGGCGTAGATCACACCCGGCTCGTCGCTGCGCTCCAGCGTGACGTAGGCATCGAAGCTGCTGCGCCCGGCGTTGGCCACATAGTGGCGGGCCCGCACCTCGCCGGGAAACTCCAGCTGGCGTAGGAAGTTGCAGAAGGCGTTCACGATCACCGCCCCTTCGCCGCCCGGGTTGGGCGGCGCGCCGACGCTGAACAGCCACTCGAGGCGCGCGATTTCCAGGTAGCGCAGGTACAACGTGTTGTTGACGTGGCCCATCGCGTCGAGGTCGCCCCAGCGGATCGGGATCAGCATCTCGTGGGTGAACTTCTTCTCGGCGGGTACGGTAAAGCGCATCGGCGGTCCTCGTCGTGTCAATCGTCGAGCATGAACAGGAAACACTGTTCGGCCACGCTGCTGCCGTGCAGCTCGAAGTCCTTTTCTTCCACCAGCACGCCGCCGTGGGCACGGTAGAAGTGAGCCGCCGGGTTGCCCTCGATGACCCACAGCCGCATGTCGCTGAAGCCCGCAGACCGCAGCCAATGTCGGCCGGCCACGAAGAGGGCGCTGCCGATGCCTTGGCGCAGGTGCGCGGGCGCCAGGTAGATCGCATTCAACTCGCCGCGAGTGGCTTCCACCGCCACCCCCGCGGGTGCGCGAAAGGGCCCGAGCGACACGAAGCCCAGGATCTCTCCCGCGCGCTCGGCCACGAGGACCTCGATCCGGTGTCCAGGCCTCGTGCGGGCGGCGTGTGTCGTGCGTTGCCACGTCCTTTCACGCGCCGAGAGGGGGTACTCATCGAAAACCTTGGGCGGGAACACGGCGGCGTAGGTCGCGGCCCAGCTGTCGACGTGCACCCGCGCGATCGCGGCTGCGTCATCGGGTGTGGCGGCGCGGATCGACACCAAGATCTTCAGACGGTATCGATGCCCAGTTCGCGCGCCATTCGCGTGACGAGCGCCTTCAGCATCTCGACCTCGGCCGCCAGTCGCGTCTGCTCGGCCTTCAGCGCCGAGAGTTCACCCGCAGAGACACCCATCGCGCCTTCGCTGCCGGGCACCGCAGTGCTGACGACTTCGCCACACAGCAAGTGCGCCCAGCGTGCTTCACGCTCACCCGGCGCACGCGCCAGTTTCACCAGCCGCGCGGGCTCCTTCGTCGCCAGTTCCTCGAGAAAACCTTCGACAGACGAGATGTCGGCAAAGCGGTGCAGGCGCTCGCAGTTGAGCCGCAGTTCGGCCGAGGTCTGCGGGCCGCGCAGCATCAGCACGGCGAGCAGCGCCACCGACTGGCTCGGCACCCCCAGCACACGCCCCGCGTTGTGCTCGAACTTGAGCACCCGGCTGCTGCTGCCTTCGAAGACCAGGCTCAAGGACTTGAGCCCGTCGAGCGCGGTCAGCAGCTCGGCATCGCTGGCTTCGATCACCGGCGCGCGCGCGGTCTTCTGGTTGCAGCCTGCAGCGAGCGAGTTGAGCGACAGCGGGTAGGTGTCGGGCACCGTGTGCTGCTTTTCCACCAGCACGCCGAGCACGCGGGCTTCGAGCGGCGTCAGCGCTCTCACGCGGCCGGCGCCTGGCCGCCCCAAGGCGGCCGAGCTCCCCTCGGGAGGCAACGACGAAGTCGTCTTGGGGTCGTCATTCACGCGACATAACCGTCATCGGCCGCGATCACCGCGCCGTTGACGAAGTGGCTCTCGTTGGCGCACAGCATCATCAGCACGGCGTCCAGGTCCTGCGGCTTGCCCACACGTTTGCGCGGCAGCGTCTGCACGAGCCGCTGCCCGGCGTCCGTCTGCCAGACGTGGTGGTTGATCTCGGTGTCGATGTAGCCGGGGCAGATCGCGTTCACGTTGATGCCGAAAGGGCCCCACTCGATCGCCATCGAACGGGTCATGTGGACCACCGCGGCCTTGCTCATGCCGTAGATCGCAATGCCGCCACCGGCGCGCAGGCCGGCCACCGACGCGATGTTGACGATGCGGCCCCCCGTGTAGGTACCCGGTGCTTCGCCCTTGCTGCGCGCGATCATGCGCTTGGCCACTTCCTGCGCCACGAAGAAGGCACCGCGGGTGTTGGTGCCCATGATCGTGTCGAACTCGTCGGGCGACACGTCGGTGAGGCGCTGGGTCTTGCCGATGCCCGAGTTGTTGACCAGGATGTCGATCGCGCCCATCTCGGTCTCGGCACGTGCGACCGCCGCCTTGATGCTGTCGTGGTCGGTGACGTCGAGGGTGACGACGTGGGCGTCGCCGCCCTCGGCCTCGATCTCGGCGCGCAGCGTCTTCAGGCGCTCGATGCGCCGCGCTGCCAGCACGACGCCCGCACCGGCCTTGGCCAGCGTGCGCGCGAACTGTTCACCCAGCCCGCTCGAGGCGCCGGTGACCAGCGCTACCCGCCCGGCCAGATCGATGTTGTAGGACATGGAGACCTCTTCAACTTGCTGTTTGGCGATGAAGATAGCACGCAGTGCCGGACGCCTGACAATGTCGGCATGGACAAGGTCGACGTGGTGGTGGTGGGTGCCGGCGTGGTCGGGCTGGCCTGTGCGCGGGCGCTCGCGCTGGCCGGGCTGGAGGTGCTGGTCATCGAGCGCGAAGGCGCCATCGGCACCGGCGTGTCGTCGCGCAACAGCGAGGTCATCCACGCCGGCATCTACTACCCGCGCGGCACCTTGAAAGCGCAGCTGTGTGTGCGTGGCCGCAGCCTGCTCTACGCCTATTGCGCGGAGCTTGGCGTCGAGCACCGGCGCTGCGGCAAGCTGGTGGTGGCCACGACCGCGGACGAGCTGCCCAAGCTCGATGCCATCGCCGCACACGCACGGGCCAACGGCGTGATCGACCTGCAGCGCATCGGCGCTGCCGAAGCGCTGGCGCTGGAACCCGCGCTGGCCTGCGCCGGCGCGCTGCACTCGCCGTCGAGCGGCATCGTCGACAGCCACGGCCTGATGACGGCGCTGCTGGGTGATGCCGAAAACGCAGGTGCGCTGCTCGCACTCCGCAGCCCGCTGGCAGGTGCTGCGCAGGCCGACGGCGGCTGGGTCGTGCGCACCGGCGGCAGCGACCCCTTCGAGCTCGCCACACGCTGGCTCGTCAACTGCGCCGGGCTCGGTGCGCAGGCTGTCGCTGGGGTCATGGAGGGCTACCCTGCCGCCGCGCTGCCGCGCCAGCATCTGGCCAAAGGCCACTACTTCTCGCTTGCCGGCCGCGTGCCGTTTTCGCGCCTGATCTACCCCACACCGGTGGACGGCGGCCTCGGCGTGCACCTCACGCTCGACCTCGGCGGGCAGGCGAAGTTCGGGCCCGACGTGGAGTGGCTGGCGCCGGGCACCACCGAGCCCGCGATCGACTACGCGGTCGACCCATTCCGGCAGGCCGCCTTCGAAGCCGATATCCGGCGCTACTGGCCCGCCCTGCCCACCGGCGCACTGCTGCCGGCCTACAGCGGCGTGCGGCCCAAGCTCAACGGCCCGGGCGCCGCGCCGGCGGACTTCCAGTTGCTCGGCCCGGCGGACCATGGCTGCGCCGGTGTCGTGCAGCTCTTCGGTATCGAATCTCCCGGGCTGACCTCGTGCCTGGCACTGGCCGAACGCGTGGCCGCCTGCGTCACCGGGCCCGTGGCAGCGCAACCCTAGAATTCGTCGCCGTCAAAGCATGCCCTGGAGTACCCCCGATGACCCCGCAAGAGATCCTCAGCACCCACGGCCCGCGCGAAGCGATGGAGTACGACGTGGTCGTCGTTGGCGCCGGCCCGGCCGGCCTGGCCACCGCGATCCGGCTCAAGCAGCTCGATGCGGCGCTCTCGGTCGTCGTGCTCGAGAAGGGCTCCGAGCCCGGCGCGCACACGCTCAGCGGCGCCGTGATGGACCCACGCGCGATCACCGAACTGTTCCCGGACTGGAAGGAACGCGGCGCCCCGCTCAACCAGCTCGTGACCGACGACGAGGTGCTGTTCCTCAGCGAAACGGGCACCCAGACGACACCGCATTGGCTGATCCCCGGCTGCTTCCACAACACGGGCAACTTCGTGATTGGCCTGGGCGCGGTGACCAAGTGGCTCGGCGAGCAGGCCGAGGCGCTCGGCGTCGAGATCTTCCCTGGTTTCACTGCGGCCGAGGTGCTCTACTCCGACACTGGCGCGGTGCGCGGGGTCGCCACCGGCAACCTCGGCGTGGGCAAGGACGGCGAGCCGCACGCCGGGTTCCAGCTCGGCATGGAGCTGCTCGGCAAGTACACCGTGTTCGCCGAAGGCTCGCGCGGCCACCTCGGCAGGCAGCTCATCGAACGCTTCAAGCTCGACGCCGGGCGCGACCCGCAGAGTTACGCGCTGGGTGTGAAGGAACTCTGGGAAGTGAGCCCCGAACAAGCCAAACCCGGTCTCGTGGTCCACACCGCCGGCTGGCCGATGGACGAACAGACCTACGGCGGCGGCTTCCTGTACCACCTCGAAGGCAACCGCGTCACGCTCGGCTTCGTCACCGGCCTGGACTACCAGAACCCCTGGATCAGCCCCTTCGAGGAGATGCAGCGCTGGAAGACGCACCCTGCCATCCGCGCCCACATCGAAGGCGGCAAACGCATCGGCTACGGCGCGCGCGCGATCACCGCCGGTGGCCTGCTGTCGATCCCGAAGCTGGTATTCCCCGGCGGCGCACTGGTGGGCTGCGAGGCCGGCACGCTGAACGCGGCGCGCATCAAGGGCAGCCACGCCGCGATCAAGACCGGCATGCTGGCGGCCGAAGCCGCCGCCGCCGCGCTGCAGGCCGGGCGCAGCCGAGACGAACTCGCCGCCTACCCGGAGTCCTTCGAGAAGAGCTGGCTCTTCGACGAACTGAACACCAGCCGCAACTTCAAGCAGTGGTTCAAGAAGGGCAATCTGGTCGGCACCGTGATGACCGGTATCGAACAGTGGCTCTTGCCCAAGCTCGGCATGAAGAGCCCGCCGTGGACGATCCACCGCCACACGCCCGACCACGCGCGCATGCACGCGGCCGGGCAGGTCGAACCGGTCCGTTACCCCAAACCCGACGGCAAGCTGACCTTCGACCGCCTGAGTTCGGTCTTCATCAGCAACACCAACCACGAAGAAGACCAGCCCGCGCACCTGACGCTGAAGGATGCGTCGGTGCCGGTGGCCATCAACCTGGCGCGCTACGCCGGGCCCGAGAGCCGCTACTGCCCGGCGGGCGTCTACGAGTTCGTGAAGAACCCCGATGACAGCGACCGTTTGCAGATCAACGCGCAGAACTGCGTGCACTGCAAGACCTGCGACATCAAGGACCCGACGCAGAACATCGTCTGGGTCACGCCCGAAGGCGGCGGCGGGCCGAACTACGCGGGGATGTGAGCGCGGCGAGCAGGCGCCGCGCCGACTGCGCAAGTACGCCGTCCGGCTGACGACGCTGGAAAAGTTGGTGCGCCAGCAGATCGCGATTGCGCGCACCTGCGGCGTATTGCGGCAGCCGTGTCAGCCGTACTTGCGCGCGGCCCAGAACACGGCGCCCTGCGCGCCGTAACGCTCGGCATGCGGTACGTCCTTGCCGAGCGCGAACGTGTCACCGGGCTGCAGGTGGCGTGTCTCGCCGCCGCAGCTGAGCCACATCTCGCCTTCGACGACGAGCGCCTCGACGGCAAAGGGGTGGCTGTGGGTGTCCAGCGTGGTGTCGGGCTTCCACGGGCGCTCGAGCACCTCGTCGAAACCGCGACTGCGTTTGCTGGCTTCGAACTGGGCAAAGGTGAAGGCGGTCATGACGGCAGGCTCCGAAGGAGCCACGATCATGCCGGAATCCGCCCGGATCAGTGCAAGGCGGCGATGAACTGCTTCAGCTCGGCCGTCTGGGGCGCGCCGAACAGTTGCTCGGGCGGTCCCATCTCGTGGATGCGCCCGGCGTGCATGAAGACGACGCGGTCGCTGACCTTGCGTGCGAAGTTCATCTCGTGCGTCACCATCAGCAGCGTCATGCCCTCGTCGGCCAGGCTTTCGACGACACGCAGCACCTCGCCCACGAGTTCGGGGTCGAGCGCCGAGGTGATCTCGTCGCACAGCATCACGCTCGGCTGCATCGCCAGCGCGCGTGCGATCGCGACCCGCTGCTGCTGGCCGCCGGAGAGCTGGTCGGGCCAGGCGTCGAACTTCTCGGCCAGGCCCACACGCTCGAGCAGCTTGCGCGCGGTCTTCTCGCCTTCTTCGGGGCTCGTGCTCTTCACGAGCTTGGGCGCCAGCATCACGTTGCGCCCGACCGTCAGGTGCGGAAAGAGGTTGAAGCTCTGGAAGATCATGCCCACGTGCTGGCGCAGCGCGCGCATTGCCTTCGCATCGCCGTGGCGCAGCGCCTGGCCGTCGACCGCGAGCGCACCTTCCTGGAACTCCTCGAGCCCGTTGATGCAACGCAGAAGCGTGCTCTTGCCGGAGCCGCTCTTGCCGATGATGGCGACGACCTCGCCCGGCTGCACGTCGAAGTCGATGCCCTTGAGCACCTCGTTCGTGCCGAAGCGCTTGCGCAGCCCCTGGATGTGGACGATCGGCTCAGCGGCCATTGCGGAAACTCCTCTCCAGCCTGCGGCTGTAGGCCGAGACCGGCCAGCACAAAGCGAAGTACATCAGCGCCACGCAGGCGTAGACGATGAAAGGCTTGAAGGTGGCGTTGCTGATCATCGTGCCGGCCTTGGTCAGTTCGATGAAGCCGATCACCGACGCCAGCGCGGTGCCCTTGATCACCTGGACCAGGAAACCCACCGTCGGCGCGACCGCGATGCGAAGCGCCTGAGGGCCGACGACGTGACGCATCTTCTCGCCGAACGACAGCGCCAGGCTGTCGGCGGCTTCCCACTGTCCCTTCGGGATGGCGTTGACGCAGCCGCGCCAGATCTCGGTCAGGAAGGCACTGGCATACAGCGTCAACGCCACGCCCGCTGCAACCCAGGCCGAGACCTGGATCCCGAAGAGCGCCAGTCCGAAGTAGGCCAGGAACAACTGCATCAGCAGCGGCGTGCCCTGGAACAGCTGCACGTAGGCGGCGACACCGCGCTGCGCGCCCGGCACCCTGGCAAGCCGGGACAGCAGCAGCGCCATGCCCACCAAGCCGCCGCCGATGAAGGCGATCATCGACAGGGCGACGGTCCAGCGCGCGGCCAGCAGCAGGTTGCGCAGGATGTCCCAGAGGCTGAACTCGACCATCGCGCCTACCGGGTGGCGACACGGCCGAAGATGAACTTCGGGCCGAGCCAGTTGAGGAACTGGCGCACGCCGATCGACAGCGCGAGGTAGATCGCGGTGGCGACGATGAAGGCCTCGAAGGCGCGGAAGTTTCGGCTCTGGATCAGGTTGGCCGAATAGCTCAGCTCCTGCGCCGCGATCTGGCCGCACACTGCCGAGCCCAGCATCACGATCACGATCTGACTCACCATCGCCGGCCACACCCGCCCCAGCGCCGGCGGCAGCACCACCCGCGTGAAGAGCTGCAGCTCGTTCATCGCCAGGCTGCGCCCGGCCTCGATCTGGCCGCGTGGGGTGCCTTCGATGCCGGCACGCACGATCTCGGCCGCGTAGGCACCCAGGTTGATCACCATCGCCAGGATCGACGCGAACTCGGGGCTGAACTTGACCCCCAGGCTCGGCAGGCCGAAGAAGATGAAGAAGAGTTGGACGATGAAAGGTGTGTTGCGGATCAACTCGACGTACACCGCCACGATGCCGGCGAGCCACTTCGGCCCCCACGCACGCGCCCAGCCGCAGGCCACGCCGAGTGCGACGCCCAGCACCGCGGCCACCGCACTCAGTCCGAGCGTGAAGGCAGCACCCTTCAGCAGCGCCGGCCACTCGGCCAGCACCGCGAGGAAGTCGAGTTGAATCACGCCGCAGCAGCCTGCAGCATCACAACGGCAAGTCGCCCGCCGGCCGGCCGAGCCACTTCTGGGCCATCTTGTCCAGGTCGCCTGCGGTCTTGCCGGCGGCGATGATCTCGTTGACCTTGGTGCGCAGCTTGTCCTCGCCCTTGGCCACGCCGATGAAGTTGGGCGAGTCCTTGAGCACGAACTTGTATTCGGCACCCAGGTTCGGGTTGCGCGCCATCATGAACCCCGCCGTCGACGCGCCGGTGGCCACCACCTGCACCTGGCCCGAGACAAACGCAGCCACGGTGGCGTTGTTGTCCTCGAAGCGCTTGATGTCGGCAGTGGGTGGGGCGATCTTGGTCAGTTCCATGTCCTCGATCGCGCCGCGGGTCACGCCCACGCTCTTGCCCGCGAGGTCGGCCGCGCCCTTGACAGCCAGCGCCTTGGACGCGAACACGGCCTGGAAGAAGGGCGAGTAGGCGGCGGTGAAGTCGATCACCTTCTCGCGCTCGGCGTTCTTGCCGAGGGTGGAGATCACCAGGTCGGCCTTCTTCGTCTGCAGGTAGGGGATGCGGTTGGCGCTCGTCACCGGCACCAGCTCGGCCTTCACGCCCAGCTTGGTCGCGATGTAGTTGGCCATGTCGACGTCCAGGCCCTGCGGCTTGAGATCGGTGCCGACGAGGCCGTAGGGCGGGAAGTCGGTCGGGATCGCGATCGTGATGGTCTTCTTGGCCATCACCTCGTCGAGCGCGGTCTGGGCCTGGGCCGGCAGCAGCGCGGTGATCAGCAACGTCGCCGTGGCGGCGACCAGGTGGCGTCTTTGCATGTCTGAGGTCTCCTTCGGGTGTGTAGAAGCGGGTCCGCACCAGCAGGTGCCGGCGCGCCAAATCAGTGCATGGGCGCACGCACCGGCGGCGTGCAGCCCGGCGTCTGGAACCAGGCGCATGCCTTCAGCAAACCCTGGGCCAGGGAGAGCGAGAATCGCCAGCGCACCGGCCGCACAGCGATGAAGCTCTTTTTCTCCTACCCCTCTGCCGAGCGTGGGCTGGCCGAACGCCTGACCCTGGCGCTCGAGGCCGAGGGCCACGAGGTCTTCATCGACCGCGCAGACCTCAAAGCCGGCGAGCCCTTCCACCAGCGGCTGCGTGAAGCGATCCAGGGCGCCGACGCGATGATCTTCCTCGTCACGCCCGAGTCGGTGGCGCCCGGCAGCTACGCGCTCGCCGAACTGAACATCGCGCAGCAGCGCTGGCGCCGGCCCGGTGGCCATGTGCTGCCGGTGATGGTGGTGCCGACACCGATGGCCGCCCTGCCCGCGTATCTGTCGGCCGTGACCGTGCTGCAGCCACGTGGCGAGACCGTGGCCGAGGTGGTGGCGGCCGTGGCGCAGCTGCGCCCGCAGCCGGCGTGGCGCGGCCGCTGGATGATCGGGGTGGCGGCCGCCGCCATGCTGGTTGTCGGGGCGATCGGCTTCGTGGTCCTGCGCCAGGCCGAACATCGTGCGGCCGAACAGGCGCTGATGGATGCGCAACGCCAGGTCCTGGCACGCGCAATCACGGCGCGCGAGCTGTGCGTGTCGGGCGGCTACACCGTCGCGCTCGCGCAGCTGAACGAACTCGCCAACCGCGCGCCGGTGCAGGACAAGGTGCTCGACGCCCGTGAAGACTGCGCCATGGTCTGGCTGCGCGACATGCGCGCCACGGTCGGCAAGCAGACCTTCGGTGAACAGGTGGCGCAGGCGCAGCCCGTCCTGCTCCAGGGCCTCAGCCGGGCCAGCGGCGCCCGTGCGGCCGATTTGCGTGCGCACATCGGCTGGGGCGAGTACCTGCGTGGGCGCGACGGCACCGCCGGTATCACCGCCAACCCGGTGCTGCACTGGAAACGCGCGCTCGCCGACGACGCCGGCAACGTCTACGCCCACGCGATGTGGGGGCGGCAGTTGCTGGACCGCCCGGTACGGCTCGGCGAAGCGCAGGGCCACTTTGTCCAGGCGGTGGCCAGCGGGCGCAACCGAGGCTTCGTGCGCGGTGTGCAGCTCGGCGGCTCGCTCGGCAGCATCACCGAGCTGGCAACCTACGCGCTGACGGTGGCCAACGAGATGCGACGCGGAAAAGAGCCCTTGCTCGGCCTGCACCGCGAGCGCTTCTGGAGCCATGTCTTCGCGTCCGGCCTGCTCGGCGCAGAGAACCGCAGCGCGGTCCTCGGCGCGCTGCCGCCGCCCGATCTGCTCGCCACCTACACCTGGCTCTTCCCCGCCGCCGACGTGAGCGACGATCGCCGGGCGTTGTGGCGCTTCAACTTCGCGACCCTGCAGGCGAACAACGGCAACCGGGTCGCGGCACGCAACGGCTTTGAATCGCTGGTCGACGAACTGCGTGCCGGCGAGCGCAGCGGCAGGCTGCTCGACGAAGCCCAGCGCAGCCTCGACCGCCTGAGCGAAGGTGCTGCGCGCGGCGCCAGCGCGCCGAAGCCCACCCGCTGAGTCAGGCGGTTTCGGCCACCGCCGAGGCGAAGGCCTGCTGCGCGCGTGCCCAGGCCGCACGCGGTGACTCCGTCTTGAGCCGGTGGTCGCTCCAGACCTGGCGCCAGCGGCGTGCACCGGGGGTACCGTTCCACAAACCCATCATGTGGCGCGCGACGCTGTGCCACGGTGTGCCGTGCGCCGCGGCCTCGCGTTCCATGTAGGCCACCATCGCGAGTTCGACCTCGGCACGGTCGTTCGCCGCCTCGGCCGCGCCGAGGAACCGGGTGTCCCACGACGCCATCGACCACGGGTGGTGGTAGGCGTCGCGACCGAGCATGACACCGTCCGCATCCGAGAGCCGGGCTTCTATCTGCGCGTCACCAGCGATGCCACCGTTGGCCACGAAGGTGAGCGTGGGAAAGTCCTGCTTCAGCCGCACCACGAAGTCGTGGCGCAGCGGTGGCAGGTCGCGGTTCTCCTTCGGGCTGATGCCTTTCAACCAGGCGTTGCGTGCGTGCACGATGAACACCTCGCAACCACCGCGCAGGGCCACCGTGCCGACGAAGTCGCGCACGAAGTCGTAGCTCTCGATGCGGTCGATGCCGATGCGGTGCTTGACCGTGACCGGCAGATCGACGGCGTCGCGCATCGCCTTCACACAGTCGGCCACCAGCAGCGGCTCGGCCATCAGGCAGGCGCCGAAGGCGCCGCGCTGCACCCGCTCGCTCGGGCAGCCGCAGTTGAGGTTGATCTCGTCGTAACCCCACTGCGCCGCCAGTTGGGCGCAACCCGCCAGATCCGCGGGCTCGCTGCCGCCGAGCTGCAGCGCGAGCGGGTGTTCCTCGGCACTGAAATCCAGGTGCCGCGGCACGTCGCCATGCAGCAGCGCGCCGGTGGTCACCATCTCGGTGTACAGGCGGGTGCGGCGCGTGATGAGGCGGTGGAAGAAGCGGCAATGCCGATCAGTCCAGTCCATCATCGGAGCAACACACAAGCGCCACTCGTTAACTGATTGATTCATAACGTCATGGGTTGAAGGGGAGACCATCAAACTCACGTTCATTGCAGCGCAGTGGCAGCTATTGCCCTTCAGGTGCTGCGCATGCCGACGCGACCTTCGACCTGCGTACTGTGGGGGGATACGGTGCCCACTTCAGCCTCGCGTCGTTGTCCAGTGACGGCCATCGCGCTGAACACATCGTATTCTCGCGACCAGACAGGAATGTCGCTGGGCAGCGATCAGCTTCTTCGCCGCGTCGCTGGATGGCGTTCCGCTGACGCTGTCCATAGCCACCACATCTCTCGCGCCCGGGGTCGAATGATGGTTCAGGAGCTTCCGTGAATGTCCGCTCCCTGGTCACGAAGGTGCTGCGCTGGCTCACCAGTTGAGCATGGGGGGCAATGGCGGAGGGATCGAGTCGCCTTGTCCTACATGACAGGGCGCCCTGATCCGATGTGCCCGTGAGGTTGTGCGCGCGAGCATGGGAGCTAATAGACGAACTTCCTGGAGAACACCGTGGCAATATCAAGCACCGCAGTGCCTAATTCCCGAACCTCCAGCACAGCGAACGTGGGAACCCAACGGCCGCCGGCGAACGTCATGCGCTGGTTGTCCCGAAACGACCCGCAGCGCTACATCTGGCACTTGGCGCAAGAGCGATGCGCGGACAGAGCAAACAACGAATCCACACACTAGTGTCCCGTCCCGTGAATAACGGGCATAAATAGTGCATGCCTGTGCGGTGTCTTTTGGACGGAGATACCGCGATGAACAGAGGCAGACCCAAGGAGGAGTTGGTAGTGACGCAGGACGAGCGCGCGCAGCTCACGTCGTTTGCGCGCAGCCGTTCGTTGCCTGCGTCGTTGAGCGCGCGAGCCCGCATCGTGCTCAGCAGCGCGGACGGTGAAGCCAACAGCTCCATCGCCGAACGGCTGGGTCTCGGTAAGGCCACGGTGGGCAAGTGGCGCGCTCGTTTTATCGAGCGCCGCATCGCCGGGCTCTACGACGATGTGCGGCCGGGGCCGCCGCGGCGCATCGATGACGAGCGCGTGGCCAACCTCATCAAGACGACGTTGCACACCAAGCCGGCCAACGGCTCGACGCATTGGAGTGTGCGCGGCGTGGCTGCCGAGACTGGCATCTCCAAGACCAGTGTGCAGCGCTACTTCCAGCTGTTCGGCTTGCAGCCGCACCGCAGCGAAGGCTTCAAGCTGTCCAACGATCCGTTCTTCGTCGAGAAGCTGCGCGACGTGGTCGGTCTGTACCTGAGCCCGCCGGACAACGCGATCGTGCTTTGCGTGGACGAGAAGAGCCAATGCCAGGCGCTGGAGCGCACGCAGCCGATGTTGCCCATGGGGTTCGGCTACGTCGAAGGGGTCACCCACGACTACAAGCGTCATGGCACGACCACGCTGTTCGCCGCGCTCAACGTGCTCAACGGCGCGGTGCTGGCAACGTGCAAGCCGCGTCATCGCCATCAGGAGTTCCTGTCGTTCCTGCGCGAGATCGACAAGGCCGTGCCCATCGAGTTGGACGTCCATTGCATCGTCGACAACTACGCCACACACAGCCATCCGAAGGTCAAGGCCTGGCTGGCAAGCCGGCCACGCTGGCACATGCATTTCATCCCAACCTACAGCTCTTGGCTGAACCAGGTGGAACGCTTCTTCGCGCTGATCACCGACAAGGCGATCCGCCGCGGTTCGTTCACCAGCGTCAAGCAACTCGTGCAGCGCATCGATCAGTTCGTCACCCACCACAACGCCCACTCGCAGCCGTTCCGTTGGACGGCGACCGCCGATTCGATCCTTGAGAAGCTGCACCGACTTTGCTCACGTATCAGCGGGACAGGACACTAGCGCGGAGTGTTCTATACCCCGATTCAGGGGGCTAACACTCGAATGCGGGGATGCGTTGTGGTCCGTACGGCTGCAAGACTGCGGTCGTGCAGCTCACGCCGACATGCAACGCGTAGCGCTTTGGCGCTGGCGCGTTCACAGCAAGACGACGGGGCATCTGTACGTCACCCACAAGTGCATGACCGAAGCTCAGGCGCGAGCTATTGACCCGCTCGCCGAGCGTCTCGATTGGATGGTTGAGTATCGATGGGTGCCTGACACGCCCGAAGGTGTCAACGGGCAAGTGAAACCCCGGGGGCACCGCTGAGCTAACCAGCGTGCGTTCCAAGGTGACACGTGGTCGGCGTCCTGCTCGACCCCCACCGGATCATGACCATCGCGACCCTGCGGACCGACGGCTGGCCGCAGACACCGACGGTGGGCTGCGTGACGAGGGCCTGACGCGGTGGTTCCTCTGCGGCCGGGAAGCCCAAAGGCGAGGAACCTTGTGCACGACGATCGTGTGTCGATCACGATCGACCACGACGCGCCGGATCTCATGGCGATCACCGGCTTGTCGATGGCGGTTCGAACCCGCCGCGTGAGCGACCGCGCCGAGGCGCAGAAGGTGATAGGTATTCTGCCGCTGTGGTACCGCGACGCGCCGCCCTCGACGGCACGGATGACGATGCCCGCGCCGGAGCACCGCAACCAACGGGGGCAAGCACGGGGCTCGACGGGCGCGTGCGGCCGTTACCATGGCCCGCTGCGACGGGGGCGAGCCTCGGATTGGACCGGGACACCGGCCGCCGCCGCTTGCAAACCTCGTGTCGACACACCCTCCTCGCACCCTCGCCGGCGCGGCCGACGACCTGCTGCTCAAGGTCACACCGCCGCGCGTCCCACGGCACCAGCTCGCGCGGCCACGCCTGCAGCTGGACCGCGGGGGCTTGCGTGACCAGCCGCTGATCCTGGTGCAGGCGCCGGCGGGTTTCGGCAAGACATCGCTGCTCGCCCAATGGCGTCGTGAGCACCTGGCGCAAGGTCGCGTGGTGGCGTGGCTGTCGGCACAGCCCCAGGACGACCCAGTCCGCTTCGTGCAGAGCCTGGCGCTGGCCGTTCGGGTCGGCGCCAGCCGTCCGACCTTCGGCCACACCTTGCTCGGAGGCACGGCGCAGCCCGGTCTGGAAGGCGTCACGGTCTGGCTGGCCGAGGTGGCGCAGACGGCGATGGACATCGTGTTGATCGTCGACGAGGTCGACCGCCTGAGCGATGCCACGCGCGAGGCGCTGGCCTACCTGCTGCGCAATGCGCCGCCCAACCTGCGCGCGGTGGTGGCGGCGCGCGCCGACTGCCGGCTCGAGATCGACGACCTCGTCGCCTACGGCATCTGCACCGTCATCGGCCCGGCGCAACTGCGCTTCCAGCTCGACGAGGCGATCGAGCTGGTGCGTGCGCGCTTCGGCGCGCGCGTCGACCGCGACGCGGTCGCGCGCCTGCACGAGCTGGGCGAAGGCTGGCCGCTGGGCCTGCAGCTCGCGTTGTCGGTGATGGCCGCGGGCACCGACCCGCAGGCCGAAATCTCGGTGATGGCGGCGCAGGGCGGCGCCCTGCACGAGCAGTTCGTCAACCTGTTGCTGGCCAACCTCGATCCGGCAGACGTCGCCTTCCTCACCCGCGTCTCGATCCTCGACCCGCTTCACCCCGAGCTTTGCCGTGCCGTCGTGCAAAACGCCGATGCGCCCGAGCGGCTGGAGCGGCTGTCGCGGGACACGCCGGTGTTCGCTGCCGGCGAGGCCAGCGACTGGCTGCGCATGCATGCGCTGGCGCGCGGCGAACTGCGGCTGCGCTTCAAGCAGCTTCCCGCCGGCGAGCAGGCCGGCCTGCACGCACGCGCCGCCCAGGGCCTGGCCGCACGCGGACTGCTGGAGGACGCCGCACGCCACGCCCTGGCCGCAGGCCAGCGCGAGGCCGCGTACGACCTCGCCGAACGAAGCCTGTACGAGTCGCTGATGTCACAGGGGCACCAGGGCGCGGTGCTGGAGTGGCTGGCGCGGTTGCCGGCCGAGGAACTCGACCGTCGGCCGCGGCTTCTGCTGGCCGCCGCCTGGTCACTGGCGTTGAGCGAGCGCCACGAGGAGGCCAGCCGTTACATCGAGCGCATCCTCAGCCCTGGGGCGGATGCCGTGCTGCGCTGCGAGTGCGCGCTGATCCAGAGCGGCGCGTCGGTTTTCGCCGACGACCCCGACGGCTTTGCCGAACTGCACGACCCCTGGGCCCAGGATCCGCCGATCGTCGATCCGCAGTTGGCGCAGGTACACGCCAACCGCTCGGCCTTCCGCACCCTGCTCGAGGGCGAACCGGCCCTTGCCCGCCTGCGCCAGCAGCAGGCACCCCGCGCGGAGTCCGGGCAAGGCTTCGGCTATCTCGACCGCTGGGGTGACCTGATCGTCGGGCTGTCCTACCTCTGGGAAGGACAGGCCCTGCTGGCCGAGAAGTTGCTGCGGCCGACGCTGGCGCGTGCCGAGATCGACCTGGGTCGGCGCAACCCCTTCACCTGCATGCTGGCTTCGCTGCTGGCCGCCGCAGTGTGGGAACGCAATGCCCCCGACGAAGCCGGCGCGCTGCTGGCCAATCGGCTCGATGTGCTGGAGCGGGGCGGCCTGCCCGAGGCAGTGCTGCTGGGCTATCGCACGATGGCACGGATCGCGGCGGCGGAAGGCGCCGAGCACCGGGCGCTCGAGCTGCTGGGCGCCTTGGATGCCGTCGGCGTGGCGCGGCGCCTGCCGCGGCTGCGCATTGCCAGTCGGGCCGACCAGGTGCGACTGCACGCGCGCCGGTTCAGCCTCGAAACCTGCCGCGAGCTCTGTACGCAGATCGACGGCCTGCTTGCCGCACCGGGTGCGCCGCGGGGCCGGCTGTGGCGCCGCAGCGTGCTGCCGCTACGGGAGGTCGCCTTCGCTTACGCCGCCATCGCCTCGCAGGACTGGCGCCGAGCGGCCGAGGCCTTGGCGCACGCCGACACCGCGGCCCAGGGCTTCAAGCTCGGCCGGCTCCACATCGAGCTGCTGGGCCTGCGCGCCTGGGTGCTCGACCGCTGCGGCGAGAGGTCGCTCGGCCTGTTGCGCGAAGCGGCCGACCTCGCGGCGATCTACGGGCTGCTGCGGGTCTTCGACGACGCGCACCCGGCGCTCGGCGACTGGGTGCGCGAGGCCTTGCCGGGTTCGACCGGCGTCACGGCACGGGGCCACGCACCATCGGCCGGGCCGGTCCGCGCGCCCGCGGCCACTGCTCCCACCGCTACGCGGGCCAAGTCATCGCCCAGCATGGCGCTCACGCCCAAGGAGCGCGAGGTGCTGGAATTGGCCGCACGCAACCTCTCCAACAAGGAGATCGGCCTCGCGATGCAGGTCGGCGAAGAGACGATCAAGTGGCACATGAAGAACCTGTTCGCCAAGCTGGACGCCGGCACCCGCAAGCAGGTAGTGCAGCGCGCGCGGATCCTGGGGCTGCTCGAAGGCAGCTGACACAGGGCGACCAGGGGGTGACGCCGCGGTTTGCGCACCCCCCTCCGCAACGGGGGGGTCGGCGGCAGGCCGGGTCCCTATCCTTCTCTTCGTCGAGGTTGGCCGATTGGCCCCCCTGGCAACGAAGGAGACAAGGATCATGACCATCGCCACCCCCCAGTCGCCGGCCGTCGTCCGGGCGGCATCGCTGCCTGACTCGATCCAGGTCGAGCCGCTCACCTGCGCCATCGGCGCCGAACTATCCAACGTCAACCTCGGTGTCGCGTCGCGAGACCCCGCCCTCGTGGCCGAGCTCCGCGCGCTGCTGCTGAAGCACCGCGTGCTCTTCTTCCGCGACCAGGACATCACGCGGGCCGAGCACGTCGCCTTCGCGCGCCACTTCGGCGAGCTCGAAGACCACCCGGTGGCCGGCAGCGACCCCGAGAACCCGGGCCTGGTGCGCATCTACAAGAGCCCCGAACAGCCGAACGACCGCTACGAGAACAGCTGGCACACCGACGCCACCTGGCGCGAGAAGCCGCCCTTCGGCTGCGTGCTGCGCTGCGTCGAATGCCCGCCGGTGGGCGGTGACACGATGTGGGCGAACATGGCGCTGGCCTACGAACGCCTGCCCGAGACCGTCAAGACGCAGATCGCCGGGCTGCGCGCCCGCCACAGCATCGAGGCTGGCTTCGGCGCCGCGATGCCGATCGAGAAGCGCCTCGCGCTGCACGCGCAGTTCCCCGACGCCGAGCATCCGGTGGTGCGCATCCACCCCGAAACCGGCGAGAAGATCCTGTTCGTCAACGCCTTCACGACGCACTTCACCAACTTCCACACTGCCGAGAACGTGCGCTTCGGGCAGGACTTCACCCACGGCGGCTCCGACCTGCTGCGCTACCTGATCAGCCAGGCCTTCATCCCCGAGTACCAGGTGCGCTTCCGCTGGAAGCCGAACTCGATGGCGATGTGGGACAACCGCTCAACCCAGCACTATGCGGTGATGGACTACCCGCCCTGCCACCGCAAGATGGAACGCGCCGGCATCGTCGGCGAGGCCACCTACTGAACCCCGACGCCATTCCCCGACCCATTTCGATTCACGCAAAGGACCGACCATGAACTTCCTCGACGGCTCGCTTTTCACCGAGAACCAGGACAAGCTCGTCATCACCGCGGCGCCCTACGGCCCCGAGTGGATCCCTTCGGACTTCCCGCAGGACATCCCGGTGACGATGGAAGAGCAGGTCCAGAAGGCGGTCGACTGCTACAACGCCGGCGCCAGCGCGCTGCACCTGCACGTGCGCGAACTCGACGGCAAGGGCAGCAAGCGGCTGGAGAAGTTCAACGAGTTGATCGCCGGCGTGCGCAAGGCGGTGCCCGACATGATCATCCAGGTCGGCGGCTCGATCTCCTTCGCGCCCCCGAC
>DATDER010000343.1:0-22905 GCA_036523095.1 Rubrivivax sp.
ATCGTGACTTTCGAGGGTATCATGACCTGATTCACGACAAAAACCTCGAGCCGTCGCCACCGCAGTTCCAACTTCCACTTCAGACTTCAGACTTCGAACTTCAAACTTCAAACGTCAGACTTCAGACTTCAGACTTTCTGTTGTGCCCCTACTGACCCTGGACCGCGTCTCGCTTTCCTTCGGCCACCTCCCACTCTTCGACGACGCCAGCCTGCGGATCGAAGCGGGGGAGCGCATCTGCCTGATCGGTCGCAACGGGACCGGAAAATCGAGCCTGCTCAAGGTGATTGCCGGCGACGTCCCGCCCGATGGCGGGTCGATCTGGCGGGCTCCCGGGTTGCGGGTGTCGCGGCTCGATCAGGACGTGCCAGGGGCCGCCGACCGCACCGTCTTCGACGAGGTGGCGGCCGGGCTCGGGTCGCTCGGGACGCTCGTCGCGCGGTACCACCATGCCGCCGTGGAGGTGGCCGAGGCTGGCGCGGATAGCGCCGCGAGTCTCGACCGGTTGGGTGAACTTCAGCACGAGCTCGAGGAGCGCGACGGCTGGCGGCTCGAACAGCGAGTCGAAACCGTCGTCTCACGGCTGTCGCTGCCGGCGGAACAGTCGCTCGGCGCGCTGTCGGGTGGGTGGCGCCGCCGGACCCTGCTCGGCAAGGCGCTCGTCTCCCAACCCGACTTGCTGCTGCTCGACGAGCCGACGAACCACCTCGACATCGACGCCATCGAGTGGCTGCAAGACTTGTTGGAGGGATGGCGCGGCGCGCTGTTGCTCGTCTCGCACGACCGTGCCTTCATCGACGCCGTGGCCACGCGCATCATCGAGCTCGACCGGGGCCAGCTGCGCAGCTACCCGGGCAACTTCGCCGCCTTCGAAGCGGCCAAGGAGCGCGAGCTCGAAGCCGAGGCCGCGGCGGCGGCGCGCGCCGACAAGCTGCTGGCGCAGGAAGAGGTCTGGGTACGCAAGGGCGTCGAGGCGCGGCGCACGCGCAGCGTCGGGCGCGTCGCGCGGCTGGTGGCGCTGCGCGAACAGCGCGCGCAGCGGCGCGACACGCTGGGCCAGGTGCGGCTCGAGGTCGACGCCGGGCTGGCGCCGGGAAAGATCGTCGCCGAACTGCGCGACGTGAGCATGCGCTTCGGCGACCGGCTGCTGATCGACAAGTTCTCGGCCACGATCCTGCGCGGCGACAAGGTCGGCCTCATCGGCCCCAACGGCGCCGGCAAGACGACGCTGCTCAAGCTCATCCTCGGCGAACTTGCGCCCACTTCGGGCAGCGTGCGCCAGGGCACACGCTTGCAGGTGGCCTACTTCGACCAGATGCGCGCCGGGCTCAAGCTCGACGCGACGCTGGTCGACACCATCAGCCCCGGCAGCGAGTGGGTCGAGATCGGCGGCCAGCGCAAGCACGTGATGAGCTACCTCACGGACTTCCTGTTCTCGCCGCAACGTGCGAACTCGCCGGTGCGCACGCTCTCGGGCGGCGAGCGCAACCGGCTGCTGCTGGCGCGCCTGTTCGCCTTGCCGGCCAACGTGCTGGTGCTCGACGAGCCGACCAACGACCTCGACATCGAGACGCTCGACCTGCTCGAAGACCTGTTGCAGAGCTACGCCGGCACGGTCTTCCTCGTCAGCCACGACCGGCGTTTCCTCGACGACGTGGTCACGAGCACGATCGCCTGGGAAGGCGACCCGGCCTTCGGTGGCCGGCCCGGCCTGTGGCGCGAGTACGAGGGCGGTTACGAGGACTGGAAACTGCAGCGCGAGCGTTCGCGCGCCGCGCAGGCCGTCCAGGCGTCATCCGCGGCGGTGGCGCAGGCGGCGCCCGCGCGCGGCAAACCTGCATCCGCCGTGCCCGCCGCCGCACCGCGCAAGCTCAGCTTCAAGGAGCAGCGCGAACTCGAAGCCCTGCCGGCACGCATCGAGGCGCTCGAGGCGGAACAGAAGCTGCTCGGCGAACGCCTGGCCAGCCCCGACCTGTACACCGAAGAACCGCAGCGTGCGGGCGAGATGAACACACGCTACGCGCAGATCGAGGCGGCGCTGATGGAGAGCCTGGAGCGCTGGGAAGCGCTGTCCAGCCGGTAGGTAACGGGTCCCGAATGGGTGCCATCAAGCAGACGCCGCACGGGCTCCGCCCGGCCGCCAGCGGCGCCCCCTTGAGGGGGAGCGCCGAAGGCGCTACGGGGGTGGGCCTATTCAGCCGGCCCAGCCGTCGTTGGTCGCGGCCGGGTGGGTCCGCGTCGCCATCAGCGCGGCCTGCAGATACAGCGCGTTGAGCAGGCGCATCGCCCGTTCGCGGTCGAAGGCCGGCCAGGCCGCCATGTCCTTCAGGTTCGTCGTCTCGCGCCGCATGCGCGCCACCGCGGCGCCGATCGAACCGTGCAGATCCAGGGGGGCCAGGTTGGTGCCGGGCGGGATGCGGTAGGCCGCCTGGGCCGGGATCTCGGGCAGCAGATCGCCGCGCGCGCCGCGCAGCGCGAGCTCCCAGGTCACGGGGCGAAGCGGGACGTACAGATGGGGGTCGGCGACGAGCAGCCGCTCGCGGTCGCCCGGCGGGCGCAGGAGCGCGGGCTCGACGTGCATCACCACCAGGTCGGGCAGGCGCAGGGCCAGGAACTCTGCCATCGGCACCGGGCAGTGCGCGAGCTGTTCGACAGGGAAGATGGTCACCGGCAGCACCCGGTCGTCGCTCTGCAGGTGGATCACGAGTGCACACCGGTGGCGCGTGCTCGCGGCCAGCACCTCGAGCAGCTCGGTCTGGCGGCCGCCCTGCTCGAAGCGCAGCAGGTCCGCCATCAGCGAGGGGCTGAGCGACGACAGGCGTGTCGACGCGGCGTCGCCATCGACCACCAACTCATCGAGGTAGCGGCGGAAGGCGCTGACACGCATCAGGTCTGGCGCCCCGAAGGGCAGGGTCGACTCGAACATGGCGGGCGACGGGATCCTTTGCGGCAATGGTAAGTCGGCTGGCCCCGTTGCCACGCCGCTGTTTCAAGTGTTGCGACGGCGTGCCGCGAGCGCGCGCCAGAAGCGTGGCTCCTGCGTCGTAGCAAAATTGATGCGCATCAGCGTGCTCGGGCGGGGCGTGGCGTGGAAAAGGGAGCCCGGTGCGACGAGCCAGCCCTCGTCGTGCAGGGCGTGCGCCAGGCGCTCGGTGTCCATGCCGGTGTCGACCCAGCCGAAGAGGCCTTGCGGCGGGGTAACGAAGGTGCAGCCGGCGCCGAGCGCCAGGCGTTGCGAACGTGCACGTGCGGCTTCGAGCAGGTTCACGATGCGCTCGGCGTGGCGCCGCAGCAGCCCCTGGTCGAGGCACCAGCCGATGGCCTGCTCGAGCGGCGCGGGGCTCGTGAGTGCGCCCAGCAGCTTGGTGTCGATGAAACGTTCGGCCAGCGCCGGCGCCGCGGCGATGAAACCGACGCGCCATTGCGGCGTCAGGATCTTGGAGAAACCCGAGACCATCACGGTGCGGCGCAGGCCGTCGAGCGCGCACAGGCGCGGCGCATGCGGCGGGGCGAGCCAGGCATAGGTGTCGTCTTCGACGATCGTCAGGTCGTGCATCTCGGCCAGGCGCAGCACCTGGTGCGCCGCGGCAGCGCTGAGCGAGACACCGGTCGGGTTGTGCAGCACCGACACCGTGACGTACAGGCGCGGCCGGTGCGCCTTGAGCAGCGCTTCCATGGCACCGAGGTCGGGCCCCTGTGGTCCCCGCGGCACCGGCAGCAGGCGCATGCCCAGGCGCGCCAGGCGGGCGAACTCGATCGCCCAGCCCGGCTCGTCCACCATCACCGCGTCGCCGGGCTGCAGCAGCGTGCGCGAGACGATGTCGAGCCCATTCGTTGCGCCGGCGGTGGTGACGATCTGGTCTTCTGCGGCGGCGACACCCAGGTCGCCAAGGCGGCGGGTCAGTGCGCGGCGCAGCCCGAGGTCACCCGCGGGGTGACCGTAGCCGAGCCAGCCCGCCGCCGATGCCGGCCCGCTCACCCGGCGCAATGCACGCTGCAACAGGCCGGGGTCGAGCCAGTCTTCAGGCAGCGTGCCGATGCCGGGCGCAGGCAGCGCCGACGGCGGCTGGAACATGCTGCGCATCAGCGCGGTGGCGTCGATCGGCGCCGTGCGCGGCGCCGGGCGCATGGGTCGGGCCGGCGTCCCTGAAGCCCCGCGGGAGGGCGCGCTGGTCACCGGCTCGCGAACGAAGAAACCACGCTGCGGGCGCGCCTCCACCAGCCCCTGCGCCTGGAGCAGGTCGTAGGCGCCGACGACGGTGGCCGGGCTCACGCCGTGGCTCTGCGCGCAGCCGCGCACGGACGGGAGGCGCGCCCCCGGCGGCAGTAGGCGTTGCCCGATGCGGTCGGCAAAACGCAACGCGAGTTGTTCGGTCAGCGTGGGCCCGGCGTCGCGGGCGAGCGGGGGTGGCGCGGCGTTGTGCATGGGGCAGGCCCGGCTGTGCGGTGGCAACGATCAATACAGAACGTCAATCTGTGTCGCCAAGTGTACCGGTGCTGTATCTGTCTTGTCATCTAGACTGCGGCCATGCCTGCCTCCTTTGTCCGCGCCCTGAGTGACAGCCACCGTGGCCTCGCCCTGGGCGTGCTCGGGGTCGTCATCTTTGCCATGACCGTGCCGATGACCCGCCTGGCCGTGGGGGACATCAGCGACCCGCAGTTGCCGCCGATGTTCGTCACCGCGGGCCGCGCCGCGCTCGCCGGCGTGCTGAGCGTGATCTACCTGCTCGCCGTGCGCGCGCCGCGCCCGCAGCGCCACCATGCGCTGCCGCTTTGCATCAGCGCGCTCGGCACCGTGCTGGGGTTCCCGCTCACGCTCGCGCTGGCACTGCGCGAGGTCGACGCGATGCACGCCGCGGTGGTGACCGGGCTCATGCCGCTGTCGACCGCGGTGATCGCCGCGCTCGTGCTGCACCAGCGGCCGTCGCGCGGCTTCTGGGCCTGCGCCGTGGCGGGCTGCGCGCTCGTGCTGGCCTTCGCCGCCTGGCAGGGCGGCGGGGCGGTGTCGGCCGGCGATGGATACCTGCTGCTGGCGGTGTTGTTCACCGGCGTCGGTTATGTGTCGGGGGCCAAGGTGGCGCAGGACATGCCCGCGCCGCAGGTGATCTGCTGGGTGCTCGTGATCGCGCTGCCCTTCACGTTGCCGGCGGCGCTGTGGTGGTGGCCCGATGCGCCGGCGCGGGCTTCGGCCTGGGTCGGCTTCGGCTATGTCTCGCTGTTCTCGATGTGGCTCGGCTTCTTTGCCTGGTACCGTGGCCTCACGCTCGGCGGGGTGGTGCGGGTGAGCCAGGTGCAACTCGTGCAGCCCTTCCTGGCACTGCTGTTCGCGGTGCCGATACTCGGCGAAAGGCTCGATGCGGTGACCGTGCTGTTCTCGCTTGCCGTGATCGCGGTTGTGTTCATTGGCCGGCGCATGCCGGTGCGGCAGTTGGCGGTGTGAGGACCTGAAAGGCGATTCATGAACTGGACGATGGCACGCCGCGCCGAGCGGCTCAACCCGAGCACGATCCGCGAGATCCTCAAGATCACCGAGCGGCCGGGCATCATCTCGCTCGCCGGCGGGCTGCCGTCGGCCGACACCTTCCCCGTGGCCGCGATGGCCGAGGCGAGCGCGCGGGTGCTGCGCGACACACCGCGCGAAGCGCTGCAGTACGCGGCGAGCGAAGGCTACGGCCCCTTGCGCGAATGGGTCGCGGCGGAGATGGGCACCCACGGCATGTCCGTCGATGCCGACCAGGTGCTCATCACCACCGGCTCGCAGCAGGGGCTCGACCTGGTCGGCAAGGTGCTGATCGACCCCAGCAGCCGGGTCGCGGTCGAACACCCCACCTACCTTGGCGCGCTGCAGGCGTTCGCGCCTTACGAAGCCGACTTCGTGTCCATCGAAGGCGACGACGATGGCCCGCTGCCGGCGGCGCTGGACGGCGCGCGCGGCGCCCGGTTTGTCTACCTGCTGCCCAACTTCCAGAACCCGAGCGGGCGTTGTGTGCCGGCCGCGAGGCGCGATGCGCTGGTGGACCGTGCAGGTGAACTGGGCCTGCCCATCGTCGAAGACAACCCCTACGGCGATCTGTGGTTCGACCACTCGCCCCCGCCGCCGCTGGCGGCGCGTGCCGGTGACGCCGCGGTCTACCTGGGATCGTTCTCGAAGGTGCTGGCGCCGGGGCTGCGGCTGGGCTATGTGATCGCGCCACGCCAGCTGTACCCCAAGCTGCTGCAGGCCAAGCAGGCGGCCGACCTGCACACCCCCGGCTTCAACCAGCGCGTGGTGCACGAGGTCATCAAGGACGGTTTCCTGCGCGACCACGTGCCGACGATCCGCACCCGCTACCGCGCCCAGCGCGACGCGATGCAGGCCGCGCTGGAGCGCCACATGCCGGCCGGCTGCCACTGGAACAAGCCGGTGGGCGGCATGTTCTTCTGGGTCGAACTGCCGAAGGGCATCGACGCCACGGCCTTGCTGCCCAAGGCGGTGGACGCCGGCATGGCCTTCGTGCCGGGTGCGGCCTTCTACTGCCGCGAGCCGCACGAAAACACCTTGCGCCTGAGCTTCGTCACCGTGGCGCCGGCGATCATCGAACAGGGCATCGCGGCCTTGGCGCAGGTGCTGCGCAAGGAGATAGACAAGTGAAGAGGCGTTTCCACCAGCTCGACGTCTTCACCGCCGAGACGCTGCGAGGCAACCCGCTGGCCGTGGTGCACGGCGCCGAGGGGCTGAGCGACGAGCGCATGGCGGCCTTCGCGCGCTGGACCAACCTGTCGGAAACGACCTTCCTGCTCCCACCCACGCAGTCCGGTGCCGACTACCGCGTGCGCATCTTCACACCCGCCACCGAGCTGCCCTTCGCCGGCCACCCGACGCTCGGCTCCTGCCATGCCTGGCTCGCCGCGGGCGGCGTACCGCGCGACGCCGGCACGGTGGTGCAGCAGTGTGGCGTGGGTCTTGTACGGGTGCGGCGTGACGGCGCACGGCTTGCCTTTGCCGCGCCGCCGCTGCGACGCACCGGGCCGCTGGACGGCGGCACGCTGCAGCAGATCGTGCGCGGTCTGGGCATCGCGCCGACCGATGTGCTGCACCACCAGTGGGTCGACAACGGCCCGGGCTGGTGCGCGGTGTTGCTGCGCTCCGCGGCGCAGGTGCTGGCGCTGCGGCCCGACTGGGCGGGCCTCGGCGACCTCAAGCTCGGTGTCGTCGGCGCGCACGAAGCCGGGCACGACGCCCGTTTCGAAGTGCGCGCCTTCATCCCGTCGATGCAGGTCAACGAAGACCCGGTCACCGGCAGCTTGAACGCGGGGCTGGCGCAGTGGCTGATCGGCGCAGGCATCGCGCCGCCTTCCTATGTTGCGGCGCAAGGCACGGCGATGGGCCGCGCGGGGCGTGTGCATGTGCAGCAGCAGGGCGACGCCATCTGGATCGGCGGCGACGTGG
This sequence comes from Rubrivivax sp., assembly GCA_036523095.1. Lineage (GTDB taxonomy): Bacteria > Pseudomonadota > Gammaproteobacteria > Burkholderiales > Burkholderiaceae_C > Rubrivivax. The sequence continues at coordinate 7,430 of DATDER010000343.1, forward strand.
CGGCGTGCATCGAAGGCACGGTGGACATTTGAGCGTCGCGCTCGATCACCTCGTCGTCGCCGCGGCTTCGCTCGAACAGGGTGTGGCCTGGTGCGAAGCGACGCTGGGTGTCACCCCGGGGCCGGGCGGCCAACACCCGCTGATGGGCACACACAACCGCCTGCTGAAGATCGCCACGGAAGCGTTCCCCGATGCCTACCTCGAAATCATTGCGATCGACGCCGACGCGACCGCACCGACGCGCGCCCGCTGGTTCGGGCTCGACGACCCAGCGCTGCAAGCGCGCTTGCAAGAACGGCCGCGCCTCATCCATTTCGTCGCGCGCTCGACGATGCTCGACATGCACCGCTGGGGCCTCATCAGCGTCGGACTGAAGCCCGGTGACCCGGTGCGCGCCGGGCGCGAGACACCTGCGGGCCCGCTCGCCTGGCAGATCCTCGTGCGCGACGACGGCCGGCTCGAGTGTGGCGGCGCGCTGCCCACGCTGATCCAGTGGGACGGCCGCCACCCGGCGCAGGCGATGCCCGACTCGGGTGTCACGCTGCGGGCGCTGGCCCTGCGCGGCGTGCCCGACCGTGCCAGTGCGCTGCTGCAACTGCGCGGCTTGGATGTGCAGGCCGGCGCCGGCCCGGCGCTGCGTGCCACACTGCAAACGCCCACGGGCGCCGTGATCCTGGAGAGTGCATGACCGAAGAGCTGTTCCGCGAAGACGCGCGCCTGGCCGAGTGCGAATCCACCGTGCTGCTGCACGACGAACGGGGCGTCGTGCTCGACCGCACCGTGTTCTACCCGCTTGGCGGCGGACAGGCGGGTGATGCGGGTGTCTTCGTGCTCGCCGACGGCAGCACGGTCGCCATCGCCGACACGCGCAAGGGCATGGAGCCGGGTCACGTCGCGCATGTGCTGGCCGACGCGGCCGAGGCCGAACGCCTCGCACCCGGCACGCGCTTGACGGCGCGCATCGACTGGCAGCGCCGCCACGCCCACATGCGTTTCCACACCGCGACCCACCTGCTGTGCGCGCTGGTGCCGCACCCGGTCGACGGCTGCTCGATCACCGCCGGCTACGCACGGCTCGACTTCCACATGAACGAGCCGCTGGACAAGGACCAATTGACGGCTGGCATCGCCCGCCTCGTGGCCGAGGCGCACGCGGTGGGCCACCGCTGGATCAACGAGGCCGAGCTCGACGCCAACCCGCAACTCGTGCGCAGCATGAGCGTGCAGCCGCCGCGTGGCCTGGGCCGTGTGCGTGTGCTCGAGATCGAAGGGGTGGACCTGCAGCCTTGCGGCGGCACGCACGTGGCGAACACGGCCGAGGTGGGTGCCGTGGTCGTGACGAAGATCGAAAAGAAAAGCGCGATGACCCGAAGGGTCGTGCTCGGCTTTTCCTAACCTGCGAAGCCCTCAGCCCGCTTCCTTGACCGTCACCCGCCACAGCGTGCGGGCATCGCTGAGGTCGGTCAGCGGCGCGGCGTGCAGCAACTGGCTGTTGTCCCACACGATCACGTCGCCGATGCGGTAGTGGTGGGTGTGGCAGTACCGCGCTTGCGTTGCGTGTTCCTTCAACTCGTCGAGCAAAGCGACGGCGTCGGCGTCGACCATGCCGTCGATGCCGAAGGAACTGCCGGAGACGGCGTAAAGCGCCTTCACGCCCGTCCTCGGGTGCGGCCGCGCCAGGCGGTGCCGGACCCAGTCGACCTTCTTCTTCTGGCTTTCGTTCAACACCGAGGCCACGGTGCGCGAGGTCTCGCGCAGGTCGTCGCGGTTGCCGTAATGGTGGCGCACGACGAGGTCGTCGATGCGCTGCCGCATCGCATCCGGCAGGTCGGCGTAGGCGCGGGTCTGGTTGGCGAAGCGCGTGCCGGCGTTCTCGCGCGGCATCTGGATCGCGTGCAGGATCGTGCAGCGTGCCGGCACCGTGAGGTACGAGTAGTCGGTGTGGAAGTAGGTGCCGGCGTCGAGCAGTCCGATCGGCTTGCCGTCGCGCTTGACGTTCGACAGCATCAGGATGTTGTTGTCCACCGGGTGGTGGAAGGTGTCGATCACGTGCGGTTCGGGGGGGCCCCAACGCCGGCCGAAAGCGACAAACTGCTGTGGTGACAAGGTCTGCGCCGGCAACACGATGAAGGTGTGTTCGTGCAGTGCGGCTTCGATCGCCGCGAAGTCCTGCGCGGACAGGGGCTGCGCCACGTCGAGCCCGGTGATGCGCGCGCCAGCCACCTCCGACAGCTTTTCGACCTTCAACATCGCTTGTCCTTCGTCCCGTTCACAGACCCGCGGCGAGGAAGCCGCCGTCGACGGCAATGCTTTCCCCCGTGACAAAACCGGCCGCGGGCGACGCGAGATACACCGCCGCACCGACCAGCTCGTCGACCTCGCCGAAGCGCCCGGCCGGTGTGCGCGCCAGCGCCAGCGCCTTGCGCTCGGGAGACATCTTGTCGCGGTTGAGTTCGGTCATGAAGAAGCCGGGCGAGATCGCGTTCACGCGCACGCCGCGCCCGGCCCATTCGGCCGCCAGCGTCTGGGTCAGGCTCAGCACGCCGGACTTGGCCAGCGCATACAGGGCACTGCGCGGCCAGCCGCGGTGCGACGCGAGCGACGCGATGTTGATGATGGCGCCGCGGCCGCGGCCCAGCATGTGGCGGCCGACCTCGGTGCAAGCGAAGAACACACTTTTCAGGTCGGTGTCGACGACGGTGTCCCAGTCGGCGGGCGTGAACTCTTCGGCCGGCCTGAGAACCGTCACGCCCTGGCAATTGACGAGCACGTCGATGCGGCCGCGGTGGGCGAGCGTGATGCCGACGAGTCCGCGAACACCGTCGGTCTGGCTCACGTCTGCGCTGTAGCCCGACACGTCGCCAAGCGGCGCCAGCTCGGCGAGTGTGGCTTGCAGCTTGTCGGCGTTGCGCCCGGCAATCACGACCTGCGCCCCGGCTTCGAGGTAGCCGCGCGCGATCGCCTTGCCAATGCCGCTCGTGCCGCCGATGACGAGCGCAACCGAGCCCTCAAGGCTGAAACGCGACAGGCCGCTCATGCCATCAAGCGGACGCCGCGGACGGGCTTCGCCCGGTCGCTGGCGTCGCCCCCTTGAGGGGGAGCGCCGAAGGCGCTACGGGGGTGGGCCAATTTCACCGGCTGCGGAAGTCGTCGTGGCAGCCCTTGCAACTCTGCCCCACGGCACCCACCGCCGCCTTGATCTGGTCCGCGTTGCCGGTCTTGCCGGCGGCAGCGAGCTTGTTGACGTCTTCCTGGCTCTTCGCGACCGCGGCGCTCCACTTGTCCTTCTGGGTCCAGACCTCGGGCTTGGCCCGGGTGGGGGCGCCCTTGTCGCTGCCTTCGGTGAAGGCCGCAAACTGCAGCCGGTTGAGCAGGGCGACGAGTTCGATCTGTTCGGCCGCCACCTTGGCGTCGAAGGGGCTGCCACCACTGGTCATGGCAAACACGCGGCCGAGGTGGTTGCCCTGCAGCGCCATCGCGCTCTGGCGGTACTTGATCGCGTCTTCAGGCTTCTGGAACTGCGCTGCGGCAGGCAGCGCGGCAGCAAGGCCGGCCACGGTGGCGATGCAGGCGGCAAGACGGTTCAAGTTCATGCAAGGCTCCTGTGAGGGGTGGTGATCACGGCTCGGCGCCGCTGCGTGCCGACACGGGAGTCGCCGCCGCACGCGAGTGTAGACAGGCCCGGCCGGACGCGGTTCCCCGGGGTTTAGCCTGATCCGTGGCGGCTGCTGGCATGAAGCGTGGTGACGGTTCGCGTTATCGTTGGGCCGTGCGAGCCGCCCAATCCCCTGCCCCGTCCGGTGCGCCCGGCGCCGCGCCGGCCCGTGTGTGGGACCTGCCGACACGCCTCTTCCACTGGGTGCTCGCCGCCACGGTGCTGTGTTCGGTCGTCAGCGCCAAGATCGGCGGCAATGCGATGGTCTGGCACTTCCGGTTCGGCTACGTCGTCTTCACGCTGCTCGCCTTCCGCGTCATCTGGGGCCTGGTCGGCGGGCACTGGTCGCGATTCAGCAGCTTCCTCCACGCGCCCAGCGCGCTGCTGCGTTACGTGCGCGGCGAACACGGGCCGGACGAGCACCTCGAGGTCGGGCACAGCCCGACCGGCGCGTTGTCCGTCTTCGCGCTGCTGGCGCTGCTGGCGCTGCAGGTCGCCACCGGGCTGATCGCCGACGACGAGATCGCGAGCCGGGGCCCGCTCAACCGTCTGGTCAGTGGGGAGACCGCCAGCCAGGCTACCGGCTGGCACGAGAGCTGGGGCCAGAACCTGATCCTGGCCGTGATCGCGCTGCACATCGCCGCGATCGTGTATTACCTCGTGCGCAAGAACCAGAACCTGATCGGCCCGATGATCCATGGCGACAAACACCTGCCGCCGAGCGCGCCGGTGTCGGCCGATGGCGGCGGCAGGCGGCTGCTCGCGCTGGCGCTCCTGGCCGCGTGCGCCGGTGTCGTGACCTACGTCGTGCGGCTGGGCGGCTAGAGCATGCAGACCTCGCCCGGGATCGAACTGCGCACACCCGACACACCGGCGCTGCTGGACGACACACGCGAGATCTTTCGCGAGTACGCGGCGCGGCTCGGCGTGGACCTGTGTTTCCAGGACTTCGCCGGCGAGCTCGCCGGCCTGCCAGGCGACTACGCGCAGCCCGAGGGGGCCCTGCTGCTGGCGTACGTCGACGGCGTGCTGGCGGGCTGCGGCGCGATGCGCCCGCTGCGCGACGTCGACTACACCAACGCCTGCGAGATGAAGCGCCTCTACGTGCGCAGCGAGTTCCGCCGCTTCGGCCTCGGGCGCATCCTGGCCCAGGCGCTGATGGACCGCGCCACCGAAGCCGGGCATTCGACGATGCTGCTCGACACGCTCGACGAGATGGAGGCAGCACGCGGCCTCTACGGCACGCTGGGCTTCGAGGAGATCCCACCGTACTACTTCAATCCGGTCGCGGGCGCGCATTACCTCAAGGCCGAACTCGACGCGCCCACTTCGCGGTCCTGATCGCCCGGGCGGTACGATCAGCCCATGACCCCAACGACGATCGAACTCCGTGCCGGCGACCTTCGCCTGGCCCTGCGCCCCGACCTGGGCGGCAGCATTGCCGGCCTGTGGATCGGTGAGCTGCCTGTCCTGCGCAGCTGCGAACCCGATGTACTGGAATCGGGGCGGGTGTCGGGCTGCTTCCCGCTCATCCCCTATTCCAACCGGCTCGGCCACCGCCACTTCCGCTGGCTCGGCCGCGAATACAAGACGGCGGCCAACTTCGGCGACAGCCCGCACTCGATCCACGGCGTCGGCTGGCAGCATGCCTGGAAGATCGAGTCGCACCGCGAGCACGATGCGGTCGTCAGCTACATCCACAGCCCGGACGACGGCTGGCCCTTTGCCTTTGCCGCCCAGCAGGTGTTTTCGCTCACGCCGGGCGCGCTCAACGTCGGCCTGTCGATCACCAACCTGGCGCCGCACCCGGCGCCGGTGGGTCTGGGCTGGCACCCGTACTTCCCCAAACGGGCGCGCAGCCGGCTGCACATCGAGCTCGCCGAGCGCTGGGAACACGACGCGACCAACCTGCCGACGCGGCGCGTGCCGCAGCCCGGCATCGATGCCGACGTGGCCTACCTCGATTTCGACCACTGTTTCGAAGGCTGGCAGGGGCCGGCGCGGGTGCGCGACGAGCTGATGTCGGTCCGTCTCACGTCGTCGCTGCCCTACCTGGTGGTGTTCACGCCCAAAGACCGCGACATCTACTGCGTCGAGCCCATCAGCCACATCACCAACGCGATCCACATGGCCGACCCGGCGGCGCAGGGCTTGCGCACGTTGCAGCCGGGCGAGCACTTCGAGGCCTGGATGAAGCTCGAGGTCGGCCGCGTGTGATCGCGCTGGGCGCCGACATCACGCCGCTGCCGGTGGCGGCTTCGTTGCTCGGCGAGTCGCCCCTCTGGCACCCGGACGAAGCGGCGCTGTGGTGGTGCGACATCCCGGGCCGGCGGCTGAACCGTTTTCATCCGGCCACCGGTGACCACGAGCATTGGGACTTCGAGAGCGAACCGGCGTGCTGCATCCCGCTGCCGGGTGGTGAATTCGTGCTCGGCATGCGCGACGGCCTCTGGCGCTTCGACCCGCGGCGCGGCGAACGCAAGCGCCTCGCGAAGCCGCCTTACGACGCCAGGCTGGAACGGTTCAACGACGGCAAGGCCGACCCGCAGGGCCGGGTCTGGGCCGGCACGATCTACGAGCCGCGCGAGCCGGCGCTGGCGGCGCTCTACTGCTACCTGCGGGGCAAGGTCGAGCGCCGCGCCGAGGGCATCACCGTCAGCAACGGTCTGGGTTTCAGTCCCGACGGGCGCACGATGTACTGGAGCGACACCAAGGCGCACGTGGTGCACGCCTTCGACTTCGATCCCGGCGAGGGCACGCTGACGGGGCGGCGTGTGTTCGCGCAGTTCCCGCTCAAGGTGCCCGACCAGGATCTCGCCACGTACGGCGGCCGGCCGGACGGCGCCGCCGTGGACAGCGAAGGCTGTTACTGGACCGCGATGTTCGAAGGTGCGCGCCTGCTGCGCCTGTCACCCGCCGGCGAGGTCATCGCCGAGCTGAGACTGCCCGTGCGATGCCCGACGATGCCTTGTTTCGGCGGGCCTGACCTGCGCACGCTCTACATCACCACGTCCCGCGAGAAGCGGCCGGCCGAGGAACTGGCGCGCGAACCGTGGGCCGGCTGCGTGCTGCAGTTGCGGGTCGAGGTACCGGGACTGCCGGTGAACTTCGCAAAGCTCTGAGGCGAGCGCCAGGACGATGGCCGGTCAGAGGCGAACGCGCGATGCGCGACAATCGCTCCGTGCCAATCTGGCGCCGGCGCGGCCCCTGTTCTGCCGCAATCAATCGAAAGTCAAATCGTATGAAACCCCAAATCGGAATCTTGATGATCGCCGCCGCATGCGCGGCGTCGCCCGCGATGTCGCAGCAACTCAATGCCAAGGAAGCCGCCGTCGCGGCCTCGTCGCCCGGGCGCGGCGAAGTGGCGCGCGCCGTGCGTGTCTCGGCCACGGTGAGCGCGGTCGACAAGGCCACGCGCACGGTCACGCTCAAGGGCGTCGACGGCAAGGAATTCCCTGTCGTAGCCGGTCCCGAGGTGCGCAATTTCGACCAGATCAAGGTCGGCGACGAGGTCGTCGTGGGCTACCTGCAGGCGCTGGCGCTGGAACTGAAGAAGGGCGGCGGCGCCCCGGTCGCCAAGGTCGAGAGTGCCGACGCCGCACGCGCTGCATCCGGCGCGCAGCCGGGCGGCGTGGTGGCGCGCAAGGTCACGGTGATGGCCGATGTCACGGCCGTCGACGCCAAGACCCAGACCGTCACACTGCGCGGCCCGCAGCGCACGGTGGACCTGAAGGTGCCCGACCCGAAGCAGTTCAAGATGATCGCCGTGGGCGATCAGGTCCAGGCCACCTATACCGAGGCGGTGGCTGTTTCCCTGGAGCCTGCACCGAAGAAGAAGTAGGCCTGGCAGGCACACGGTCGACCACGGCCGCCGGTGAACTCCGCCAAGCTCTAGGCGCATGACGCTGGCCACCGAAGCCCGCCAGGCTGCACTTGCACGCCTGCGGGCCACCGCAAGCTGGGACCTCGCCGTCATCGGCGGTGGCGCGACCGGCCTGGGCGTGGCGTTGGACGCCGCAGTGCGCGGCTTCTCGGTCGTGCTCGTCGAGTCCGACGACTTTGCCAAGGGCACCAGCTCGCGCGCCACCAAGCTCGTGCACGGTGGTGTGCGTTACCTGGCGCAGGGCGACATCGGGCTCGTGCGCGAAGCGCTGCACGAACGGGGCGCATTGCTCGCGAACGCGCCGCACGTGGCGCAACGCCTAGGGTTCGTCGTGCCGGGCTACAAATTCTGGGAGCCGGCGTTTTACGGCGTCGGCCTCAAGGCCTACGACGCGCTCGCGGGCCGGCGCAGGCTGGGCGACACCGAGTTCCTGAGCGCGCGCCGCACCGCCGAGCTGCTGCCGACCGTGCGCTTGCAGGGCCTGTCCGGCGGCGTGAAGTACTGGGACGGCCAGTTCGACGACGCACGCCTGGCGCTGCTGCTGGCGCGCACGGCGCAGGCACGCGGGGCGCTGGTGCTGAACCACGTCGCGGCCACGTCGCTACAGCGTGACGGGGGCAAGGTGCAGGGCCTGGTCGTGCGCGACAGCGAGACGGGCGAGAGCTTCAGGATCGCCGCGCGCTGCGTGGTCAACGCCACCGGCGTATGGGTCGACAGCGTGCGCGACATGGACCGCGATGCTGGCGCGGCGCAGCGCGCGCCGATGGTGGCACCGAGCCAGGGTGTGCACCTGGTCGTCGATCGCAGCTTCCTGCCCGGGACCCACGCGCTGATGGTGCCCAAGACCGAAGACGGGCGGGTGCTCTTTGCCGTGCCCTGGTTGGGCAAGGTGATCCTCGGTACCACCGACACCCCGCGCGACGACATCGTGCGTGAGCCCAAGCCCTTTGCCGAAGAGGTCGACTTCATCCTGCGCGAAGCCGGGCGTTACCTGAGCAGGGCGCCCACGCGCGCCGACGTGCGCTCGGTCTGGGTCGGCTTGCGGCCCCTCGTGAAGCCGGCGGACGACGATGGTGAGAACACGAAGGCGATCTCGCGCGAACATACCGTCGTTGTCGGCGCCTCGGGCCTCGTCACCGTGACCGGCGGCAAGTGGACGACCTACCGCGCGATGGCCGAGGACGTGCTCGACCGCTGCATGGCACGCGGCCTGCTGCCGCGCCGCGCGGGTGATGTGACAGCGCGCCTGCCGCTCGTCGGTGCGGCGCCGGGCCGGCCACTCGCCGAACCGCCGGGTGAACACCTGTACGGCAGCGAAGCGACGGTGCTGCGTGCGCTGCCCGGCGCGGCGAACTGGCTCTGGCGAGACGGCAGCGGCGGCTTGAGCGAAGCGATGGTTCGTTTTGCGGCACGCCACGAGATGGCGCGCAGCGTCGAAGACGTGCTGGCGCGGCGCTCGCGGTTGCTGTTCCTGGATGCGCGTGAAGCGTCGCGTCAGGCCGATGCGGTGGCAGCGATCCTGGCCGAGGAACTCGGTCCAGGCTTCGATGCGGCGGCGTCCGCCGCGAGCTTCAGGCAGCTCGCGTCGCAGTACACCGAGCTGCCGTGATCGTCACATCGACGAATACTTGACCGAGCAGCCGTAGGACTGCGTCGCGGCAACACTGACCGGCTTGCCGGCGAGCGATTCGCCCAGCGCCTGCTTGACGTAGTTGGTGGCGCCGGCGATGTCGCTGGCGCGCGAACTGGCTTTGCTGTCGATCGCGCCGGTATAGACGATCTTGCCCTGCGGGTCGATCACCACCATCTGCGGCGTCGTGCGCGCACCGTAGGCGCGACCGATCTTGCCGCTGGCGTCCATCAACGTGGCCGTGGGGGCCGCTTGCTTGTCTTTCATCCAGGCCGCCATGTCGGCCGGCTTGAGGTAGTCGTAGGCGTCGGCGGCCGTGGAGTTGATGGCGAGCCAGACCACTCCCTTGTCGACCGCGCCTTTCTGCGTGCCCTGCATGTTGGCGCTGTCGTAGTGCTTGCGAACATAGGGACAGCCGGGGTTGACCCACTCCAGCACGACATGTTTGCCCTTGTAGTCGGCCAGCGACACGGTCTTGCCGCTGGTGTCGGTGGCGCTGAGCGCCGGGGCTGTCTGGCCGACGGCGGCGTTGGCCAAGGCAGCGGTGCCGGTCATGCAGAGCGCGGCGACGAGGGTGGTGGCGGCAAAGGGGTTCATCGACATCTCCAGCGGGGGGTGAGGGTGTCAGGGCAGCGCAGCCAGCGCGTCGCGCACTTCACGCGCCGACAGAATCTCGCTCAATACACGAGGCCCTGCTGCGCCAGGGGAATAGAGCGCGTAGACCGGCACGCCATTGCGGCCCAGGCGCGCGAGTTCGGCGCTGATGGCGGCGTCGCGCCGGGTCCAGTCGGCGCGAAGCAGGAGCACCCGGCGCGCCTCGAAGTCGGCCAGCACCTGCGTGTCGGCGAGCGTGGTGCGCTTGTTGAGCTGGCAGGTCACGCACCAGGCCGCGGTGAAATCGACAAAGACCGGTCGCCCCTGGGTCACGGCGTCGGCCACGCGCTCGCTGGACCACGCCTGCCAGCGCCCCTCCTGGGATGCGCTGGCCATGCTGGCCACCGCCTCGCTGCGCAAGGACGGCACGGCCCAGAGCAAAGTGGCGCCGAGCAGCACAAGTGCGGCGGTGCCGAAGCCGGCGCGTGCGCGACTCCCCAGCTCCGGCGAACCGAAGGCCCAGGCCGTAAAGGCCAGCGCCACCAGCGCGGCCAGCAGTGCCGCCGCGCCGTCGATGCCGACTTGCTGGCCCAGCACCCATACAAGCCAGACCACGGTGGCGAACATCGGGAACGCCATCACTGTCTTGAAGTGCGCCATCCACACCCCGGGGCGCGGGAGCGCGCGTGCCAGCCCCGGCCAGGCGCTGGCGGCGAGGTAGGGCAGGGCCATGCCGAGACCGAGTGCGCCGAAGATGGCCAGTGCCTGCGCCGCGGGCAGCGTGAATGCGAGGCCGAGCGACGCGCCCATGAAAGGCGCGGTGCAGGGCGAGGCGACCGCCACAGCAAGCACACCGGTCAGGGCCGAGTCGACGAGCGGGTGGCGCGCGCGTGCGCTTGCGAGCGCGCTGGGCAGGATCGAGCCGAACTCGAACACACCCGCGAGGTTGAGGCCGATGAGCGTGAACAGCGCCGCCAGCGCGGCGATCACGGCCGGCGACTGGAGCTGGAAGCCCCAGCCGAGTTGCTCGCCGCCCGCGCGCAGGGCGAGCAGCAGCGCGGCCAGCGCGACGAAGCTGAGCACCACGCCCACGGTGTACGCCAGCCCGCCGGCGAGCAGCGCGCGGCGGTCGTGCGCCTGATTGGCGAAGCCCATGACCTTGAGCGACAGCACCGGGAACACACAAGGCATCAGGTTCAGCAGCGCGCCACCGACGAGTGCGAACAGCAGCGCCAACGCCACGCCGATCTGGGGTGCGGCGGGGGTGATGACGGCGTCGCCCGGCGCAGCCGGCGCGGCGGTGCCGAGTGCAGTCCAGGTGCCCGACACAGGCAGCGCGAGTTGCACGCCCGCCGGAGCGCCGGCATAGGTCAACACGGCGGCAAGCTGCTGCGGGCTTTCAGAGCGCTGCGGCGACAGCGGCACGCGCGCTTCCCACGACGCGCCTTGCCAGCGCTCGCTTGCCTTGGCGGCGTTGTCGATCACGCCGCCCACTTCCGGGAAGAACTGCAACGCGCGGCCCTGCCAGGCTGCGGGAAGTCCGGTCACCCGAACGATCAATGCACCGTTGTTCAGTTCGGCGCTGGCGCGCGCCGTCGTGAGGGCTTGAGGCGCAGTGTTGCGAGCGTTGTCGAATGCAGCGGCGTTGAGCACCGTCGCCGCCCGCGCCGGCAGCTTCAGGGTGAAGCTGCCCGACTCTGGAATGCAGACGTCCTTGCACACCAGCCAGTCGGCCTGCAATTGGATGTCAAGCGTCTCAGCGCTGAAGCCGGCCGGCACCGTCAGCTCCACCGGCAGCAGCACGGTGCCCTCGTAACCGAAGTTCATCAAGGGCCCGACCGGCAGACGCGACGGTGTCGGCCACGCGATGTCCGAGGCGCCGACACCTGCGGGCAGTTTCCAATCGAGCAGCGTCGGCAGTCCGGAGTCGCCGGGGTTCTTCCAATAGGTATGCCAGTGCGGCGCGTGCACGAGCTGCAGCCCGACCCAGAGCGGCTTGCCGGGCGCGACGCCTTCGGGCGCATGGGCCAGCAGTTCGGCACGCACCTGCCCGGTGTCGACCACGGTGCGATCGGGCACCGCTGCGGACGCAACTGGCGTGATGCACAGCGCGGTGAGCAGCGCGGCAAAGTGGATGATCGAAGAGCGCATGGGCCGTAGTGTGAGCCCTGTAGGCGCCACAGGTTCCGTGGCGCGCCGGGCGGGGTCGGGACACCGCGGGTTTCCCCATATAATTCCGCGGCTTTGCCCCCTGCAGCCCATTCAGCGCCCTCCAGATGTCTCACCGGACGCTCGCATCCGACCCCTGGCCCTACGACGACGAGCGGGCGGAAACAGCACCTTACAAGGCGCTGACGAGACAGGAAGCGCAGGCGCTGCGCAGCAAGGAGCCCGCCGTGTCGCCGTGGTGGGTCGTGCTGGTGCAGGCAGGGGTCGGCGTGGTGGTGGCCGCACTCGTGTGGTTGCTGTCGGGTGAGCAGGCGGCGGGACTGTCGGCGCTGTATGGCGCGGCGGTCGTGGTACTGCCCGGTGCCTTGATGGCGCGGGGCATGACCAGCCGGCTCTCCAGCATGTCACCCGGCAGCAGTGCCGTCAGTTTCATGGCGTGGGAGATGGTGAAGATCGGCGCTTCGGTCGGCCTGCTGATGCTGGCGCCGAAGCTCGTGCAGCCCTTGAGCTGGCCGGCATTGCTGGTGGCTCTGGTGCTGTGCATCAAGGTTTATTGGCTTGCGCTGTTGTGGCGCAAGCGGTCGAAGTAACAAGAATCCGGACGAGCTTCTCGACATGGCAGCAGCATCAGGCAACGCCCCGACCGCCGGCGAATACATCATCCACCACCTGCACCACCTGCAGACGGGCAGCGGGTTCTGGACCCTCAACCTCGACTCGATCTTCTGGGCCGTGGTCATGGGGGTGCTGGGCTGCTTCGTGATGTGGCGCGTGGCCAAGAGCGTGACCTCCGGCGTGCCGGGCCGCACCCAGGCGGCCGTCGAGTTCCTCGTCGAGATGGTCGACACCCAGGCCAAAGGCATCGTGCACAACGCCGAGAGCCGCAAGATGGTCGCGCCGCTGGCGCTCACCGTCTTTGTCTGGATCTTCCTGATGAATGCGATGGACCTGCTGCCGGTCGATCTGATCCCGGCGATTTGGCACGTCGCCGGCCCGGCCGTCGGCGCGAAGGACTACATGCGGGTCGTGCCCACGGCCGACCTGTCGATCACGATGGCCCTGTCGATCACGGTGCTGCTGATCTGCATCTACTACAACATCAAGATCAAGGGTGCAGGCGGCTGGGTCCACGAGCTGCTCTCGGCGCCTTTCGGCGCCAAGTGGTACCTCGCGCCGTTCAACCTCGCGATGCAGCTGATCGAGTTTGTCGCCAAGACCGTGTCGCACGGCATGCGTCTGTTCGGCAACATGTATGCCGGCGAGCTGATCTTTATGCTCATCGCGCTGATGGGGGGGGCCTGGTTCACCGCGGTCGGCCTGCCGCTCGCGTTGGGGCAGGTCATCGCCGGCACGGCATGGGCCATCTTCCACATCCTGATCATCACCCTGCAGGCCTTCGTGTTCATGATGCTGACGCTCGTCTACGTCGGCCAGGCACACGATTCACATTGATTCCCCGTTTTCACTCAGTCCCTTTTCTCACTAGGAGCCATCATGGAAGTCATCAGTTTTGTTGCCCTGGCCGCCGGCCTGATCATCGGTCTCGGCGCGCTCGGTGCCTGTATCGGCATCGGCGTCATGGGCAGCAAGTACCTCGAATCGGCCGCGCGCCAGCCTGAACTGATGGGCGAGCTGCAGACCAAGATGTTCCTGCTCGCCGGCCTGATCGACGCGGCGTTCATCATCGGCACCGGCATCGCGCTGTGGTTCGCCACCGCCAACCCGTTCCTGGGCCAGATCGCCAACCTGCCCAAGTAATGACGCCCACCCCCGGAGCGGCGCTGCCGCTCCCCCTCGAGGGGGCAACGCCAGCGGCCCGGCAAAGCCGGTTCCGCGGCGTTTGCTTGATTGACCTTTTCCGTGAGGCAAACCCGTGAGCATCAACGCCACCCTCATTGTCCAGATGATCGTGTTTGCGATCCTGATCTGGTTCACGATGCGTTTTGTCTGGCCGCCGATCACCGCGGCACTGGACGCACGCGCGAAGAAGATTGCCGAAGGCCTGTCGGCCGCCGACAAGGCCAAGGCCGAACTGGCCGCTGCCAACCAGCGGGTGGAGCAGCAGCTCGGCGCCGCGCGCAACGACGCTGCCAAGCGCCTGGCCGATGCCGAGCACCTGGCGCAGCAGATGATCGAAGAGGCCAAGGGCCGCGCGTCCGAAGAAGGCGCCAAGATCGTCGCCCAGGCCCGGGCCGAGGCGGAACAGGAATCCGTGAAGGCGCGCGAAGTGCTGCGCGACCACGTCGCCGCTCTGGCCGTCAAGGGCGCCGAGGCGATCCTGCGCAAGGAAGTGAACCCCGCGGTTCATTCCGAGTTGCTCGGTCGCCTGAAAGCCGAGCTGTAACGTCATGGCCGAACTCGCCACCATCGCGCGTCCCTACGCCGAGGCATTGTTCAAGTCGGCTGGCGGCCAGGCCGCGGCGTTGTCGGGCGAGGTCAGTGCGCTTGCCGCCGTGGCCGGCGACGAAGGTCTGCGCCAGTTTGCCGACAACCCCAAGGTGTCTGCGGCGCAGGTGTTCGACGTCGTTTCAGGCGTCGTGAAGACCCCGCTCTCGAGTCCGGCGCAGAACTTCCTGCGCGCCGTGCTCGAGAACGGCCGCCTTGCCGCGATGCCTGAGATTGCGCAGCAGTTCCATGTGCTCGTCAATGCGCAGAGCGGTGTGTCCGATGCCGTGATCGAAAGCGCCTTCGCGATCGACGCGGCGCAATTGGCGGATGTAGTGGCCCTGCTCGAGAGGCGCTTCGGACGCAAGTTGAACGCCAGCGTGCAGATCAAGCCCGAGTTGATCGGCGGCATTCGTGTCGTCGTCGGCGACGAGGTGCTCGACACCTCGGTCGCGGCGCGCCTGCAACAGATGAAGGTCGCGCTCACCGCTTGAGCGCCGCACCCAGGAGAACCCCATGAACCTGAACCCTGCAGAAATTTCCGAACTCATCAAGAGCCGCATCGAAGGTCTTGGCGCGTCGGCCGACATCAAGAACCAGGGCACGGTGGTGTCCGTCACCGACGGCATCGTGCGCGTGCATGGCTTGTCTGACGCGATGGCCGGCGAAATGCTTGAGTTCCCGCCCACGCCGGGCGGCCAGCCAACCTTCGGCCTCGCGCTGAACCTCGAACGGGACAGCGTGGGCGCCGTGATCCTGGGCGAGTACGAACACATCTCCGAAGGCGACACGGTCAAGTGCACCGGCAACATCCTGTCGGTGCCGGTCGGGCCGGAGCTGATCGGCCGCGTCGTCAACGCGCTCGGTCAGCCGATCGACGGCAAGGGCCCGATCAACGCCAAGATGACCGACGTGATCGAAAAGGTCGCGCCGGGCGTGATCGCGCGCAAGAGCGTCGACCAGCCGGTGCAGACCGGCCTGAAGGCGATCGACTCGATGGTCCCGATCGGCCGCGGCCAGCGCGAGTTGATCATCGGCGACCGTCAGACCGGCAAGACCGCCGTCGCCGTCGACGCGATCATCAATCAGAAGGGTCAGAACGTCATCTGCATCTACAGCGCGATTGGGCAGAAGCAGTCGACAGTCGCGCAGGTCGTGCG
>DATDER010000344.1:0-2146 GCA_036523095.1 Rubrivivax sp.
CCGATCTTGATGCTCAGCATCAACCGCCTGAAGGACGGGCGCCTGAAGGACACCGCCGCCAACATCCTGCGCAGCGGCGAGTTCGTCGTCCACATGTCCGACGAGCCGATGGCGCAGAAGATGCATGACTGCGGCGAGGCCTTCCCTTCCGATGTGAGCGAACTCGCCGCGGTCGGCCTGACCGCCGTGCCCTCGCAGAGCGTGGCGCCGCCGCGCATCCAAGAAGCGCCGGTGGCCTTCGAGTGCCTGCTCCACGAGAAGCTCGAGACCGAGAGCCGCTACGTCTTCATCGGCCGCATCGTCCGGCTCGCTGCGCGAGCGGGCCTCATCGACACCGAGGCCTGGCGCGTCAACCTGCGCGAATACCACCCGGTGGCGCGCTTCGGCGCGAGCTTCTACACCCGCACCAACGACCGTTTCTCGCTCTCCGACGCAGCCGGCCAACGCGCGCCGACCTCCACCGGCATCGACGAGATCTGAGCCCCGCCGCGGGAGGCTGTGGCCCTGCACCGGGACAGCGGCATGAATTGGGCAGAATGCGTGGGCAGGATGCGCAGGGTCGCATGACGCTGCGCGAGGCCCCGCTCAAAACATTCCAGGAGACATTCATGCAAAAGCGCCCATTCCTGAACGGCCTGCTGACGCTCGCGCTCGCCGCGGTGCTGACGCCGGCCGTGGCGCAGGACAACGCCTTCAAGATCGGCCTCGTGCTGCCGCTGACGGGCCCGTTCGCATCCACCGGCAAGCAGTTGGAAGCGGCGGCGCGTCTCTACATGGCGCAGAACGGCGACACCGTGGCGGGGCGCAAGATCGTTCTGGTGGTCAAGGACGACACCGGCAGCGCCGACGTGACCAAGCGCATCGCGCAGGAACTGGTGGTCAACGACAAGGTCCAGGTGCTGGCCGGCTTCGGCCTCACGCCGCTGGCGATGGCGACCGCGCCGGTCGCCACGCAGTCGAAGACGCCGCTGGTCGTGATGGCGGCCGCCACCTCCGTGATCACCGAGGCCTCGCCCTACATCGTGCGCACCAGCTTCACGGTGCCCCAGGTCGTGACGACACTGGCCGACTGGGCAACCAAGAACAACATCAAGAAGGTGGTCACGCTGGTGACCGACTACGCACCCGGCGTCGACTCCGAGAAGTACTTCAACCAGCGCTTCACGGCCAACGGCGGGCAGGTCATCGAGTCGCTGCGGGTGCCGCTGCGCGGGCCGGACTTTGCGCCCTTCCTGCAGCGTGTGCGGGACGCCAAGCCCGACGCGCTGTTCACCTTCGTGCCGGCGGGCGTGGGCACCTCGCTGCTGCGCCAGTTCACCGAGCGCGGCTTGGACAAGGCCGGCATCCGGATGATCGCCGAGGGCAGCGTGACCGAGGACGACATCCTCGACAGCATGGGCGACGTGGCACTGGGCGTGATCACAGCGCACCACTATTCCGCCGCCCACGACTCCGCGCTGAACCGCAAGTTCGTCGAGGCTTTCGGCAAGGCCAACGGCGGCCTGCGGCCGAACTTCATGGCGGTCGGCGCCTACGACGGCATGCGCGTGATCTACGAGGCGGTCAAGGCGACCAAGGGCAAGGGCGACGGCGACGCGCTGCTGGCCGCGATGAAGGGCCAGATCTTCGAGAGCCCGCGCGGCCCGATGTACATCGACGCGCAGACCCGCGACGTGGTGCACAACATCTACATCCGCAAGGTCGAGAAGATCGACGGCAAGCTGTGGAACCGCGAGATCCAGACCGTCACCGACGTCAAGGACCCGGGCAAGGCCCGCTGAGCCGGGGCGCTTCCTGCACAGGTGGCCCGTGGCCCCGACAAGCGCTCCCGATCCGCTGCTGCTCGTACCCGGGCTGATGTGCGACCACGCCGTCTGGGCGCCGCTGATGCCGGCGCTGGCCGAAGGACGCGCCTGCACTGTCGTCGACCACGGCAGCGCGAACAGCCTCGTCACGATGGCGCACCAGCTGCTGGCCACGGCACCACCCCGCTTTGCGCTCGCCGGGCACTCGATGGGCGGGCGCGTGGCGCTCGAAGTCGTGAGGCTCGAACCCGGGCGTGTGTCGCGCCTGGCCCTGCTCGACACCGGCTACCTGCCGCGCCCGGCGGGCGCCGCGGGCGACGAGGAGGCACGCAAGCGTGTCG
>DATDER010000345.1:0-5779 GCA_036523095.1 Rubrivivax sp.
CTCGGGGGTGACCGGGGCGAGCGTGTGCGACATCGACAGTTCGGCGCCGAGCGAATGCACCTCGGTCAGGTAGAAGCGCAAAGCGACCTCGGCCTGCCGGCTCATCGCGCGCCGCATCGTCAGCGAAGTAACGTTGGGGTTGCCGTCGCGGTCGCCGCCGATCCAGTGGCCCATGCGCAGGAAGGGCGCGACCTCGTGCCCCTTGAGCAGCTGCTCCAGTTCGGCATACAGCTTGGGGATCTCGCGCAGGAAGGTCGTCGGGTAATAGCTGAGCGCGTTCTCGATCTCGTCGGCAACCGTGAGCTTGGCCGTGCGCAGCATGCGGGTCTGCCAGAGCTGGGTCACGCGCGCCCGCAGCAGCGTCTCGTTCGCTTCGCGTTCGCGCTCGGTCTGCAGGCCGTCGCGTTCGCCGATCAGTTCGGCCACCGCGCGCTCGGCGTCGAGGATGCTCTTGCGCTGGACCTCGGTCGGGTGGGCCGTCAGCACGGGCGCGATGTAAGCGTGTTTCAGCGTCGCGGCGATGTCGCCCGCGCGCAGGTTGGCCTTGTGCAGGCGATCGAAGGCCACCGCGAAGGAGCCTTCCTGCACGTGGCCCTGGCGCTCGTGGTGCAGGCGGCGCCGCACGTGGTGCCGGTCTTCGGCGATGTTGGCCAGGTGCGAGAAGTAGCTGAAGGCGCGGATCACGCTCACCGTCTGGTCGCCCGACAGGTTCTTGAGCAGCCGGTCGAGCACGCGCCCGGCGCTCGCGTCCTGCTTCAGCCGGTAGGCCACCGAGAGCTGGCGCACCCGCTCGATGAGCTCGAAGGCGTCGCGTCCTTCCTGCTCGCGGATGGTGTCGCCCAGGATGCGCCCAAGTAACCGGATATCGTCGACCAGGGCCCGGTTCTTGTCTGCGGCGTCGTCGCTCTTGAGGCGCCGCCTCGCGGTCACGGGTTTGACGGCAGCGGGTCTGGGCGGGGCGGGGCGCTTCATGGCGGGCTCTTCGCAGGTAACCGGGTTACCAATTGTGCATGCAAGGCGTGTGCCGGACGGGGGCGCCGGGGGCCGCCCCAGGCTGGGGATAATCGCCTCCATGAGCACACGCACCGTCATCGCCACGCGCGAAAGCCGCCTCGCCCTCTGGCAGGCCGAACATGTGCGTGACCTGCTGCAGACGCGCTTCGGGCACGAGGTCGAGTTGCTCGGGATGACGACCCGCGGCGACCAGATCCTCGACCGCGCGCTGTCCAAGGTCGGCGGCAAGGGGCTGTTCGTGAAGGAGCTCGAGACCGCGCTCGAAGAAGGGCGCGCAGACCTCGCGGTGCATTCGCTCAAGGACGTTCCGATGGACCTGCCGCCCGGCTTCGTGCTGGCGGCGGTGCTCGAGCGTGAAGACCCGCGCGATGCCTTCGTCTCCAACCACTTCGAAGACCTCGCGGCGCTGCCGAAGGGGGCGTGCGTGGGTACCTCCAGCCTGCGCCGCGTGGTGCAATTGCTCGCCGAGCGGCCCGACCTGCACATCGAGCCGTTGCGCGGCAACCTCGACACGCGGCTGCGCAAGCTCGACGAAGGCGGCTACGACGCGATCGTGCTCGCCGCCGCGGGCCTGAAGCGGCTCGGCCTGGCGAGCCGCATCCGCGCCTGTTTCGACACCACGCGGATGATTCCCGCCGCTGGCCAGGGCGCGCTCGGGATCGAGGTGCGTGAAGACGCCAGCACGCTGCGCGAGACCCTGGCGCAGACGATCCACCAGCCGACGTGGCTGTCGGCCCACGCCGAACGTGCGGTGTCGCGCGCGCTGGGCGGCAGCTGCAGCATGCCGCTCGCGGCGCATGCCGTGTGGCACGGCGCGACCTTGCGACTCGATGCCGCGCTGGGTGATTCGCAGGCGCTCACCCGGCCATTGCTGCGGACGCGCGTCGAAGCCCAGCCCGCAGACGCCGCTGCCGCGCGCCGCCTCGGCGAGCGTGCCGCGGCCGCGCTGCGCGAAGCCGGCGCGGGCGCCTACCTGCCCGTGGCCTGAATGGCGCCCCGCGGCGGCGCGGCCGGGAGGTTGAGCCCGTGACGCTGCCGCGTGTGATCGTGACCCGGCCGCGTGCGCAGGCCACGCCGTGGGTCGAGCAGTTGCGCGCCGCCGGGCTGGACGCCGTGGCGCTGCCGCTGATCGACATCGCCGCAGTGGCCGACACGGCACCGTTGCAGACGGCATGGCACGGCCTGGCGCACAGCGCGCTCGTGATGTTCGTCAGCGCCAACGCGGTGCAGCACTTCTTCGCTGCGCGTCCGCAAGACGCGCCGTGGCCGGCGGGCACCCTGGCGGGCAGCACCGGCCCGGGAACCTCCGCCGCGCTGCGTGACGCCGGGCTGGCGTCGGCGTGCGTCGCCGAGCCGGCGCCGGGCATGCCCTTCGAGACCGAGTCCCTGTGGGACGTGCTGCGACAACGCGATTGGCGCGGTCGCAGGGTGCTCATCGTGCGCGGCGAGGGCGGGCGCGACTGGCTCAGTGAGCAGCTGGCCGCGGCGGGCGCCTCGGTGACGTTCCTGGCCGCCTACCGGCGCGTCGCACCGCGGCTGGACGCCGCGGCGCGCCTGATGCTGGCCGACGCGCTGGCGCGACCGCTCGAGCACGTCTGGCACTTCAGCAGTTCAGAAGCGGTGGGCCACCTGGCCGACTTGGCGCCGGGTGCCGACTGGAGTGCGGCCCACGCTCTCGCGTCGCACCCGCGCATCGTGCAGGCGGCGCAGCGCGCGGGGTTTGGCCACGTCGCACTCGTCGGCGCACAGGTGCCGGCGGTGGTCGTCGCCGTTTCGCGCGACCCCGGTCGATAGAATCCGCTGCGCCGTGAATGACGCCCCAACCCCTCTGAGCGCGCCGGCAAGCAGTCTGGCGACCGCGCCGGCAACCGGCCCGGCGCCCGAGCCGGGGACACCGCCCGCGTCAAGCGCCGGAACCCCGGCCATGCGCTGGATCGCTGCCGGTATCGTGTTGCTGACGGCCGTGGCCGTGGCCGCGCTCGTGCTGGCCTGGAACGGCCAGCAACGGCTGAAAACGGCCGAGCTCCAACTCGTCAAGCGCCAGCAGGAGGCCTCGGGCCAGGCTGCCGAAGCACGCCTGCTGGCGCGCCAGGCCGAAGCGGCGACACGCGAGTCCGCGGCCAAGCTGGCGCTGCTCGAAGCACGTGTCGCAGAGACCTCGCTCCAGCGCGGCCAGCTCGAAGAACTGATCCAGTCGCTGTCACGCTCGCGCGACGAGAACCTGCTCGCCGACGTGGACGCCGCCTTGCGCGTGGCGGTGCAGCAGTCGGCCATCACCGGGAGCGTCGAGCCGCTCGCCGCGGCGTTGCGCCAGGCCGACGATCGCCTCGCGCGATCCCAGCAGCCTAGGCTCGAGCGGGTGCGCCGGGCGGTCGCGCAGGACCTCGAGCGCGTGAAGGCGGCGAGCGCCGTCGACCTGCCCTCGCTGACGATCCGTGTCGACGAGGTCGTGCGCCTGGTCGACGACCTGCCCTTGCTGGCCGCCAGCGATCGCCGTGCCGGCAAGGGCGGGGAGGGCCCGGCGCCGGCGCTTGTGGCTGCATCGGCGCCGGCGGTGACGGCATCGGCTGGCGCGAGCGCCGCCTTTCCCTGGCCCGCCAGCATCGACGAAGGCTGGCGCGGCATGCTGCGCCATGTGTGGGCCGAGATCCGCAGCCTCGTGCGGGTGACGCGCATCAGCGAGCCCGAGGCGGCGCTGCTCGCGCCCGAGCAGGCGTTCTTCCTGCGCGAGAACCTCAAGCTGCGGCTGCTCAACGCCCGCCTCGCGCTGCTGAGCCGGCAGTTCGACGTCGCCCAGGCCGATTTGCGCGATGCCCAGGTGCTGCTCGATCGTTACTTCGACCGCAGTTCGCGGCGTGTCACGGCGGCGGCGGAGCTGCTGCGCCAGGTGGCGGCGCAGGCGCGCCAGGTCAGCGTGCCGCGGCCCGACGCCACGCTCGCCGCCATCACCGCGACCGCGGCGGGGCGCTGAGCCCGATGCGCGGCGTCGTCTGGCTCCTGCTGCTGTTCGGCGTGGCGGTGGTGGCGGCGACCGCGCTCGGGCGCAACGACGGCCTGGTCACGCTCTACTGGGCCGGCTGGCGCACCGACCTGTCGCTGAACCTGTTCGTGCTGCTGGTGGCGGGCGTGTGTGCGCTGGTGATGTTGGCGATCCGCGCCCTCGACTCGCTGCTCAGCCTGCCCGAGCGCGCCCGCGCCTGGCGCAGCCTGCAGCGCGAGCGTGCCGCGGGCCGCGCGCTGCGTGAAGCACAGGCCGAGTACTTCGGCGCTCGTTACAGCCGTGCCCACAAGGCGGCAGCGCGAGCGATCGCGATCTACGAGGGCACGCCCGGCCTGCCCGACGACGCCGACGTGCGGCTGCTCGCGCACCTGTTGGCGGCGGGCAGCCTGCACCGCCTGCAGGACCGCGGCCGCCGCGACGAGGCATTGAAGCGGGCGATGGACCTGGCCAAGCACGGCAGCCTGCGCTCGGCCGCCGACGGCGCGCACCTGTGGGCGGCGGAGTGGGCGCTCGACGACCGCGACGCGGCCCAGGCGCTCGATCAGTTGGCCACGCTGCCGCCCGGCGTGGCGCGGCGCACGCAGGCACTGCGGCTCAAGCTGCAGGCGGCGCGCATGGCGCGCGACCCACTGCAAGCCCTGCACACCGCACGCCTGCTGGCCAAACACCAAGCCTTCTCGAGCGCCGCTGCGCAGGGCTTGCTGCGCTCGCTCGCGATCGAGGCCCTCGAGGTCCCCCACGACGCCGAACAGCTGCGGCGCCAATGGCAGGCGCTCGACATCACCGACCGGCGCGACGCCGCCGTCGCCGCCCGCGCGGCGCAACGTGCAGTGGCGCTCGGCGCGCCCGACGACGGGCGCACGTGGCTGCGCCCGCTCTGGGAAAACCTGGACGAGTTGCCGGCGGACGAGCGCGCGCTCGTGGCGGGCGCGCTCGGGGACGCCGCACAGGGCGTCGGCGTCGACTGGCTGCCGCGGGTCGAGAGCGCGCTCACACGCTGGCCGGCCGACCCGGCGGTGGTGGCTGCGGCCGGCATCGTCTTCGCCGAGCGCCAGCTCTGGGGCAAGGCGCGACGGCCCTTGGAGCAGGCCGCCGGCGCGACCGCGCTCGACCCCAGAACACGCCGCCGCGCCTGGCGCCTGCTTGCGGCACTCGCCCGCGAAGAGGGCGACGATGCACAGGCTGCACGTTGCGACCGCGCCGCCGCCGAGATCGGCTGAGCGACAAGCCTTTGCTACAATTCGAAGCTGCGCGGCTGTAGCTCAGTTGGATAGAGTACTTGGCTACGAACCAAGGGGTCGTGGGTTCGATTCCTGCCAGCCGCACCAATGAAAACAACGGGTTAGCTTCGTGAGAGGCTAACCCGCTTGTCTTGGCTAGGTGCCAGGGGTACACCGAGGGGTACACCGGATCCAGGACTGCGCAGGACTGCTTGGTATTGCTTGGGCCGAAGACGGCCTTGATGGACTGACGGTCCTCGCACATCAGAGCGTGAAGGCCCTCCAAGACTGAACTGAGTGATCCGCGGTCCGCAGCCCGAACGGCGACCGCCGCGATCACCGGTCGTTCGAAGGCCGCGGCCTCGATCAACCGCTGCACCTCTGTCTGCGGTCACTCAGCCATCGCTGGCGGACCGTCTGTACGTGAACGACTCCTTGTGCCAGGGGTGACCGACGGCCCGCGACCCATTCCGGGTATTCGGCCAGGCGTGAGAGCTGACGTTCGACACCGACCGGGAGTGCATTCACCACTTGTTCAACAGAG
>DATDER010000346.1:0-11006 GCA_036523095.1 Rubrivivax sp.
GACACGATGCCGAGCACGCCGAAGCCCGCGATCCCGACCGGGTCGAGCTGCAGCGCCGGCACGATGCCCGGGAAGTAGCCGCCGCCGAGGTCGCCTGCGAGCCAGCGCAGCGCGCCCGCGGCCATCACGGTGCCGAGCATCAGGCCGATCACGCTGCCCACGGCGCCGATCGCGGCACACTCGCCGAGCACCAGCGTGCGACGTTCGGTTGCCGTGAGCCCGAGCACCCCCAGCAACGCGAGCGCAGGTGTGCGTTGCGCCACCGACAGCGACACGACCGAAAATACCAGGAAGGCGCCGACGAACAGCGCCACCAGCGCCAGCACCGTGAGGTTGACGCGGTAGGCGCGCGACAGGTTCGACACCCGCTGCTCGGCTTCGTCCGCCGGCACTGCTTGCACGCCCGGCGGCAGCTCGATCGTCTCGAGCACCGCGGTGGCTGTCGCGCCCGGCGCCAGCCGCACGTCGATACGCGAGAGCTTGCCGTCGAGCCCGAAGTGCGCTTGTGCGCCGGCAATGTCGATCACGATCAGCGGGGTGCCCCCCGCGGCCACGCTGCCGGCCACACGCAACGGGCGCCACGCGGGACCCGATTGCAGCGCCAGCTCCGCACCATCGACGGCACCGGTCTGTTCTCGTGCGGCGGCGTTGAGGAACACGAGGCCGGGGTCGATCAGCGCGGTGCGCTCGGCGCCCTCGGCGGGCCGCGGCATGAGCGCGGGCGACAACGGCGCCACCACCAGTGCGTCGATGCCGAGCACCCGCACCGCGACGCGCCGGCCGTCGGCGGCGCGGGCGTAGGTGTCGATCTCGACCACCGGCGAGGCGCGCTCGACCCCCGGTGCCGCGGCGACACGTTCGACGAAGCCGTCGTCGAAGCCGTCGCGCCCGCCGCGCAGCACCAGGTCGGGCTCGCCGTTGGCCGAGCGCACCGCCGACGAAAACTCGGCCAACGCCGAGACGTTGATCAGGTGCACCGACCACGCGAGCGCGACCCCGAGCGCCACCGCCAGCAAGGCCACGCCGTGGCGCCAGGGGTGATGGCGCCATTCGCGCCACACCAGCGGCAGCAGCGCGAAGGCGAGGCCGGCGGGCGCGGCCATCAGCTCGGCTCGATGCCGTGGGCGCGCAGGCGCAACGTGCGGTCGGCGCGTGCGGCCGCCGCCTGCGAATGCGTCACGAGCAGGCAGGCGGCGCCGCTGGCGTGGGCCTGGTGCAGCAAGACGTCGAGCACGCGCGCGGCCGTGTCGGGGTCGAGGTTGCCGGTCGGCTCGTCGGCCAGGATCAACGCCGGCGCATGCACCACCGCACGTGCGATCGCGACGCGTTGCAATTGCCCGCCCGACAGCTGCGCCGGCATGCGCGCACCCAGCCCGCCCAGGCCGACTGCGTTCAGCACGGCATCGACCCGGTCTGCGTCATGGCGCTGCAGGAGCCGCAGCGGCAGGCCGACGTTCTCGGCCACGCTCAGGTGCGGCAGCACGTGGAAAGCCTGGAACACGAATCCGAGGCGCTGGCGGCGCAAGCGCGCGCGGGCGTCTTCGCCGAGCGCGGTAACTTCATCGCCGCCGACCCAGGCCCGCCCGCTGTCGGCGGCGTCGAGTCCGGCGATGCAGTTCAGCAGCGTCGACTTGCCGACCCCCGACTCGCCCACCAGTGCCACGAACTCACCTGGTGCGACACGCAGCGACACCTCGCTGAACACCGGCGTGTCGCCGAAGGTTTTGGACAGGGACTCGACGCGCAACATGCCGGCGCATCATGCCGGCAAAGTCGATCCCGGCGCCGCGGCGGGTGATGCTGCGCGCGGTCGCGCCTAGAGCTCGTACTTGTTGCCGGCGGAAGCGCGGATCGGATGGGTGTCGTAGATCAGGTCGATGTAAGTCACCAGGTGGCTGCCGGGCTCGAATCTGAAGAGGTCCATGACCTTGAACGTGATCAGCGTGCCGTCGCGCACCGTCCAGTCGTACTGGAAGTAGGCGGTGGCGTGGTGCTGCTCGCTCGTGCTGAGGAAGATGTCGATGGGCGTGATGACGTTCTTCGTCGATGCGCCGGCCAGTCGATCGAAGAAGGGGCCGGCCGACATCTCGCCAAGGAAGGGCGACAGCACCTTGCCGCCCGGCGCAAACAGGCGCTTGACCGTCGCGTAGTCGCTCTCGCCCAGGGCGACCATGTAGGTTTTCAGGATGCTGACGTAAGGGTGCATGGGGGCATTCTCCACTTCGATGGAAAGCTGTATATTTATACAGTACTGTCTACCCGCTGGAGCCCGAATCATGCAGACCGACGAACCACCGGCCACCTTCATGCTCGCGCCGAAGAAGGGCCGCGGCACGCTCTGGGCCATCGAGCACCGCTTCAACGTCCAGTCGCGTGCGGGCTTCGACGATGGTTGGGGCACGCTGGAGGCAGCGGCGTCGACCGAGGCGATCGGCCCTGCCACGACGGTGATCGAGCAGAACGTCAAGACCATCCTGTCGGGCAACGACTCGCCCGACATCGGCTTCGACCTCTCGATCAACCCGTACCGCGGCTGCGAACACGGCTGCATCTACTGCTTCGCGAGGCCGACGCACAGCTACCTGAACCTGTCGCCGGGGCTGGACTTCGAGACCCGCATCATCGCCAAGGTCAACGCTGCGGCCAGCTTGCGCCAGGCCTTTGCCAGGCCGGGTTACACGCCGCTGCCGCTGAACCTCGGGTCGGCGACCGACGCCTACCAGCCGGCAGAGCGCCGCCTGCGCATCACCCGCGCGGTGATCGAAGTCCTGGCGCAACACCGGCACGCGTTTTCGGTGATCACGAAGTCGTCGCTGGTCGAACGCGACCTGGACCTGATCGCGCCGATGGCGGCCGACCGGCTGGCCGCAGCCTACGTCTCGATCACGACCCTGGACCCCGCGCTCGCGCGCATCCTGGAGCCGCGCGCCGCCGCACCGGCCCGGCGGCTGAAGACGATCGAGGCACTGGCCAGGGCGGGAGTGCCGGTCGGCGTCAGCGTGTCGCCGGTGATCCCGTTCCTGAACGAGCCCGAACTCGAGCGGGTGCTGCAGGCCGCGGCCGACGTGGGTGCCACCTCGGCTTTCAGCGTCGTGCTGCGCCTGCCGTGGGAGGTGAACCCGCTGTTCCAGCAGTGGCTCGAGCAGCACTTCCCCGAACGCGCGGCCAGGATCATGGCGCGCGTGCGGGAGATGCGCGGCGGCCGTGACAATGACGCCGGCTTCGGCAGCCGCATGACGGGGCAGGGTGTGTGGGCCCAGCTGCTGCGCCAGCGCTTCGACAAGGCGACCCAGCGCCTGGGCCTGAACCGCCAACGCATCGAGCTCGATCTGTCGCGCTTCGAGCGGCCCGCGGAGCCTGTGGCGCAGGTCGCCCAGGGCAGCCTCTTCTAGGCTGGCGCCACGGGCAGCGCCTTACTTGAAGAGGCCCTTGACCCGGTCGGTCCAGCTCTTCGCGTTGGGTGAGTGCCGGTCGCCCGACTTGTGGAACGACTCTTCCAGCTCTTTGAGCAGCTTGCGCTGGTGCTCGGTGAGCTTGATCGGCGTTTCCACCGTCACGTGGCAATAGAGGTCGCCAGGGTAGCTCGAGCGCAGCCCCTTGATGCCCTTGCCGCGCAGGCGGAAGGTCTTGCCGTGCTGCGTGCCTTCGGGCAGGTCGATCTCGGCCTTGCTGCCGAGCGTGGGCACTTCGATCGATCCGCCCAGCGCCGCGGTGGTGAGCCCGATCGGCACCGTGCAATGCAGGTCGTCGCCATCGCGCTCGAAGATCTCGTGCTGCTTGATGCGGATCTCGATGTAGAGGTCGCCCGCGGGCCCACCGTTGGTGCCCGGCTCGCCGTTGCCGGCCGACCGGATGCGCATGCCCTCGTTGATGCCGGCGGGGATCTTCACTTCGAGCGTCTTCTGGCGCTTGATCTTGCCGGCGCCGTTGCAGGTGGCGCAGGGCTCTGGGATGATCTTGCCGCTGCCGTGGCAGTTGGGGCAGGTCTGCTGGATGCTGAAGAAACCCTGGCGCATGTGCACGGTGCCGGCGCCGCTGCAGGTGCTGCAGGTCTTGGGGCTCGTGCCGGGCTTGGCGCCCGTGCCCTTGCAGGTTTCGCACGCATCCCAGGTCGGGATCCGGATCTGCGTCTCCTTGCCGCCGGCGGCTTCTTCGAGCGTGATCTCCATCGCGTAGCTCAGGTCGCTGCCGCGGTAGACCTGCTGGCCGCCCCCGGCTCGGCGCGCCCCGCCCGCGGCGGCGCCGCCACCGCCGAAGATGTCGCCGAAGATGTCGCCGAAGGCCTCGGCGAAGCCGCCGAATCCTTCAGGCCCGGGGCCGCCGCGTCCGCCCATGTTCGGGTCCACGCCGGCATGGCCGTACTGGTCGTAGGCGCCGCGCTTGCCCGCGTCGGACAGCATCTCGTAGGCCTCCTTGGCCTCCTTGAACTTATCTTCCGACTTCTTGGCATCGTCACCCTGGTTGCGGTCCGGGTGGTGTTTCATGGCCAGCTTGCGGTAGGCCTTCTTGATGTCGTCGTCGGTGGCGTTCTTCGGCACACCGAGGACGTCGTAATAGTCGCGCTTTGCCATGGGAATCTCAGGTCTGCTGAAACGAAACCGCCGCGCTGAGGTGCGAACCTCGAACGCGGCGAGAAATCACGGCAGCCCGGTGAAGGGCTGGCCGAAAGATCACTTCTTCACTTCCTTGAACTCGGCGTCGACCACGTTGTCGTCGTTCGGCTTCGAGGCCCCTGCCTGCTGCGCCGCGTCCGCCCCAGGCCCGCCACCGTCGCCACCGGCGCCCGCAGCGGCCTGCGATTCGGCATACAGCTTCTCGCCCAGCTTCTGGCTCGCGCTCATCAACGCCTCGGTCTTGGCCTCGATCTCGGCCTTGTCGTCGCCCTTGAGCGCCTCTTCGACCGCCTTGATCGCAGCCTCGACCGACTCCTTCTCGCCCGCGTCGAGCTTGTCGCCGTGTTCGGCCACGCTCTTCTTGACCGAGTGCATCAGCGCATCGGCCTGGTTGCGTGCCTGCACCAGCTCGAGCTTCTTCGCGTCTTCGGCCGCGTTGAGTTCGGCGTCCTTCACCATCTTCTGGATCTCGGCCTCGGACAAACCCGAGTTCGCCTTGATCGTGATCTTGTTTTCCTTGCCCGTGCCCTTGTCCTTGGCGTTCACGTGCAGGATGCCATTGGCGTCGATGTCGAAGGTGACCTCGATCTGCGGCAGCCCGCGCGGTGACGGCGGGATGCCTTCGAGGTTGAACTCGCCCAGGCTCTTGTTGCCGGCGGCCAGCTCGCGCTCGCCCTGGAAGACCTTGATCGTCACCGCCGGCTGGTTGTCGTCGGCGGTGCTGAAGGTCTGCGCGAACTTGGTCGGGATCGTGGTGTTCTTCTTGATCATCTTCGTCATCACGCCGCCGAGCGTCTCGATGCCGAGCGACAACGGCGTCACGTCGAGCAGCAGCACGTCCTTGCGCTCGCCGCCCAGCACCTGGCCTTGAATGGCCGCTCCCACGGCAACGGCCTCGTCGGGGTTGACGTCCTTGCGCGGTTCCTTGCCGAAGAACTCCTTGACCATCTCCTGGACCTTGGGCATGCGGGTCATGCCGCCGACCAGGATCACGTCGTCGATGTCCGACAGCTTCACGCCGGCATCCTTGACCGCGACGCGGCAGGGCTCGATCGTGCGCTGGATCAGCTCGTCGACCAGGCTCTCGAGCTTGGCGCGCGTGAGCTTGATGTTCAGGTGCTTCGGGCCCGAGGCATCGGCGGTGATGTAAGGCAGGTTGACGTCAGTCTGCGAGTTGCTCGACAGCTCGATCTTGGCCTTCTCGGCCGACTCCTTCAGGCGCTGCAGCGCGAGCACGTCCTTCGTCAGGTCGACGCCTTGTTCCTTCTTGAACTCGGTGACGATGTAGTCGATGATGCGCTGGTCGAAGTCTTCGCCGCCGAGGAAGGTGTCGCCGTTGGTCGACAGCACCTCGAACTGCTTTTCGCCCTCGACGTCGGCGATCTCGATGATGCTGATGTCGAAGGTGCCACCGCCCAAGTCGAACACCGCGATCTTGCGATCGCCCTTGCCGTGTTTGTCGAGGCCGAAGGCCAGCGCGGCCGCGGTCGGCTCGTTGATGATGCGCTTGACGTCCAGGCCGGCGATGCGCCCGGCGTCCTTGGTGGCCTGGCGCTGGCTGTCGTTGAAGTAGGCCGGCACCGTGATCACGGCTTCGGTGACTTCTTCGCCGAGGTAGTCCTCGGCGGTCTTCTTCATCTTGCGCAGCACTTCGGCACTGACCTGCGGCGGCGCGATCTTCTTGCCGCGCACGTCGACCCAGGCGTCGCCGTTGTCGGCAGCGGCGATCTTGTAGGGCATCAGGTCGATGTCCTTCTGCACTTCCTTCTCGCTGAACTTGCGCCCGATCAGGCGCTTGACGGCATACAGCGTGTTGCGCGGGTTGGTCACCGACTGGCGCTTGGCCGAGGCGCCGACGAGGACCTCGCCGTCCTCCTGGTAGGCGACGATCGACGGCGTGGTGCGTGCACCTTCGCTGTTCTCGATGACCTTGGTGGTGTTGCCTTCCATGATCGCGACACACGAGTTCGTCGTGCCGAGGTCGATGCCGATGATCTTGCCCATTGAATTGCTCCTGAAACGGAAATGCGGTTGTTCTTGAGTTGCGGGCCGCGGGCGTGCTTTCAAGTGCGCCCGGGGTCCGCCTGATGCCCTGGCGCTACTTGGCGGCGGCCACGGTGACGAGGGCGGGACGCAACACCCGCTCGGCGATCACGTAGCCCTTCTGGAGCACGGCGACCACGGTGTTGGGGTCCTGGTCGGCCGGCACCACGCTGATGGCCTGGTGCTGGTGCGGGTCGAAGCGGGTCCCGGCCGGGGGGTTGATCTGCAGCACCTTGTTGCGCTCGAGCGCCTGCGTCAGCTGGCGCAGCGTCGCGTGCACCCCTTCGAGCAACTGCTCGGGCGTGGCGTTCTGGATCGCGATCGCGGTTTCCAGGCTGTCCTTGACCGGCAGCAAACTCTCGGCAAAGCCTTCGATCGCAAAGCGCCGTGCCTTGGCCATCTCTTCTTCGGCGCGGCGACGGGTGTTCTCGGCTTCAGCCTTGGCGCGCAGGAAGGCGTCGGACACCTCGGTGTGGCGGACTTCGAGCTCGGCCAGGCGCTGCTCGGCGCTGGCCGGCGTGTCGGCCGCCGCGGTATCCAGGGTGTCGTTGGTGTCGGCCGGGGAGGCTCCTGACTGGGGATCTTCGGGGTTCGGTGGGTTCACGTTCATGGTGTGTTGTCTGGCGTCCAGCCGTGATCTGGGGCTGGTAGCCCCAATTTCAAGAGGGGATTTGGCGATGCCCCAAGGGCGGCCTCAGTCGTCGAGCGCCGCACTCCAGCGCTGCCAGTCGCCCAACTGGCGCCTATCGCGCTTGGTGGGTCGGCCCTGCTCGATCGACAGGGCCGGCTCGGCACCCAGACGGCGCGCCTGCGCAGCCACGCGCCGCGCCTCGAGGCTGGCGGCGGTTTCGGCGTAGAGCGCCTGCGCCACCGGGGCGGGGCCGCGTTGCGCGCTCAGACCCAGGACGTCGATCACACGCTCGACGCCGCCGCCTTGACGAATCGTGACCCGGTCGCCCACCTTCAGGTCGCGTGAAGGTTTCACGGCCTGCCCATTGACGCTGATGCGGCCGCGGTTGACCTCGTCGGTGGCCAGGGTCCGGGTCTTGAAGAGCCGGGCGGCCCAGAGCCACTTGTCGAGACGGACTTCGTCGGGGACCTGCATGTGCTTCGCTGCCCAGCGGATCAGGCGGTGGCGCCCATCGCGAGGGCACGCTCGCGCCGTCGCTGGTCTTCGGCCGTGGGCGGGGCCGGGAGCACGGGCCAGCCCGAAAGGTGCCGCTCGGCCACCTCGACGAGCGCCCGCACGCCGTCGCCGCCGTCGTTGAGGCACGGGATGTAGTGGAACTCGCGGCCGCCCGCGGCCAGGAAGGCGCCGCGTGCCTCCTGGGCGATCTCTTCCAGCGTCTCCAGGCAGTCGACCGCAAAGCCCGGGCAGACCACGTCGACCCGGTCCAGGCCGGCCGTCGCGAGTTCCTTCAGCGTCGGCTCGGTGTAGGGGCGCAGCCACTGCGCCTTGCCGAAGCGGCTCTGGAACGTGACCCGGTATTGATCGCCGGTCAGGCCGAGCGCTTCGGCCAGCAGGCGGGCGGTCTTGTGGCATTCGCAGTGGTACGGGTCACCGAGGTGCAGCGAGCGCTCCGGCAGCCCGTGGAAGCTCATCACCAGCATGCGGCCGCGACCCTCGCGCTGCCAGTAGGCGCCGACACTGCGCGCCAGTGCACGGATGTGCAGCGGCTCGTCGCCGTAGCGGTTGATGAAGCGGAACTCGGGCACGTGGCGCGCCGTCTGCGACCACTGGGCGACGGCATCCCACACGCTCGCCGTGGTGGCGGCGGCGTACTGCGGATACAGCGGCAGTACCAGCACCCGGGTCGCGCCTGCGTCGCGCAGGGCGTCGAGCGCGCTCGCGATCGACGGATTGCCGTAGCGCATGGCGTGGCGGACCAGCACCGGCAGCCCCCGATCGCCCAGGTGCCCGAGCATCAATTTGGCGAGCTTGGCGGTGCCGACCACGAGCGGCGAGCCCTCGGGCGTCCAGATCGTCGCGTACTTGGCCGCCGACTTGGCCGGGCGTGTGTTCAGGACGATGAAGTTCAGGATCGGCCACCAGACGAAGCGCGGGATCTCGACCACGCGCGGGTCGCTCAGGAACTCGGCCAGGTAGCGGCGCGTGGCCCGCGGCGTCGGTTCGTCCGGGCTTCCCAGGTTGACCAGCAGGACCGCGGTGCGGGCAGGGCGGCCATGTTGGTGGCCAGGTTCGGGTCTGAAGGGCATCAGGTCGCGCTGCGGCTTCGGTCGTGGAGGGTCGCGATGTCGCCGAGCACCCGGGTCAGATCGACCGGCTTGGACCAGCATCCGTTGAATCCGGCCCGGCCGGCGGGCTCGCGCACCGACGCGGCGTCTTCGGCCGTGCAAAGAAAGGCCGGGGTCGAAGCGAGTGCCGGTCGGGCCCGCAGGGCTGCCAGCAGCGCGTAGCCATCGGTGTCGGGCAGGTGGAGGTCGATCACCAGCACGTCGGGGGTCCACGAGGGCACGAGCTCGAGCGCTTCGGCACCGGTGGCGGCCGCCTGCACCTCGAGCGATCCGGCGAGCCTGCACGCCTCGGTGAAGAGCAGCGTGTTGATGCGGTCGTCGTCGACGTAGAGCAGGCGCATCGGGCAGCGCCTAGTCGACGTCGGCTTGCGGCTGCGTCTCGCCGAAACGCAGCACGTCGAAGTGCACGCTGGCCGACGTCGGGTCGGACGGCGAGCCGCCGAGCCCGATGTAGCCGCTGCCGTGCAGCGTGCAGCTGCCGCGCCGCAGGCTCACGATCTCGCCGTCGGTGAAGCGCACGTAGGTGCCGTTGTAGCTCAGGTCGGTGAGCTGGAAGCTGCCGCCGTGCCAGTCGACCCGCGCGTGCGAACGCGAGACCCGTGAATCGTCGACGCAGTAGGTGGCTTGCGGGCTGCGGCCCAGCACCACCGGCATCTGCTGGCTGGCGAAGACTCGGTTCAGGTCTAGCCACGTGAGGCGGATGCCGTCTGGCTCGGACGGCGGGGCGATACCCCCGAATTGCGTCGGCGCCGTATCGAGCGGGCGCCGTCCTCCCGCGACGTGCACGGTCACCGGCTCGGCGCGCCCACGCAGCACGAACTGGTCCAGACTGCGAAAGAGCACGCGCATGTCGTCGGGCAGGCCGTCGAAGACCTCGTCGGTGACGAGCGTTTCGTTGTCGCCGGCGTGATCGAGCAGGCGTGCGGCGACGTTGACGGCGTCACCGAAGCAGTCGCCGCCCATCTCGACCACCTCCCCCCGGGCCAGGCCCACCTGCAGGCGCAGCGCGCGCAAGCCGGCCGAGGCGCCGCGCTCGTGGCCGCGCGAGACCATGCCGTCGAGCAGGTCGTGCATCTCGACCGCCACCTGCGCCGCGTCGCCGGGGTCGTCGAAGATCGCCATCAGACCGTCGCCCAGGGTCTTGACCACAGTCCCGCCGCCCGCCACGACACCTTCCCCCAGGGCGGAGACACAGTGCGTGACGACCGAGGTCGCTTCGGCGTTGCCGAGCGTCTCGAACAACGACGTGCTGCCGCGCAAGTCGGCAAACAGGACGGTGCGGACGGCGATGCTGGTCATGCGAAAAGTGTAACGCCCAGACTCTGTAAGACCCTGGCACCGCAGCTCGTGCCTGCGGCGCACGCCGAGACTCCATCGCTGCACGATCGCGGCCGCCTGCGGCGGCACGCATCAGGCCAATCAGAGATTGTCCAGGTAGGTGCGCAGCTTGTCGGACCGGCTCGGATGCTTGAGCTTGCGGATCGCCTTGGCCTCGATCTGGCGGATGCGTTCGCGCGTCACGTCGAACTGCTTGCCGACCTCTTCGAGCGTGTGGTCGGTGCTCATCTCGATGCCGAAACGCATGCGCAGCACCTTCGCTTCGCGCGGCGTGAGGCCGTCGAGGATGTCCTTCACCACGTCGCGCAGGCCGGCCTGCATCGCGGCTTCGATCGGCGCGGTGTTGTTGGTGTCCTCAATGAAGTCGCCCAGGTGCGAGTCGTCGTCGTCGCCGATCGGTGTCTCCATCGAGATCGGTTCCTTGGCGATCTTCATGATCTTGCGGATCTTGTCCTCGGGGATCTCCATCTTCTCGGCCAGCGTCGGCGCGTCAGGCTCGTAACCGAATTCCTGCAGGTGCTGGCGCGAGATTCGGTTCATCTTGTTGATCGTCTCGATCATGTGCACAGGGATGCGGATCGTGCGCGCCTGGTCGGCGATCGATCGGGTGATCGCCTGGCGGATCCACCAGGTCGCGTAGGTCGAGAACTTGTAGCCGCGGCGGTATTCGAACTTGTCGACCGCCTTCATGAGGCCGATGTTGCCCTCCTGGATCAGGTCCAGGAACTGCAGGCCGCGGTTGGTGTACTTCTTGGC
>DATDER010000347.1:0-10495 GCA_036523095.1 Rubrivivax sp.
AGCGGCCCGGCGGCCGCACGTTGCGCCGCCGTCGGCACGCCGAGAAACAGCAGGGCACGGCGGCCAGCGACGGCCAGCGTGGCCAGCGTGTCCGACGCGCCCGTGAAGTCGTCGCCGTACCACGCGTAGCGCAGCGGCATGGCCGTCAGCCGGCGGCGCGGCCGTAGAAGTCGAGTGCGGCGCGCAACTCGGGCTGCGCTGCGGCGGCCTCGGCAACGCTTTGCCCCTGCTGCCACGCCGTCCAGGCCTGGCGCACGCTCGTCACGCCGGCGGCCGGGCCCATCGGGTGGGCCAGGATGCCACCGCCGCACATGAACATCAGATCCGCGCTCGGCACCGCATCCAGCGTGGGCTTCAGCGTGCCGGCCCATTGGCCCGAACTGAAGGCGGGCATCACGACGTCGCTGACATCGGCCGGGTCGGCCAGTGGTGTCACACAGTCGCGCGCGGAGCTGCGCACTTCTTCGTCGTCCTGAGCAAACTTGCCGGCCAGGCCGTGTACGTGCATATGGTCCACGCCCGCCAGGCGCCAGAGCATCGCGTAGGGCTGGAAGTCGATGCCCAGCGCGGGATGGCGCGACCACATGCCGTAGCCGTTGCGGTGGCCGTGGATCGCCAGATCGGTGTGTCGGCGCAGGGCCTGCAGGGACGACAGACCGACCCAGTTCAGGCTCACCATCACGCACGATCCGCCTTCGCGCTGCACCAGCTCGGCATGGCGCAGCATGGCCTCGTGTTCGTCGCTGACGTGAAAGGCGACCATCACGCGCTTGCCCGTCTCGTCCTGGTGCCGACGCACCGCCGCCATCACCGCGCGGATGCGTTCGGCGACCGGCGCATGCTCGGGGTCGGCACAGCACTCGTCGTCCTTGATGAAGTCGATCCCGGCGCGGCACAGGTCGGCCACCAGGACCGCCGTGTCGGCCGCCGACAGGCCAACGTTCGGCTTGATGATCGTGCCGACCAGCGGGCCGCTGGCCACGCCGGCCAGTGCGCGCGTGCCGGCAATGCCGTGGCGCGGGCGCTCGAAGCGGTTCCGGAACGCCTGCGGGATCTGCAGGCGCTGCAGCCGCAGCCCGGTGGTTTCGCCCAGGTCGTACAGATTGCCTGCGACCGTCGCCGCCAACGCCGTGAGGTTCTTGCCGACGTTGGCAAGCGGGAAGGACACCGTCACACGTGCGCGCCGCCACGGCCCTTGCGGTTGACGGCGCTCCAGCCAGGCGCTGGGCAGGCTGGGTCGGGCGAGCGGCTCCAATTCCTCGACCGAATCGACCGTCGCGCGACTGCGGGCGCGCAGCGCATCGCTTTCGCCGGCGACCCGCACGAAAGTGCCGCTGCTTTGTTCGCCGGCGAGCGCCTCAGCCACCGCCCCAGGATCGAGCGGGGTTTCGATCAGGTAGGTGGCTTGCAGTGTTTCTGTCATAGCGTCGTGAGGTCGGGAAAGGGACGCACCGGATTCGCGCCGTCCCAGCCTTGAGCCGCCTCTCGGATCAGCTTGAAGAGCTTGCCCTTCGGACCGGCGACTTCCGACAGCTCGATGGTCGTGCCGGGCAGCGCCGAGCGGTCTTCGAAGTAGACGAAGCGGCCGTTTTCGCCAACCTCGCCGCCCATGCAGACGACGAAGCCTGCTGCCTCGGCCCGCGCCAGGTCGGCGTCGAAGCTCTCGGTCCAGTACGCCACATGCTGCACGCCCTGGTGGCCGGCGCGCAGGAAGTCTCGGTACATCGAAGGCACGTCGTTGCGGGTCTGCAGCAACTCGATCTGCAGCGCGCCGGCGTTGGCGAGCGCGACCGAGTTGTGCGGTTCGTAGGCCTGACCGCGGTAGCGGTAGTTGCGGATCGGCACCTTTGGGTTGTAGTACCAGGGGCCGACGCCGAGCACGCGCGACCAGTGGTCCATCGCGGCCTCGATGTCGGGCACCAGGTACGCGACCTGGCGGATCTCTCCGAAGAATCGGCTCATGGGCGCTTCCCTACTTCGACAGCATCAGATTGGGCAGCCAGGTCGAGGCTGCGGGCACGAAGGTCACTGCGGCCAGCGACAGCAGCAGGCAGCCGATCCACGGCAAGGCGGCCTTGATCACGCGCTCGACAGGCATGCCGGCCACGGTGCTGACCATGTACAGGCTCATGCCCACCGGCGGCGTCAGCAGGCCGATCATCAGGTTCAGCACCACCACCACCCCGAGGTGTACCGGGTCGACCCCGGCCGCCGCCAGCGCCGGCACGATGATCGGCGTCAGGATCAGGATCGCGGCGATCGTCTCCATGATCATCCCGACGACCAGCAGCAGCACGTTGACGATGATCAGCAGCACCCACGGGTCCTTGGACAGCGCGAGCAGCAGGTCGGCGGCCTTGGTCGGCACCTGGTCGATCGTCAGCACCCAAGCAAAGAGCGCGGCGGCTCCTACGATCAGCATCACTCCGGCGGTCGAGCGCACGGTCTCGCGCAGCGCGTCGACGAAGCCGCGCCAGGTCAGCGCGCGGTAGAAGAACAGACCGGCCAGCAGCGCGTAGACCACGGTGACCGCGGCGGCCTCGGTCTCGCCGAACAGGCCAAACAGGATGCCGCCGATCAGCACCACCGGCGCCAGCAGCGCGGGCATCGCGAACCACAGGCGGCTCACGAACTGGCTGCGCGAGACGACGATCGTGTCGCGCGGCAGGCCGGCGCGGCGCGCAATCCACCACACCATGCCCATCAGGAAGACGGCGATGATCAGAGACGGGAAGATGCCGGCGATCAGCACCTTGACCGGCGAGATCTCGGCGGCCATCGCGAAGATGACGAGCGGGATCGAGGGCGGGAAGATCGGCCCGAGGGTGGCCGCGGCCATGCAGATGCCGGCCGCGAAGTTGTCCTTGTAGCCCTGCTCGCGCATCATGTCGATCTGGATCTTGCCCAGCGCGCCGATGTCGGCCAGCGCCGCGCCCGAGACGCCCGAGAACACCAGGTGGGTCAGCACGGTGACGTAGCCCAGGCCGCCGCGGATGCGGCCGATGACCATGCGGATGAAATCGAACAGCTGAGTCGTGAGGCCGGTGACGTTGAACAGCGCGGCGGCGAAGATGAACATCGGCACCGCGAGCAGCGTGGTCGAGTCCAACGAATTGACGATGCGCTGCGCGACCACGGCCACCGGCATGTCGAACCACCACAGCGCAGCCGCCGAACCGAGGCCGAGCGCGATCGCCACCGGCGTGCCCGTCGCCAGCAACAGGAAGAAGAGAAAGATGGCCGTTGCGCTCAGCATGGCCGCGCGTCCTCGGGCCGGGCTTCGTGGCCGCGCAGCACACCAATGACGCGGTCCACCGCCACCAGGGTCGTCAGCGCCATGCCGGCGATGGCGGGCATGTAGTACCAGAGGTTGGGGATCGACAGGGCCGGCGTCGAGAAGCGCGCGGCGCGCTGCATGAACCACCAGCACGACACCAGGAACATCACGCAGAAGGCCAGGGTCATCAACTCGTTGAAGACCGCCAGCGCCCGCCGCGGTGTTCCCTTGGTGAGGTTGAAGAACATGTCGACCTTGACATGCGCGTCCTGCGCCAGCAGCAAAGGCACGGTGAGGAAGATCAGGCCCAGGCCGGCGTACTTGGCGAGTTCGCCCGCGCCGGGCAGGCCCAGGTTGAACACGCCGCGCGCGAACACCTCGACCATGATCGCCGTGGTGCAGGCAACCAGCAGGGCCATCGCCACCCACTCGAAGCCCCGGCACAGGGGCACGAGCAGCGGACGCAGCGGCCCGGCCGGCACGCGCGGGCCGGCCGGCGCAGCGGGCGCCTCCATCACTTCACCGCTTCGATGGCCTTGTACAGCTCACCGTATTTGGCGCCGAATTTGGCGTCGACCGCCTTGCGCACCGAGGTCTGGAACGCCACCAGGTTCAGGCCTTCGGCCGGGCCGATGACGGTCATCTTGTTCTTCTTCAGCTCTTCGGTCTCGCTGGCCTCCTGGCCACGCACCATGTCGGTCGCCTTGCGCCGCACCTCGGCGGCGGCGGCGGTGAGCTGTTCGCGCTGCGCGGCCGACAGGCCCTGCCAGGCCTTCTCGTTGATCACGATCACCTGCGCGTTCATGATGTGGCCGGTCTGCATCAGGTGCGACTGGGTCTCGTAGAGCTTGGACGACAGCACCACGTTGACCGGGTTCTCCTGGCCGTTGACCTTGCCGGTGGCCAGCGCAGTGGGCACCTCGGACCAGTCCACCGGCACCGGCACCGCGCCCATCGCCTCGACCGTCGTCATGTAGATCGGGAACGGGATCGCCCGGATCTTCTGCCCCGTCAGATCGCTCGGCTGCTTGACCGCCTTGTTGGCGGTGAGTTGGCGGGTGCCGAAGTAGTAGGCATAGAGCACCCGCACGCCGGCGTCCTTGACCAGGCCTTCGTTCAACTTCTTCATCACCGGCGAGCCGACGTCCATGACCTTCATCAGGTGGTCGACGTCGCGGTACAGGTAAGGCGTGTCGAGCGCTGCGAACGGGTCGTGCAGCGAGCCGATGCCGGCGGCGGTGTTGTGCGAGAGGGCAATCGTGCCGGTGGAGACGGCCTCGGCCAGTTCCTGCAGCTTGCCGAGCTGCGACGAGGGATAGACCGTGACCTTGATGGTCCCGTTGGTGCGCTTGGCGACCTCTTCGGCCAGCCACTGCGCCTGCATGCCGGCGGCGCTGTTGGGCGGGTTCATGTGGCCGTAGCGCCATTCGACGGCCTTCTGGGCCAGGGCGGGCATGGCGAAGGCACTGGCTGCGGCGAACGCCAAGAGAGTGCGGCGTGGGAAGGCCGTTTGGAAGGGCTGCATGTCTTGTCTCCAGACCGGTTTGTGATGGATTCTGATGCACCGGCTTGCATCGAGATCAACCTTAAGTTCGAATCCGTGGCGCGGCAATTGCCGCGCCTGATGTTTTTTGATGGACACCCCTGCCCGCAGCCGCATCCCCGACATCGCCCGCGCCGCCGGCGTCTCGACCGCTACCGTCGACCGCGTGCTGAACGGGCGCCTGCCGGTGCGGCCGGCCACGGCGCAGCGCGTGCTGAAGGCCGCCGCCGCCCTGCAGTACCTGCCGGACACCGAACTCTGGCGCACGCTGCGCCCGCCGCCGATGGAGCTGGCCTTCGTTCTGCCAGCCGGCACGAACCGCTACCTGCGCATGCTCGGCGACAGCATCGCGGGGGCGAGCGATGCGCTGGCGCCCTACCACGTGCATTGCCGGGTGCACTACGTCGACAGCTTCGACCCGGCCAAGGTGGCCGCCGCGCTGCACCGCCATGGGCGAGCGGCGCAAGGCCTGGCCTTCATGGCGCTCGAACATCCGCGCGTGCGCGCAGCGGTCGACGACCTGGCAGCCAGCGGGGTGCACGTGCTGACGCTGATCTCGGATCTCGCGCAATCGAAGCGCGAGGCCTATGTCGGCATCGACAGCCGCGCCGCAGGCCGCACCGCGGCGACACTGATCGGCCGCTTTCTGGGACCGCGCACGGGTTCGGTGGCGATGATCGCCGGCTCGCTCGCCTACCGCGGCCACGAGGAGCGAGAGATGGGGTTTCTGCGCCTGATGCAGGACGAGTTCCCCGCGCTTCAAGTGGTCGGCGTGCGCGAGGGCCGCGACGACGCCGACACCAACCACCGCCTGACGCTGGGCTTGCTGAAGCAGCACCCCGACCTGGTCGGCCTGTACAACATCGGCGGCGGCGCAGAGGGCGTCGGTCGCGCGCTCAAGGAGCGCCAACGAGACCAGCATACGGTCTTTGTCGCCCACGGTCTGACGCCGGACACGCGTGCGCTGCTGATCGACGGCACGCTCGACGCTGCCATCAACCAACAGCCACAGACCGTGCTGCTGAATGCGGTGCGCATCTTCACCAACTTGCGCGACGGCCGCAGCGCCAACGCCGGCGTCGAGCCGGTGCGCATCAGCATCGTGCTGCGCGAGAACCTGCCCTGACGGTGCGACGCTCGGGTCTCAGGCGGGCATACCCAGCCGCGCCAGCGCGCGCAGATTGGCCCTGCTGCCCACACCCCAGCAGGCCTCGATCAGCGCGCTGCATCGCTGAGCACCCAACACCGGGTCCGACATGCCGTGGAACTTGGCCTCCAGCTGCGCGTCGGTCATCGGATTGGCCAGCGAGCCGATGGCGTGTTCGACGAACACCCGCACACGTCGCCCGTCGGTCAGCACCGCCGTAACGTCGGCACTGGCCTCGTCGATCGTGTCGTCCACCGTGGCCGCGACCTTGCGCCGCAGCGCCACCATGTCGGCACGGTTGACGATCTCATCGGCAAACTCCTCCTCGGCCGCCCGGCCGAAGGTGAGCCCGGCGGCGCAGCCGTGGTAGACGCTGAACTTGGCCTGCAGCCCGTCGGCCGGTTCCTTCTTGCCGGTGAGCTCGAGCACCAGCGAGTGCACCTTCAACTCGATCCGCTCGATCTGCTCGGGCTTCACGCCTTGCTCGCGCAGCTGCGCACAGGCGTCGATGCTCGGGTGGATCACGATGCCGCAGGCAAAGGGCTTGTAGGTGTTGAAGCTGATCTCGAAGCGTTGGCCCAGCTCGGAGGTGATCTCGGACCAGTCGTTCTTGGTCGAGATGGTCTGCATCATGCCGCGTGGCGCTTCCAGCGCGCGCGGACTGGCGGTGTAGCCGTGCTGCGCCATCAGCGCCGCCATCAGGCCGGCACGTGCGGCGCCGCCCGGGTGGAAGGGCTTGGTCATGGTGCCGAACTGCTCGCGCACGCCGATGGGCTGCGACGCGGCGATGCCCAGGGCCATGGCGGTCTGGTCCGCGTCGAGCTTCAGCAGGCGCGCACACGCGGCCGCTGCACCCAGCGTGCCGGTGCTGCCAGTGATGTGCCAGCCGCGGTCGTAGTGGTCGGGGTACATCGTGTTGCCGACGCGGCAGCTCACATCGATGCCCAGCACCAGCGCGTCGATCAGCGCGCGTCCGCTCGCGCCGGTGTGCTCAGCCAGGGCCAGCGCTGCGCTGGCCACCGGGCCGGCCGGGTGGATGATGGTCTTGAGGTGCGTGTCGTCGAAGTCGAAGGTGTGCGAGCTGATGCCGTTGATCAGCGCGGCGCTGGCCACATCCACCTGCTCGATGCGGCCCAGGATGCTGGCCTGCGCTGCGGGCTGCAGCACCTGCACGGCGGCCAGCGCGGCCTGCGCGGTTTCGTGGTGCGCAGCTCCGACCGCACAACCCACCCAGTTCATGAAGGTGCGGTGGGCTTCGTGGTCGACCTCGCCGCTCCAGCCCCGGCTGGGGTGGTTGGCGACGAAGCGTGCCAGCAGCTGCGTGATGGGCGGGGCGTTGTGGTCGGCGGCGACCTGGGTGTTGCGGGCCATGAGAGCGTGTCTGTCCTGGAGGTTGTCAGCTGTCGAGCTGGATATTGCGGGCCTTGGCGATCTGGGTCCAGCGGGCGATGTCGGCGCGCATGAACTCGGCGAACTTCTCCGGACTCATCGGATTGGGCTCGACCGCCTCGATCGACAGCTTCTCGCGCAGATCGGGGGCGGACAGCACCGTGGCCAAGCTGTCGTTGAGCTGCTTGACGACCGCGGACGGCAAGCCGGCCGGGCCCACCACGCCGTACCACTGCTGCGCATCGAATCCCTTGTAGCCCGACTCGTCCAGCGTGGGCAGATCCTTGAACAGCGGGTGGCGCGCCAGGCCTGTCACCGCCAGCGGCCGGACGCGGCCGGACCGGATGTGCGGCACGGCCGCCGCAAGTCCCGGGAACATGGCCTCGGTCTGGCCGCCCATCAGGTCGGTGAAGGCCGGTGCGATGCCGCGATAAGGAATGTGGACCATGAACGAGTTCACTTGCTGCTTGAACAGCTCCATCGTCAGGTGCGTCAGCGACCCCGGACCGGCCGAGCCGTAACTGACGCGGCCGGGGTTCTTCTGCAGGTAGGCCACGAACTCATTGAGGTTGTTCACCGGCAAGGCCGCATTGACGACCAGCACGTTGGGTGTGCCACCGATCATGCCGATGGCCGTGAAGTCCTTGATCGCGTCGTATGGCAGCTTGCGCGTCGCGGGGCTGGTGCCATGCGTGGCCACGTAGCCCTGCATCAGCGTGTAGCCGTCGGGTGCGGCGCGAGCCGTGGCCTGACAGGCGATGGTGCCGCCCCCACCACTCTGGTTGTCGACCACGAAGGTCTGCTTGAGGGCCTGACCCCAGCGCTCCGTGACCGTGCGGCCGACGAAGTCGCTGCCGCCGCCGGGAGCCACGGGAACGATGTAGCGGATGGGCTTGTTGGGAAAGCTGGCCTGGGCCCAGACCGGCAGCCCCAGCAGCGCGGGGGCGGCCCGCAGCAGGGTGCGTCGCTTCATGCTCGTCTCCGTTGGGGTGAGGTGGCCAGCAGTGAGGGGTACAAGTGAGTGTAAGCATGACATGACCAGCTAGCCTCAGAATGCTGTCGCAGCGACGGCAGCGCGCGGAGGTGCACGATGGGGACACTCAAGCTTTGGGCAGGCGCCAGCGGCTACGCCTTCAAGGCATGGAAGGGCAGCTTCTATCCGGAAAAGATCCAGCCCGAGTCCATGCTCGCTTGGTACGCGGAGCGCCTGCCCTCGGTGGAGATCAACAACACCTTCTATCAGATGCCCAGAGCCGAGGTGCTGGAGCGCTGGGCGCTGGCTACGCCCGAGGCCTTTCGCTTCTCGATCAAGGCCTCGAAGCGCATCACGCACGTCGCGCGGCTGGCGGCCGACGCCGCGGCCGATCCGGTGAGCTACCTTTACAAGAACCTCGCCGCGCTCGGTGCCAAGCGTGGGCCGGTGCTGTTTCAGCTGCCACCTTTCCTGAAGAAGGATGCGGCACGGCTGCAGGACTTCCTTCGCCTCCTGCCCGCTGGCCACCGCGCGGCCTTCGAGTTCCGCCACGACAGCTGGTTCGACGACGACATCTACGCCCTGCTGAAGAGTGCCGGCGCCTCGTTGTGCCTGTCGGAGCGCGAAGACAGCACCCCGCCGCCGCTGGTCGAGACGGCGCCCTGGGGCTACGTGCGGTTGCGGCTGGAGAACTACTCGGACGCCGATCTAACGGCCTGGGCCGAGCGGCTGGCGGGCACGCAATGGCAGGAGGTTCACGCGTACTTCATGCACGAGCCGACGGCGCCCGGCTACGCGGCGGCGCTGCTGGCGAAAGTCCCAGCGTCTTGAGGCCGGCCGTCAGCGTCTGCTTGCAGATCCAATAGTCTTTCCAGGGATCGATGGACTGGAAGGACAGGTGCTCGCGCGCCGTGCGCACCGTCCATTGATCGCCGCGCTTGAGCGCCGCCAGGTCGTCCCAGGCTATCGGCATCGAGACGCCGAGCCCCGGCCGCGAACGCGCCGAGAACGCGGCCGCCGTCGTCGCGCCGTGGTTGTTGCGCAGGTAGTCGACGAAGAGCTTGCCCACGCGGTTGG
Organism: Rubrivivax sp.; assembly: GCA_036523095.1. Classification (GTDB taxonomy): domain Bacteria; phylum Pseudomonadota; class Gammaproteobacteria; order Burkholderiales; family Burkholderiaceae_C; genus Rubrivivax. The sequence continues at coordinate 9,407 of DATDER010000347.1, forward strand.
CTGCGCCCATCCTGGCCGCGAAGCGTTGCGGGATCACGCGCGCCAGGTGCTGCACCACGGCCTGCGCGAAGGCCTTCACGGTGTCCCAGTCGTCGCGCGGCGTCAGCGGCACCACCACGTGCAGGCCCTTGCCGCCGCTGGTCTTGAGCCAGCTCTGCAGGCCGAGTTCCTGAAGCAGCCCGCGCACCAGGGTCGCGGCTTCCTGCACCCGCTCCCAGCGTTCGCCCTCACCGGGGTCGAGGTCGAAGATCACCCGGTCGGGCCGGTCTATCTTGCGCACGAGGGCGTTCCAGGTGTGGAACTCGATGACGTTCATCTGCGCCGCGCCGATCAGCGCCTTCACTGTGGGCACTTCCAGCAGCGAGGCGTGGCCGGGCCAAAGCCCGGCGTCGAGTTCCTTGATGCCGGTGATCTGCAGCGACTCGATGTGCTTCTGGAAGAACAGCTCGCCGCCCACGCCGCTGGGCCCGCGCACGAGGGAGCACGGCCTGCCCTTCAGGTGCGGCAACATCCAGTCGGCCACCGACTCGTAGTAGCGCACCAGTTCGAGCTTGGTGATGCCGGTGCTGGCGTCGATGATGCGTTCGGGGTGGCTGACCTTGACCCCGCCGACGACGCTGCTGCCGGCCTTCACCAGCGCCGGGCCCTGCGGCATCACGGCGCTTTCGCGTTTCACGGTCTTCGGGTCCTTGTCGATGCGCAGGCCGAGGTACTTGGCATGCCGGACCTGGCTGTCGGGTGTCCAATCCGAAAACTCGACTTCGGCCACCAAGGTCGGCTTGACGAAGTGCTGCGCAGCGACGTCGCGCACCGCCCAGCGGTGCTGGTGCAGCGGCTTCGTGCCGAACGGTGACACGGTCCGCTCGATCTTCTTCAGCCGTTGCTTCAGTTCGGCCGCGATCTTTGCATTCCAGCCGGTGCCGACGTTGCCGACGTAGACGAGCTGCCCGCCGTCGTCGTGCACACCCAGCAGCAGGCTGCCGATCTCGGCCTCGCCACTCGAGCGGTCGGTGTAACCAGCGACGACGAACTCCTGCCGCAGCTTGTTCTTCAGCTTGAGCCAGGTCTCCGTGCGGCGCGATTCATAAG
>DATDER010000348.1:0-2548 GCA_036523095.1 Rubrivivax sp.
AGCAGATCTGGCCGACCCGCCCACGTGCCATAGACGTTCCACGAGGGGACTACGAGACTCTGCAGACCGCGATCGAGGCGGCCCATGCGAAGGGCGTGGAGTGGGTACAGAACTGTCAACACCGGACTACTTTTCCCCATTTCCGCCGGAGTAAATTTCCCCACCCCGTAGCGGTTCCGGTGCTCAGCCGGCGAGGGGTGCGGCGGCCTCCTTTCGAGGGCGTCCCGGGCCGCGTTTGCTCTCCGGCGGGTTACCGCTTTGCAGCGCAGCGCGGTTGCGTAGATGCTCCGGCAGCAGGTTCGCGTGCTCGCGCAGGCGGTACGAATTGCCCTCGATCGGGATCACCACCGCGTGGTGCAGCAGCCGGTCGAGCAGCGCGGTCGCCACCACCGAGTCGCCGAAGATGTCGGCCCATTCGCCGAAGCCGCGGTTGCTCGTCATGATCATCGCGCAGCGCTCGTAGCAGGCGTTGACGAGTTGGAAGAACAGATTGCCCCCGCCTGAGCCCACCGGTAGGTAGCCGATCTCGTCGACGATCAAGACGCTGTGACGAGCCAGGTAGCGGACGCGTTCGCTGAGCCGCCCCTCGCGCTCGGCGCGCCGCATCGAGTCCACCATCTCCGCGAGCGTGGCCATGTAGACGCTCTTGCCGGCGCGCACCGCCTCCACGCCGAGGGCGATCGCCAGATGGCTCTTGCCCGTGCCGGGCGGCCCGAGCAGATGGATGCACTGATGGCGCGCCACGAACTCGAGCTCGGCGAGCGCCAGTACCCGGTTGCGGTCCAGGCTCGGCTGGAAGCTGAAGTCGTAGCCCGACAACGTCTTGACGGTCGGCAGCCTCGCTGTCTGCAGCGCCATCTTGATGCGCCGGCTCTCGCGCGTCGTGTACTCCTCGCCGAGCAGCGACTCGATCGCCTCCAGTGCGCTGACCTCGCCCTGCTCGATGCGCGAGAGCGTCATCTGCAGCGCCTCCAGCGCTCGCGGCATCTTCAGGCCGACCAGGTGCCGGCGGATGCGGTCGGTGGTGTCGCCGCTCACCGCGCGCCTCCCGTTGATGCCGAAGGCGCGGCAGCCACGCGCGACGCGGCGCCGAGCCGTTCGGCCACAGCCGCATAGACCTCCAGCGCGCGGCGGACGACGCTGTGGCCCGGAGGCCTCACGACGTGGGACTCCCGCATCTCAGGCGCCGTGTTCGAGCGCCGAGACTGTCGATGCCCTGGCAGCAGCGAGCGCTGGCGCCGCCCGTGCAGCAGCGCGTGCACCGCCACCAAGCGATGGCCGTCGTGGATGCGCACGCAGTCGGCGGTCGTCTCCACCTCCAGGACGCGCTTGACGGTGCCATCGGGCACGCTGTAGAGGTTGCCACCGACCGAGACCATGCCCTCATGGCTGACGCGCCGCTCGGTGCGCAGCACGGCGTCGAAGCGCCCGGCAGGCAGCGACTTCAGGCTGCCGCGTTCGGCCGCAAAGTGCTCGGCCACGACGCGCCCAGTGCTGCCGTGCAGCCGGGCGTTGGCGACGGTGTCGAGCCAGGCGCGCAGCTGACGGTTCAGATCTTCCAGGTTCGCGAAGCTGCGTGCGAGGAAGAAGTTGGCCCGCACGTAGCGGAACGGTCGCTCGATCTTGCCCTTCGTCTTGGCGCGGTAGGCCTTGCAGGCCCGCGGCTTGAACCCGTAGTGCGCACCCAGGCCGATCAGCTTGTCGTTGTAGACGATGCCGGTGTCGTCGGTCGCCTCGCCGAGCACCGCCGTCTTCATGCGGTCATACAGGATCTCGTGCGGCGTTCCGCCGAAGTGCTCGAAGGCGAGCATGTGACAGCGCAGCACGGTGCCCAGATCCTGGTGCAGCACGTACTGCCCCCAGAGGTATCGGCTGTGGCCGAGCACCATGGCAAAGAGCCAGACGCGGTGCTGTACGCCGGGCTGCTCGGTGAACTCGACCATGAAGTGCGCGAAGTCGACCTGCGCCTGACGGCCGGCGGGCGTCTCGAAGCGGACCTCGAAGGGCGCGACCACTGGAGGCCGAACCGCGCGCAGGAAGTCGTTGAGCTGGGTGACGCCACCGGCGTAGCCGCGCTCGCGCACTTCGCGCAGCAACCGTACGCCGCTGAGTTCGGGCCAGGCGGCCACGCGCTCGCGCAGGTAGGGCTCGTAGGGACCAATCAGCGTTGGCCGCGGCACGCGCCACGCGTACTTCGGCACCACCAAGCCGCGTCGGATCACTTTGCGAACGGTCTTGCGGTCGTGGCCGGTGCGTTCGGCTATCGCCGACACCGACAAGCCCTGTTGATACAACTCCAAAATCATCATCCATCCCTTCAGATTGACCACCCACCCTCCGCACGCCGCCAGTCAAGGACGACGATGCTCAGGGCCGGTGCCGAGCGCAGCCGGGCCTCGGCCCGCCTGCGCTCAAAAATCAAACTGGGGAATATTCAACCGGCGGAAATGGGGAGTATTCGTCCGGCGGCGACACCGTGCGAACTGGTGGGGCAATCGGTCAGCAAGAGGCTGTACCCGACGCGGGTGGTGATCGTGGCCGCAGATCG
>DATDER010000349.1:0-3541 GCA_036523095.1 Rubrivivax sp.
CCACGCATCATGCCGCTGCGCCTGAAGTGGGCCCTGGCGATGGCCGCGATCATCGCCACCGTGATGGGCATCACCGCCACCATCGTGACCCAACGCCAGTACGCCGCGTTGATGGGCCAGGCGACCGAGTACGGCGCCTCGCTGGCACGATTCATCGCGCGCCAGAACGCTGCCAGCGCCTTGAGCGAAGAGTGGGAAGTGGTCGACGTGGCGGTGCAGGAAATGATGAAGACGGGCAACTTCGAACGCATCGTCTTCATCGACAAGGCCGGCGTCGTGCGCGCTTCGAGCGTCGCGGCGCAAACCGGCCAACCCTACCGGGCCGCCGGCACCGAGAGCCTGGGCCAGCTCGCCGGCGGCACCGCGGCGATGCGCTACCGGGTCGGCGACGAGCCGGTGCTCGGCTTCGAGTCGCCCGTCACCTTCCAAGACACGCTGGTGGGCCGGGTCGCGCTCGGCATTCCCGAGAAGCCGCTGACGCAGGTGGCCCGGCTGTCGATCACGCTGATGGTCATCCTCGCGCTCGTCACGGTGGCGGCGGTGGCGGTGGCGATGTACTTCCTGGCCGACTGGTTCGCCAAGCCGATCCGGCTCGTCAGCGAGGCACTCGGTGAGATCGCCAAGGGCAACTTCACGCACCGCATTGCCGAGACCCGCAAGGACGAATTCGGCCAGCTCTACGTCGACTTCGACGCCATGGCGCAGGCCCTGCAGCTGCGCGAGGCACCTGCCCCACCGGTCCTGCCCGCCGCACCCGTTTCGCCGCCGCCGGGAGAGACCGGCACGGTTGCGGGCGCACCGGCAGGCCCCCCGCCGGCCGCGGGGGCCGCGGCATGAACCGGTGGGCTCGGCGCGGGCTCGTGCCGCTCGCCGCTGCGCTGGCGGTGGCCTGCGGGTCGCCACCGAAGCCGCCCGATGCGCCAGCGCCACCGCCGGTGCCCGCGGCGGCACCCGCACCCGCCCCGGTTCGTGTCGAAGGCGTGGTCGCGGGACGCCACGAGCGCCTGCTGGTCTACCTGCCGCGCGAGGGGGAAACCACGGCGATCATCGCGGCCCATTTTCTGGGTTCGGCGTCCGAGTCCTGGCAGATCGAGGACGCCAACCCGGGCCTCACGCAAGCCGTGGCGGGTCAACCGCTGGTCGTGCCACTGGTGCCGCGCAACCCATTGGGTGTCACGGCCGACGGCGTGCAGTCGGTCCCGATCCTTTGCTACCACCAGTTCGGCACCCCGCCATCGAAGATGACGGTCACGCCGGTCAGCTTCGCCGCTCAACTGGACTGGCTCGCCGCCAACGGCTACCGGGTGGTTCGGCTGTCGGACCTGGCCGCGTTCCAGGCCGGCAAGAAGGCTCTGCCGCCGAAGTCCGTCGTCATCACCTTCGACGATGCCTACGAGTCGATGTACCGCCACGCGTACCCGGCGCTGAAGCAACGCGCCCTGCCGGCGACGATGTTCGTCTACACCGACTTCATCGGTTCGCGTGACGCGCTGAGCTGGCCGCAGATGGACGAGATGCGGCGTTCGGGGCTGATCGACATCCAGGCGCACTCCAAATCGCACCGCAACCTGATGGAGCGCGGCGCGGACGAAAGCGAAGCGGCCTACCGCAAGCAGCTCGACATCGAACTGAAGCACCCTCGCACGGTGATCGAACGCAACCTGTCGGGCACCTCGGGCAAGGTGCGCCACTTCGCCTACCCCTACGGCGATGCCAACGCGATCGTCATCGACGCGATGCGGCGCAACGGCTACGAAATCGGCGTCACGGTGGTGCCAGGCAGCAACCCCTTCTATGCGTCGCCGCTGTTGCTCAAGCGGGTGATGATCTACGGCGAGCACACGCTGGAGGACTTCGATGCGCGCCTGAACGGGCGCAGGCCACCGAGGAAGCCGTGAACGGACCTGTACCACGGCCCCGCCGGGTGGGAGCGTCCGCCGGCGTGGCTTGCGGGCTCGTCGGCGTGGCGCTGTGCGCAGGCTGCGCGAGCCCGTCCAAGGCACCATCGCAGGCGCCTCCCATCGCGGCGCCTGCGGAAGACGTCGCGCCGCCCGCGGCGGCCGCCAAGTCACCACTGGCGGCCTTCGAAAGCCGCCAACGCGCTGCGGCCCACGCCGCCGCTCGGCAAGGCCGCTGGGCCGACGCGCAGTGGGCCTGGGACGTCGTGCTGGCACTTGCACCCGAAGATCCCGAAGCGCGGCAGCAGCGGGTCGCCGCGCACGCCGCCGCCATGGCCGCGGTGGCGGAACGCCTGCCGCGCGCGCAGCAGGCGCAGCACCGTGGCGACTGGGACGCCGCCACCCGCCTCTATCTGGAAGTGCTGGCGATCGACCCCGGGCACGCTGCCGCTGCCGATGCCCTGCGCGAGATCGGTCGTGTTCACACGAGGCGAGGTCAGACCGGTGCGTCGCGCGACCCCTACGCCGCGCGGTCGCAGCGCGCCGCGACCGCGCCGGCACGTTCATCCGCAAACAAACCCTCGGCCCCAGCGCCCAGCCCCGCCGGGAACGTCAACGACCGCGAACACGCGAGCCTGCTGGCATCACAAGGCGATGTCGATGCGGCGATCCAGATGCTCAAGCCGATGGCCCACGGCACGCGTGCCGACCCGCAGGCTCGCCAGCAACTGGCGAACCTGTATTTTCGCCAGGCGAGCAGACTGGAGTTGAGCGATCGCAGCGGCGCCATCGCGGCGCTCGAGAACGGGCTCGCCTTGGATCCCGCCAACCGCTACGCGGCAGCGCGGCTGAAGTTGCTTCGGGCTGCGCCCGCCATGATGACGACACCGACGACGAAGTGAAGGCGCCGCGCGGCTCAGCACTGGCTCGCAGGCAGGCGCGCTTTCAGGCCCACCGCACGGGTGCGCTCGAGTTGTGCAGTCTGGTTGTCGGGGTCGAGGGCGAGCACCGCGTCCCAGGACTTGATGGCGCCGCAGACGTCCTGGCGCGCCATCGCCGACCGGGCAGCGCGGCTGTTGCGGTCGATCGCAGCCTTGCGGTCGGCAGCGGCCTTCCGCTCGGCAGTGGCTTGTTTCTCGTCGGCCACCCGCTTGGCCTCGGCAGCCTTCTGTTCGTCGCTTGCGGCGGGAGCGCTGGGGGTGGATGGCGGCGGCACCGGTGCCGATGCAGGTGCTGACGCCGGCGAACCGGGCGGCGGCGGGACCCGCTTGGTGCCCGGCACGTTGATCACCTGCGCCACCTTGAGGTCACGCGGCACCTTGATGTTGTTGTATCGCGCCAGACCATAGAACTGGTCGCGGTCGGCCAGGGCACGTTGTGCGATCGCCGCGAGCGTGTCGCCGGGGGCCACCCGGTAGGACTGCGCTACGCGGCCGTACAGGGTCTTGGGATCGTCCTGGATCTGGCGCATGAACGAGGTGGCTGTCTTGTTTTCGGGCTCGGCTTGCAGCACACGCTTCAATTCGACAATGGCGAGTTCTTCCTGGCCCTGGTCCAGGTGGTTGCGCGCGAGTTCGAGCGACGCCCTTACGTCGACCCGGGGTGGGGGCGGCGGCGGCGGCGCGGGCGCCGGCGCTGGAGGC
>DATDER010000350.1:0-2006 GCA_036523095.1 Rubrivivax sp.
CGCCGTAACCGGCGACCACGTCGTCGAATTCGATTGCGATGTCATTGCTCATGCTCAGCTCCCCAGGTAGGCGTCGAGCACCTGTTTGTTGGCGCGGATCTCGGCCGGTGTGCCGATCGCCATCACCGTGCCTTCGACCATCACCATGACGCGGTGGCACAGGCCCATCACGAAGTCCATGTTGTGTTCGATGACGACGAAGCTGGCGACCTTCTGCCCCGCGGCGCGGGTCTTATTCAGGTCTTTCAGCAACGTGCTGATGCCGCCGACGAGGCTCGGGTTGACACCGGCGCAGGGCTCGTCGAGCAGCACCAGGTCGGGCTCGCTCATGAAGGCCATCGCGATGTCGACCAGCTTCTGCTGGCCGTAGCTCAGGTCACCGGCCTTCTTGTCGGCGACGTGGCGGATGCGGAACTGGTCGATCAGCGCGTCGGCCTTGGCGCCCATGCCCGAGTCGCTGGGCGCGAACATGCGGCTCCACATGCTGCCGTGGTGTTCTTGCGCCGCCACCAGCAGGTTGTCGCGCACCGTCATCTTGCCGAAGACCTGCAGCGTCTGGAAGGTGCGACCGACACCGCGCTGGTTGAGCTGCTGTGGGCTGAGCTTCGTGATGTCCTGCCCGTTGAGTTCGATCCTGCCTTCGTCGGGCGTGATCTGGCCGAGCACGCTGTTGAACATCGTCGTCTTGCCCGAGCCATTGGGCCCGATGACGCCGAAGATCTCGCCCGGCATCACCTCGAAGGACACGCCTCCGACGGCCTGGATCGCACCGTAGGCCTTCTTCAGCCCGGTCACCTTGAGCAGGGGGGCGCTCATGGTTGGGCTCCGATCTGCGCGGCCGATGCTGCACGTGCGGCCGAGGCCTCCCTGGCCAGGCGCTTGGCGCGCATCCGGTCCGGGATGCTCAGCAGGCCGTCGGGCAGCCACAACATCAACATCACCACCGCGCTGCCGAAGACGAAGAGGTACCAGCCCTGGGCGAAGCGCAGCCACTCGGGCAGCAGCACGCCGACGGCCGAGCCGAGCAGCGGGCCGAAAAAGTAACCCGCGCCACCGACCACCACCATCAGGTACATCATGATCGACGCCCCCACCGTGAAGGGCGCCGGCTCGATGAACTCGACGAGCGACGCGAACAGCGCCCCGGCGATGCCGGCGTAGACCGCGCCGATGGCAAAACTCAGCAGCGTGTAGGCCTGGATGTTGACGCCCAGGCTCTCGGCGCGGATCGGGTTGTCGCGCAGCGCGGTGAAGGCCTTGCCCCAGGGCGAGTGCAGCAGCTTCCACAGGAACGCCCCGAGGATCACCGCCAGCGCGAGCACGAAGTAGTAATACGCCAGGGCACTCGACAGGTCGATGCCGAAGAGCGAGGGCCGCGCGATGTTGTTGATGCCGAAGGTGCCACCCGTGAGCCATTCCTCGTTGCGCATCACGAGCCACACCGCGGTATTGAAGCCGAGCGTGGCGAAGGCGAGGTAGATCGTCTGCACGCGCAGCGCCGGGAAGCCGAGCGCCAGGCCGATGGCGAAGCAGCCGACCATCGCCACCGGCAGCCCGAACCACCAGCTGAAGCCGGCCTTCATCAGGATCGCCACCGTGTAGGCGCCGATGCCGAAGAAGGCGGCGTGGCCGAGGCTCTTCTGGCCCGCGTAGCCGATCGTCAGGTTCAGGCCCATCGTGGCGATGACGAAGACGATCCAGTAGCTGAAGAGGTAGATGCCGTAGCTCTTGAGGAACGGTGGCACCGCGAGCATCACGAGCAGGATGAGGGCGAGGCCGACGAGGTGGAGTTTTTTCATGGTGTGCTCCTCAGACCTTTCTCTCGACCTTCTTGCCGAGCAGACCCTGCGGTTTGAACAGGATCACGGCCATGAAGATCACCAGCGCCACCGCATCCTTGTAGGCGGGCGAGATGTACGCGGCGGCGAGGTTCTCGCACACGCCCACGATCACACCGCCGAGCAGCGCGCCGCGGCTGTTGTTGAAGCCGCCGATGATGGCGGCGA
>DATDER010000351.1:0-6445 GCA_036523095.1 Rubrivivax sp.
CGGTGCATCGATCTCTGCGTAGCTGACTTCGCGCCGGTTGTCCAGAAGCGCTTTGACGATCTCGCGGCTGCGTTTCGGGGAGAAGCGCCAGTCGGTGGTGAAGCTCACGAGCAGGAACTTGTGCTCGCGTGCGACGGCGAAGGCTTTCGCCAGCTCACCGCCGTAGGCCCGTGCGGGATCGAAGTAGTCGAGCGCACGCGTGATCAGCAGGTAGGTGTTGGCGTCGAAGTATTCGCTGAACTTGTCACCCTGGTGGCGCAGGTAGCTTTCGATCTGGAACTCGATCTCCTGCGTGCTGTATCCCAGCTCCGCGGCGCGCAGCTTGCGGCCGAACTTCAGGTCCATCGCGTCATCGGACAGGTAGGTGATGTGGCCGATCATGCGGGCCACACGCAGGCCGCGGCCGGGCACCACGCCGTGCTGGTAGAAGTGGCCGCCGTGGAAGTCGGGGTCGGTGATGATCGCCCGCCGCGCCACCTCGTTGAAGGCGATGTTCTGCGCCGACAGGTTGGGCGCCGTCGCCACCGCGATGCAGTGACGCACCCGCTGCGGGTGCCGCAATGTCCAGGCCAGCGCCTGCATGCCACCGAGGCTGCCGCCCAGCACCGCGGCCAGTTGCTCGATGCCCAGGCGCGAGATCAGCCGCGCCTGCGCGTCGACCCAGTCCTCGACCGTCATGACCGGGAAATCGGCACCGTAGACACGGCCGGTGGCCGGGTTGACATGCATCGGCCCGGTCGAGCCGAAACACGAACCGGGGTTGTTGACGCCGATGACGAAGAAACGATCGGTGTCGAGCGGCTTGCCCGGGCCGATCAGGTTGTCCCACCAGCCTTCGCTCTTGTCCTGCCCTTCGTAGCTGCCGGCGACATGGTGGCTCGCGTTGAGCGCATGGCACACGAGCACGGCGTTGCGCTTGTCCGCGCTGAGCGTGCCGTAGGTTTCGAAGGTGAGCGCGTAGTCGGCCAGGACGGCACCGCTCTTCAGCGGCAGCGGCTCGCTGAAGTGCATCTGCTGCGGGGCGACGTGACCGATCGAGTGCATGAATGCAAAACCCGGTGCCGCTGCAAAGCGAACGCCGGGCGGGCGTCCCTTTTTAGCGGCATTTGTTTGGTGAAGCGCCCGCAAGACGGAGCAAATCGGCGCTCTGGTTGAAAGTATAACGAGCACCTGCACGCACAGTCGTGGTCCGGGATGCGATCAGCCTGCCCCGCCATCGAATGGAGGATCGAACATGAACACGCCCGCCCCCTGGTTCGAAGGTTTCGATGCCCGGCTCCACCACGTCAACGGCGTGCGCATCCACGCACGCACCGGCGGTGACGCCGCCAAGCCGCCGCTGCTGCTGATCCACGGCTACCCGCAGAGCCACGCGATCTGGCAACGGGTGGCGCAGCGGCTGGCGCCGCACTTCCACCTCGTGCTGCCCGACCTGCGGGGTTACGGCGATTCGGACAAACCTCACGGTGACGCCGACCACGGCAACTACAGCAAGCGGGTGATGGCACAGGACCTGGTGGCGCTGATGCGGTCCCTCGGTCACGAGCGTTTTGCTGTCTGCGGACACGACCGCGGCGGCCGTGTCGCGCACCGCATGGCGCTGGACCACCCCGACGCGGTGACGAAGCTGTGTGTGCTCGACATCGCGCCCACGCTCGACATGTACGGCGCCACCGACATGCGCTTTGCGAGCGCGTATTACCACTGGTTCTTCCTCATCCAGCCCACGCCGCACCCCGAACGCATGATCGGCGCCGACCCGCTGAAGTACCTGCGGTGGAAGCTCGGGGGCTGGGGTTCGGGCGGTGCCAACTTCATGGAGCCGCAGGCCTTTGCCGAGTACGAGCGCTGCTTCGCGCACGCCGACATGATCCACGGCAGCTGCGAGGACTACCGAGCGTCGGCCGGTATCGACCTCGAACACGACCGCGCCTCGCGTGCGGCGGGCGACAAGGTGCGCTGCGACCTGCAGGTGCTGTGGGGCGACCGCGGCGTGGTGCACGCGCTCTTCGACCCGCTGACGCTGTGGCGCGCGCAGTGCAGCGGCGCGGTCTCGGGGCACTCGACGCCCTCCGGTCACTACATCCCCGAGGAACTGCCTGAACAGACAGCCGCGTCGCTGCGCGCGTTTTTCCTGGGCTGAACAGGCGGGCCATGGCGGCCCACTTCGGCCGCTGGCCGGCCTGCTGCGCGAACTACCATCACCCCGGGCGAAGACCCGAGGAGACACCCGATGCACGCCTGGCTGAACAAGCTGGACCACCACTTCCCGGTGCGCTACAGCGCCTGGCTGCTGAGCGCGGTGGGGCTGCTGCTGTCGCTCTTCACCTGGGTCGCTTTCGGCTTCGGCGGCATGCTCGCCCTCGTCTTCCTCTTCCTGGTCGCGCTCGGCTGGCGCGACACGCGCCAGACGCGCCACTCGGTGCTGCGCAACTACCCGCTCCTCGGGCACATCCGCTTCCTGCTCGAGTTCATCCGACCCGAGATCCGCCAGTACTTCATCGAGAGTGACAACGAAGCAGCGCCGTTCTCGCGCCAGCAGCGATCGCTGGTCTACCAGCGCGCGAAGAACGAGTCCGACAAGCGCCCCTTCGGCACCCAGCGCGACGTGCACGTGCCCGGCTACGAGTGGATCAACCACTCGATGGCACCGACCACGCTGGCCACACACGACTTCCGCGTCACGATCGGCGAGACGCGTGCGCAGCCCTACAGCGCGAGTGTGTTCAACATCTCGGCGATGAGCTTCGGCGCCTTGAGCGCCAACGCGATCCGGGCGCTCAACGGCGGCGCCAAGCGCGGCGGCTTCGCGCACGACACCGGTGAAGGCTCGATCAGCCGGCACCACCGTGCACACGGCGGCGACCTGATCTGGGAGATCGGCTCGGGCTACTTCGGCTGCCGCAACCACGACGGCAGCTTCAACGAGGACAAGTTCGCCGAGAACGCACGCGATCCGCAGGTCAAGATGATCGAGCTCAAGCTGAGCCAGGGCGCCAAGCCGGGCCACGGCGGTCTGCTGCCGGGCCCGAAGGTCACGCCCGAGATCGCCGCCGCACGCGACGTGCCCGAGGGCGTGGACTGCGTCAGCCCCGCGCGCCACGGCGCTTTCGACACCCCGGTGCAGATGATGCATTTCATCGAACGCCTGCGCTCGCTGTCGGGCGGCAAGCCCACCGGCTTCAAGTTCTGCATCGGCCACCCGTGGGAGTGGTTCGGCATCTGCAAGGCGATGCTGGAAACCGGCATCCTGCCCGACTTCATCGTCGTCGACGGCGGCGAGGGGGGCACCGGCGCGGCGCCGCTCGAGTTCACCGACCACGTCGGCGCGCCGTTGCAGGAGGGCCTGCTGCTGGTCCACAACACACTCGTCGGCCTCAACCTGCGCTCGAAGATCAGGATCGGGTGTGCCGGCAAGGTCATCGGTGCCTTCGACATCGCCCGGTCGATGGCGCTCGGCGCCGACTGGTGCAACTCGGCACGCGGATTCATGTTTTCGCTCGGTTGCATCCAGGCCCAGACCTGCCACACCGGCGCCTGCCCCACGGGCGTGACGACACAGGATCCGCACCGCCAGCAGGCGCTGGTCGTGCCCGACAAGGCCGAGCGTGTCTACAACTTCCACCACAACACGCTCAAGGCCCTGATGGAACTGGTGCAGGCGGCCGGCCTGCACCATCCCAAGGAGATCACCGCAGCCTATATCGTGCGGCGCGCGGCCGACAACACGGTGCGCCTGCTGGCCAACCAGCTGGCCTTCATCCAGCCGGGCGAACTGCTGCCCGCAGTCGAAGGCCGCGGCGAGTGGCCGCACCGGGTCTTTGCCTTCTACTGGCCGCTGGCGCGCACCGACAGCTTCGAGCCCGCGGCGCACGAGATGTCGGCACCGAGCCTGCTCAGCACGCAGCCGCCCAAAGCCGCTCACGCGGCTTGAACGCCGCTCAGACCGGCGGGCGGGTGTCGATGAAGCTCGCGCGCGTTGCGAGCTTGTCGGACAGCTTGTGCAGGTTCGGGTGGGCGGCGCGCCAGTCGATCTGCGGGAAGCGGAAATCGAGGTAACCCAGCGCGCAACCGACCGCCACGTCGGCGAGAGAGAAGTGAACGCCGGCGCAATGAGGCTTGTCGCCCAGGCCCTTGCTCATCGCGACCAGCGCTTCGCTCACACGCGACAACTGGCGCTCGATCCACGCGGGGCAGCGCTGGGCATCGCTGCGGCCCTTCCAGGTCGCTTCGAGCCGCGCCAGGATCGCCGCGTCCATCAGGCCGTCGGCCAGTGCCTCCCAGGTGCGCACCTCGATGCGCTCGCGCCCGGCCGGCGGTATCAGCTTGCCCACCGGCGACAAGGTGTCGAGGTACTCGACGATGACACGCGAGTCGAAGACCGCCTCGCCGCCTTCCATCACCAGGCAGGGCACCTTGCCGAGCGGGTTGGATTTCAGGATCGTGTCGTCGCCCCAGACGTCTTCGAGCACGAACTGGAAGTCGAGCTTCTTCTCGGCCATCACGACGCGCACCTTGCGCACGTAAGGGCTCGTCAATGCGCCAATGAGTTTCAAGCTGTTTGAGATGGTGGGCCCCTGTCTTGAAATCATTCTAGGGTCTCCGGCGTGCCGAATACCCCACACAGGCCGCCGCCGGGGGTCACCCCGGGTGTGTGAAATCAACGCTCGGTGGCCGCCCGGGCAGTTGCAACTCGGATGCCACCGCCGCGGAGCGGGCGATGACCTCGCCCGCACGCACCACAAGCAGGCGCTGCGCACGCAAACGGATCGCCTCCACCGGCGAGCGCGCCTGCAGCAGCACAAAGTCGGCGCGGCATCCTGGCGCCAGGCCATAGCCGTCGAGCCCGAGCACCTTGGCGGCATTCACCGTCACGGCGTCGTAGCAGGCTTTCATGCCGGCCTGCGAGGTCATCTGCGCCACGTGCAGGCCCATGGCCGCGACCTCGAGCATGTCGGCCGAGCCGAGCGAGTACCACGGGTCCATGACACAGTCGTGGCCGAAAGCAACGTTGACGCCCGCCGCCATCAGCTCGGGCACCCGGGTCATGCCACGCCGTTTGGGGTAGCTGTCGTGCCGGCCCTGGAGCGTGATGTTGATGAGCGGGTTGGCCACCGCATGCACTCCCGCCTCGGCGATCAGCGGCAACAGCTTGCTGACGTAGTAGTTGTCCATCGAGTGCATCGACGTCAGGTGCGAGCCGGTGACCCGCCCGTGCAGGCGCAGGCGCTGGGCGTGGGAGGCCAGCGTCTCGATGTGACGCGAATGCGGGTCGTCGCTTTCGTCGCAGTGCATGTCGACCGGCAGCCCACGCTCGGCGGCCAGCTCGCACAGCAGGCGCACACTTTCGGCCCCATCGGCCATCGTGCGCTCGAAGTGCGGGATGCCGCCGACGACATCGACGCCGAGGTCGAGCGCACGTGTCAGGTTCGCGAGCGCGTTCGGCGAACGCAGCAGCCCGTCCTGCGGGAAGGCGACCAGCTGCAGGTCCAGGTACGGTTCGACCTGCCGCTTCACATGCAGCAGCGCCTCGACCGCCAGCAAGCGGTCGTCGCACACGTCCACGTGGGTGCGGATCGCGAGCAGCCCCTTGGCCACCGCCCAGTCGCAGTAAGCCAGCGCGCGCTCGACCAGGGCCTGCTGCGTCAGCAGCGGCTTCAGTTCGCCCCACAGCGCGATGCCCTCGAGCAGCGTGCCGCTCTGGTTGACCCGCGGCAAGCCGTAGCTCAGCGTCGCGTCCATGTGGAAGTGCGGATCGACGAAGGGCGGGCTGAGCAGGCATCCCTGGGCATCGATGGGCTGCAGGCCTTCAGGCGGCGGCAGCCCCGCGCCGACGGCCGCGATGCGGCCCTGCTGCACGAGCACGTCGATGCCGGTGCGGCCATCGGGCAGGGTGGCGTTGCGGATGAGCATGGCGAGTCGGTCCGGGAGCGCGTTCAGCCGGCGTGTCGCTCCCAGCGGCGGATCACACGCTCCTTCACCATCGCCTTCGTCGCCGCCGCGAACGACAGAAAGTGCGCCGCGGCGAGGTGGGCGTCGAACGCCGCGGCGTCGTCGTAGAGTTCGTACAGGAAGACTTGGCCCGGACGCGTGGCGTCGGTGCAGACGTCGAACTGGCGACAGCCCGGCTCGTCGTTGCGCGAGCGCTCGGCGTTCTCGAGCATCAGCGGCATGAAGTCGTCCCAGCGGGCCGGGTCGATCATGAAGTCCACGGTGACGACGTACATCACACGCGCTCGCCAAGGGCCTGGGGATTGACGACGTACGGCGGGGTGCGGCCGGCCGCGACGTCGAGCGCGGCGCGGAACGCGCTCTCCGCCAGGCGACGCATGCATTCGTCGGTGAAGCAGATGCCATGCGGCGTGACGATGACGTTGTCGAGCTGCAGCAGCGGGTTCGACGCTGGCGTCGGCTCTTCCTCGAAGACGTCGAGACCGGCACCGGC
>DATDER010000352.1:0-12675 GCA_036523095.1 Rubrivivax sp.
GGCAGATCCGGCAGGAGGCGGTCGGTGACGATGCGCCCCAGCTCCGTGAAAAAGCCGGTCACCGGCAACACGCCGCTGTCGGCAAAGAAGCCGACCAACTGGCGTGTGTTGAGCAACGTTTCGATGTGCGAGCGCAGCGCCGCCGTGCGCCCGGCATCGTTCTCGAGCACCTCCATCACGGCACTGAAGCGACGCGCCGGCGCGGTCTCGTCTTCGCCGCGGCGCGGCCTCAGGTAGGCCACCAGCGTGACCAGGGCCTGCACCGGATCGGCGACGGCGTCGTGGGCGGCGTCGGTGTCGGTGTCGGTGTCGGTGTCGGGAAGGACCTTGGGCGGCATCAGCATCGGCGGGGTGTCATGGCGGCGCGAGCGGTTCAGCCGGCCCCGGCGCCGGGCGCCGCGTCGACGGGTGGCCGCGCAGGCTCGGCGTACCACCCCTCGCGCGGCACCACCTTGGCCTGCGCCGGGTCGCCCAGGTAGTGCGGCGACATGATCTGCACGCCGTATTCGTTGAACACGTCCTGGACGTTGGCGTGGAGCGCGCTCAACACCTCGGCGCGCGGCTGCGGCAGCCTCGGCACCGCCTGGCACACGAGCCGGTACTCAGGGTAGAAGTCGGACAAGGCGGTGTGGAACACCCGCGGCGGCGGTTCAGCCAGCACGCCGGATGTGCGGCGCGCGGCCTCCAGCAGCAACGCCTCGACCTGACGCCACGGCGTGTCGTAGCCGATCGTCACCGTGGTGTCGAGCACATAACCCTGCCCCTTGACGGCACGCGAATAGTTCTTCGTCACGGTGCCAAGCACCAGCGAGTTGGGCAGCGTCAGCTCTTCGCCCAGCCCGGTGCGCATTCGGGTGGTGAAGGAGCCCATCGCGGTGACGGTGCCTTCGTGTTCGTTGATGCGCACGTATTCACCGACGCGGATCGTGCGCGAGTACATCAGCACCAGCCCGCTGGCAGCCTGGCCGAACACGCTCGAGCCGCCGATCGTGAACATGAGACCGATCAGCACCGACATGCCCTTGAACGCATCGCTGTCGGCGCCGGGAAGGTACGGATAGGCCATGACGAGCGCAAAGACCCACACCGCCGCGTTGAACAGGCGCTGGGTCGGGCGCGCGGTGTCGGCATCGAGCCATCCCTCTTCGACCGCACGGACCGCGGCGATGCGCGCGAAGAAGGGGCGGAAGAGCGCGATCACGGCGCGCGCAATGACGAAGATGGCGAAAGCGACGAAGAGGTCGGGCAATGCGTGCAGGATTCCCTGACCGAGCGTCGTTCCAACGGCAATGAGGTATGCCCGGAGCCCCTCGCCCCAGGGGCGGGTGTAGGGAAACTGGTTCAGCACGAAACTCAGGCACTCGTACACGACGAGCGCCAGCACGGCCCACGACAGGGCCCGCGCGATGAGCCTGACGACCCCCACGATACGGTCGGCGCGCACCAGTTCGGCCCCGGCAAAACGCACCGCGGTGGCCCGCCGGGACATGAAGGCCGCCACCCGGGCTTCGGCCCATCGGCGGGTACGCCAGGCCATCACTACGAGGGCCGCCGCGGCCAGCACCGCCAGCGCGCTGCGCCAGAGGCCCTGGACCCGGCGTTGCGAGTCGCGGCCCTCGCGCGTGTCGGCGATCAGGCGCTGGATCGCCGTGCGCGCCGCGGCGCTGGTCTGGGCCAGGGTCTCGCCGCGCAGGGCGTCGGCGTCCGCCGCCACCAGCGCCAGCGCCATCTCGCCGTCTACCATCACGGCGTGCCCCTGCGGCTCGACGCGTACCGTGACCTCGCCGGCGGACGACCGATCGAGCAGTTCCTTCAGCACGACCTCGGTCCGGCGCGCGCGGCGCTCCGCGCTGACCCCCAGGAACGGCGCACGCAACACCGCGATCGTGCGGTTGGCGACGACCACGGGCGCTTCCTGCGCCGCGTCCGCTGGCGCATCCGCCGCCGCCGCCGGCGCAGCCGGGCCGAATGCCAACGTGCAAGCCAGCCACCCACGGCACAGCCAAGCCGCCCAGTTCAGGCCCGCGCCGTGTCGACCCATTGCTGCTCCCTCTCGTTTCCTTGCCTACGAGTGTGAAGCATGCCACGCGCCGGGCATCGAACTGGGGCCGCACCAACGCCGGGCGGCTGAAGCCCCGCCTCAGCGTGAGGCGGCAGCGGCGGGTGCCCGTGGGGCAGCCTGCGACGCCGCTGGCAGCGGCGTCACGCCGGCCAGTTCCGGGTAGTCCGGCAACATCTGCGCACCGTAGAGCGGCTCAGTCGTAGGGCTTATTCGACGAAATGTCGATCTACATTGACTACAATTATGTCTACAACTGTTGACAGTAGTTGGGTTTGGCGTGACGGGATTCGACCGCCCGGATGGCCGGGCCCAGACGCGCAAGGTCGCGGGGCGCCTCGACCCCCTGGCCGTGCAGCCACGCTTGGTGCGCACCGACGATCCGCAACGGGAAGCCTCCGGTCACGCCGACCACGATCGCGGCAGCCATGCGGTGCGACGCTCCGAGACACCTCAGCAGGCTCCCGTCCTGATCGATGATCGCGCCACCGACACCTGCGGTCGCGAAGTCCGACTGCTTGCCCGCCACGTAGCCCTCGCGCTCCATGCTCAGGAGGATGTCGAGATAACAGGCCCGAATGCAGTCCGGGATCGCCGCGCGGCTGGATATGGAGTACCGCTTGTGGGTGAACGAACCCGTGCTACTGATCGCGTGCTCGATACAGGCGTAGGTCTTGCTGGCTTGAAGCGCATCACGGTAAAGCCAAACGTCCTCCATGAGTCGGAAGACCTCGGAGCTCGCGACGTCGGCGCGGCTGATGCCGTCATCGTCGTGCACGAAATCGCTGGTTTCATAGAGCACGCGCAACCACGGCCGCTTGATCCAGCCCGGTATCGACGCGTTCTCAGCCAATTGCAGTTTCTTGCGATGAAGTGGCGTGACCCGCGTCTCCTGCCGGATCAGGGTCGGATTGATCTTGACCGTCAACCCGGCTTCGCCGAGTGCCCTGCGAACCCGCCACGCTCTCAGCATGATCTAGGAACACCCGTTCCGCTGGAGCACGACGTCGACTCCGTTCAGCGCAAGACCCAGGGGAACGGGGCGAGGAATTGCGCGCTCGGCGCTCGCAAGGGACAGAGGCATGGCCGCGATTCTGCATGGCGCTGCCGCCCGCCGTGCGTGCCGCGACGGCCGGCGCTCACTTGCGCCAGAACTGGCGCGTGAACAGCACCAGCACGGTCAACAACTCGAGCCGGCCGAGCATCATCGCGAAAGTGCAGACCCAGGTCTGGAAGTCGCTCAACACACCGTAGTTCACTGCGGGCCCGACCTCGCCGAGGCCGGGACCGATGTTGTTGACGCAGGCGATCACCGCGGTGAAGGCGGTCACCACGTCGAGCCCGCTGAACAGCAGCACCATCGTCAACCCGACGAGCGAGGCGCCGTAGAGCATCATGTACGCGATCACCGCCTGGATCGTGCGGTCGGAAACGGCGCGTCCGCCGATGACGATCGGGTTGACCACGTTCGGATGGACCACCCGCACCAGTTCACGCAGCGCCTGCGCCACCAGCAGCAGCATGCGGATCATCTTGATGCCCCCGCCGGTGGACCCGGCGCAGGTGGCAAAGCAGCCGAGCAGGATCATCAGCAGCGACGCGAAGAGCGGCCACGTCGCGTAGTCGTAGGACGCGTAGCCGGTGGTCGTCGCGACCGAGACGACATGGAAGACGGTGCGCCGCAGCGCCTCGCCGACGTCCGGGTGCGCGCCGCTCGCCACCAGGTAGGACGCGATCACGACAATGCTCGCGAGCAGGACGCCGTAGAAGCTGCGCACCTCGACGTTACGCCACAGCACGCCCAGCGAGCGCTGGCGCCAGGCGACGAAGTACAGCATCAGGTTCACCCCCGCCAGCAGCATGAAGAAGACGGCCACCCCCTCGATCAGCGGGGAGTCCCAATGCCCGAAGCTGGCGTCGTGCGAAGAAAAGCCGCCCAGGCTGACGGTGCTGCACATGTGCATGAAGGCATCGGCCCAGCTCATGCCAGCCACCCGGTAGGCGAAAAAACACGCGACCGACATCAGCCCGTAGGCGACCCAGATCCCCCTCGCCGTGTCGGCGATGCGCGGTGTCAGCTTCTGGTCCTTCATCGGGCCTGCCGTTTCGGCCTTGAAGAGCTGGCTGCCGCCCACGCCCAGCAGCGGCAGGATCGCAACCGCCAGCACGATGATGCCCAGCCCGCCGACGAACATCATGAAGCAGCGCCAGACGTTCACCGACAGCGGCAACTCGTCCAGGCCCGTGAGCACGGTCGCACCGGTGGCAGTGAAGGCCGACATCGCCTCGAAGTAGGCGTCGGTCAGGCTCAGGCCCGGGATCGCCAGCTTCAGCGGCAGCGCGCCGAAGACCGGCAGCACGAGCCAGGTCAACGTGACGAGGACGAAGCCGTCGCGCGGCAGCAGTTCGCGACGGAAGCGGCGGGTGGCGATGCTCATCAGCAGCCCCATCGCGAAGGTCACGGCGGTGGAAGTGATGAAGGCGTCCGCCGCACCGTCGCCGCCGACGAGGGCAAAGGCCAGCGGGACCAGCGTGAGGAGCGCAAAGAGCAGCACCATGCGGCCGACCAGCGCGACGACGGCGAGCGTGCCCATGGCGTGTCAGCGGGGTGTCAAAAGAGGAACGTCGCGCTGACCTGGAACAGTTTCTCGACTTCGCGCACCATGCGCTTGCGCGGCACGAAGACGATCACGTGGTCGTTCGGCAGCACCACGGTGTCATGGTGCGCCATGATGACCTCGGGCTTCGCGTCGTCGCCCGCGTCGCTGCCGTCGGCACGGTGCAGCCCGCGCACGATCGCGCCGACCTGCGCCCCCTTGGGCAGGCCGATCTCCTCGATCCGCCGCCCGGCCATGCGGCAGGTCTTGCGGTCGCCGCGCACGATCGCTTCCAGCGCCTCGGCGGCGCCGCGCCGCAGCGAGTGCACAGCCTCGACGTCGCCGCGCCGCACGTACGCCAGCAACTCGCCGATCACCGCGTGCGCGGGCGAGATCGCAATATCGATCTGGGTCCCCTGCACCAGGTCGGCATAGGCGCGGCGGTTGATCAGCGCCAGCACACGGCGCGCACCGAGGCGCTTGGCGAGCAGGCAGGCCATGATGTTGTCCTCGTCGTCGCTGGTGAGTGCGACGAAGAGGTCCATCTCGGCGACGTTCTCGTCACCCATGAGCTCCTCGTCGGTCGAGTCGCCGTGCAGCACCAGCACCTCCGACGGCAGCTGGGTCGCCAGGTACTCGCAGCGCGCCGCGTTGGTCTCGATGATCTTGAGCCTGTAGTCGTCGTGGATCTGGCGTGCCAGGCGCAGTCCGACCTTGCCGCCGCCGGCCATCATGATGCGCCGCACCGGGCGGTCCATCTCCCGCAGCGCGCCCAGCACGGTGCGGATGTGCGCGGTGGCGGCCAGCACGAAGACCTCGTCGCCCGGCTCGATGCCGGTATCGCCGTCGAGCTGCGCCAGCACCTTGTCCTGGCGGTAGATCGCGACGATGCGCATCTCGATCCCGGGAACGAGCTGCGGGATCTCGGCCAGGCTGTGGCGCACCAGCGGCCCGCCCGCGACCGCGCGCACCGCGATCAGGCTGACCAGCCCGTTGGCAAACTCGAGCACCTGGAGCGCCTCGGGATACTCGATCAGCTTTCGGATGTAGGCCGTGACGCTCTGCTCGGGGCAGATCACGCGGTCGACCGCGAAGCCGTCCTCGCCCATCATCGGCGCACCGTCCCCGAACTCGGCCGAACGGATGCGTGCGATCGTCGTCGGCACGCGGTACAGGTCGTGCGCGATCTTGCATGCCACCAGGTTGGTCTCGTCCAGCGGTGCGCAGGCGATGAACAGGTCGGCGTCCTCGATGCCGGCATCCTTCAGCACCGAGGGCTGGATGCCGTTGCCCGCGACCGTGCGCAGGTCGATCCGGTCCTGCAGCTGACGCAGGTGCTGCAGGTCCGTGTCGACGACGGTGATGTCGTTCTGCTCCGACGCCAGGCTTTCGGCGACGCTCTCGCCGACCCGCCCCGCGCCAAGGATGAGGATGTTCACCTACTGCTTTGCAAAGAGCTGACCCAGGTCGGCGAAGGCCTTGAACTCGAGCGCGTTGCCGGAGGGGTCGAGGAAGAACAGCGTCGCCTGCTCACCCGCCAGCCCCTTGAACCGCACGTGCGGCTCGATGATGAAACGGGTGCCCGCGGCCTGCAGCCTGTCGGCCAGCGCCTGCCACTCGGCCATCGGCAGCACGACGCCGAAGTGCTTGACAGGTACCGCGTCGCCGTCCACGGCGCTGGTGCTGGCGGGCTTGCATTCCTGCGGCGCCAGGTGCGCCACGATCTGGTGGCCGTAGAGGTCGAAGTCGATCCACTCCGGCGAACTGCGGCCTTCGGGGCAGCCGAGCAGTCCACCGTAGAAGCCGCGGGCGACGTCGAGGTCGTGGACCGGGAACGCGAGGTGGAAGGGGCGGCGGTGGGCGCTCTCGGCGCTGGCGGGGGCGAGGGTCATGGCTGCGATTCTGCACGCGCCGCGGCCGGGCTGGCCGCGTCGGGCCAGGTCCCCGGGTACAGCCGCTCCAGCGTGTCGCGCGTGGCAGCCGAGATCGAGGGCCGCAACACGGCGGCGATGCGTTCGGCCTCGCCGGCCGGGTCGCCGCCCGCGCTGCGCGAACGCCACAACTCGGAAAGCGCCTCGCGCCGCGGCGCGAGCGCGCCGGCGACGACCTCGCGCCAGTGCGCCGGTGACTCGCCCTGCGACCACTCGCCGCGGCCGCGGCCGAAGTGCGCCACCGACAGGTAATGCAGCAGCGCCGCCTCGACCATCGGCTCCATCGCCTCGGCCGACCACGACACCGACGCCGGCCCGCCGCCGCGCAGCTCGTTGATGCCACGCGCGATGCCGGCGCCGCCGAGCGCGCCCAGCAGCCCGCCGGCGAGCAGGCCGCCACCGAGCGTGAGGCCGCCGGTAGCGATGTCGGCCTTCAAGCCTGCGAGCGCGCCGGTGAGCATGCCGCCGAAGACCCCGGCCTTGGTTTCGTCGAGCCGGCCACGGGTTTCGAAGTGGGTTGCGACCCGGGACAGGATCTCGCCCTGGGCGCGGCCTTCGATGCCGTGCAGCGCGATCAGCTCGGCGGTGCTGGCCCGAACCTCGGCGTCGAGCGACGCGGCGAGTGCCTGCTGCGCCAGCGCCGAGGCGTCGTCGTCACCCGCCTTGGCGCCGACGAGCGGGGCCAGCCGAGAGCCGAAGCGGCGCAGCCGCTCGCGCAGTCCCGGCGCGTCGGCCACGGTTTCGCGCGCGGCCGCGATGCGCCCCAGGCTCGCCGCCAGCAAATCCGTCGCCGCATCGAAGGTGGCCAGACGCTGCGCGGCCCAGGCGGCACGCAGGCGGGCCATGACCGGGCGCAACGCCGGGTCGAGCGCATCCTCGATCGCGCGCAGCAGCGTCAACTCCTGGACCCAGCAACGCGCGAAGGCGTCCATCGGCAGCACGCTCCCGATCCGACCGTGCGCCGCCAGGTGGGCGCGCCAGTGTTCGACTTCGGCCGCCTCCTCGGCTGCGGCGCGCGGCGCGCCGAGCTGGTTCAGCAGCACGATCACCGGCTTGCCGACCCAGCCGAGCAGCTCCATCTCGGGCTCGACGTAGCTGGCGGCCTCGGGCGACTCGGCGGCGTTGACGAGATAGAGCACGACGTCGGCACGCTCACGCACGTGGCGCAGCGCCTGCTGGGTGGCCCAGAAGGGGCGGTCGCGCCACCGGTCCCAGACCTCGCTCAGGAACCAGCCGACCGGGCTGCCCTGCCCGCGCATGCGGCGCGCCAGGCGCACGCTGTCGCCGAAACCGGGTGTGTCCCACAAGCGCAGTTCGGTGCCGTCGTCGGCCTGCAGCAGCAGGTGTTCAGAGGCGAACTCGGTCACGTGCGGTGCGTCGCGCACTTCTCCGACGTCGCGTGACAACAGCGTGCGCGCGAGCGTCGTCTTGCCGGCGTTGGTGTGCGAGACGAGGCTGATCGAGATCGACGCCGGCGCCGCGGTCAAGGCTGCGGCCGCGGGCGTGCTCATCAGCCGAGCAGCGCCTGCAACGCCGGCTTGGCGCCGGCGACATCGGGTTGGTCGAGATCGGCGCAGAGCAGGCCGACGCGGTGGCTGTCGGCCAGTTGCTGCCAGGCGGCGCGGCGCTGCGCCAGGCGCTCGGGCAACGTGCCAAAGCGGCGCCGGAACGCAGCCTCGTCGGCCACCAGCAGCAACGGCGTCGCCGGCGCGGCGGCGCGCAGCGACTGCAGGAAACGGCCATGTGCTTCGACCTCGGGTGTGGCACCCAGGTCCACCAGCGCGACACACAGCGCCGAGCCCTCGGGCAGTGCAGGCAGCGACTCTTCGTCGCCGTGCGCCGTCACCTTCGACATCTGCAACTGCACATCGTCGCCCAGCACGCTGGCCAGCAGCGCGCGCAGGCCCAGCGCAGCCTGCGGCCCGGGCGCGGCGCCATGCGGCAACACCCGTACCGATGCGACGCCGCCGCGCCGGCGGCGCAGCAGCTGCTGGAAGTAAGGCCCGTCCAGCGGCAGCGCAAATCGGCGCGACAAGGCGCTGGCGCGCAAGAACGAGCCGATGGCGAGCAGCGTGCGCGGCAACACGACCGTCAGCCCGAGCATCACCGCGTAGAGGTGGATCCAGGGCGCCGCACTCGCCGTCGCCGCAGCGCCGGGCGTGATCCGCAAGGCTTCCATCGCCGCCGCGTCGGGTACGACGATCCCGGTGAGCGCCACGGCGGGCGACAACAGCGCCGTCAGCCAGGCATTCACGACCCCGGCACCGAGAAAAGTACTTTGCCAGCCGGCGCGGATGTCGAACACCAGCCCGCGCAGGTAGAGGCCGGCGATGAGCCCGAGCGCGAGCGCCGCCGCCGCCAGGTGCAGCAGCAAGGCCAGGCGCGTCAAAGCGAGCGGCGTGCTCAGGCGTGCCCAATCCAGCGCGGCCGCCTTCAGCGGCGCACTGCCGCCCACCGTGCCGCGTGCCAGGCGCAGCGCCCAGCGTCGCAACACCGGCGGCATGGTGCCGGCCGGTCGCAGCGCGTTCACGACCAGCCCGGCGTAGACCAGCAGATTCCAGACGATCACGGCCCAAACGGGTGGCGCCAGCAGGTCGACCAGGTTGCGCCCGCCCAGGCTGTCGACGAGCAGGCCGAGCAGGAAACCCAGCGCGAGCGCGAAGAGGATCCACAGCGGCCGCCATGAGCGGCGTGCAAGCCAGCGCCGCACCCCGGCGTCGCGCGGCGCCAGGCGTTGCAGCGCGTGGTGCGCACGCTCTGCAAGGAAACGCTCGGGTACCGCGTCGGCGCCCGCGGTTTCACTCGCCAGGCGGGTCGCCCAGCTGCGATCCTCGGGCGTCCAGAGCGGGCCCTCGGCGCCGTCGAAAGCCTGCACCAGCACGACCCTGCGTGCCGCGCCTTCGTCGAGTGCAGGGTTCACTGAACGGTCCTGCGCGCTGCGCGCTTCGGATCGAGCGCTTTGGAGCGGCCGGGTGCGCTCATGCCAGCGCCCGGCCGATGAGGATCTTCTGCACCTCGCTCGTGCCTTCGTAGATCTGACACACCCGCACGTCGCGATAGATGCGCTCGACCGGGAAGTCGCTCACGTAGCCGTAGCCGCCGAAGACCTGGATCGCGGCCGAACACGCCTTCTCGGCCATTTCGCTGGCGAAGAGCTTGGCCATCGCGGCTTCCTTCAGACAAGGCCGGCCGGCGTCCTTCAGTGACGCGGCGTGCCAGATCAGCTGGCGCGCGGCTTCGATCTGGGTCGCCATGTCGGCGAGCTTGAACTGCACCGCCTGGTGCTGGAAGATCGGCTGGCCGAAGCTGGTGCGCTCCTTGCTGTAGGCGAGCGCGGCGTCGAAGGCGGCGCGGGCCATGCCGACCGACTGACTCGCGATGCCGATGCGCCCGCCTTCCAGGCCCGACAGCGCGATCTTGAGGCCCATGCCTTCGTCGCCGATCAGGTTGGCGCCGGGGACGTGGCAGTCCTCGAGGTTGATCTGCGCCGTATCGCTGGCGTGCTGGCCCAGCTTGTCCTCGATCCGCGCGACGGTGTAACCTGGGGTCTTGGTCGGCACGATGAAGGCGCTGATGCCCTTCTTCCCCGCCGCCTTGTCGGTCACCGCCATTACGATCGCGACGTCGCCGTTCTTGCCGCTGGTGATGAACTGCTTGACGCCGTTCAGCACGTAGTCGTCGCCGTCCCGCACCGCGGTGGTCTTCAACCCGCCGGCTTCGGAGCCCACATGCGGCTCGGTGAGGCAGAAGGCGCCGAGCATATCGCCGCGCGCCAGCGGTTTGAGGAAGCGCTCCTTCTGGTCCGGATTGCCGAAGGCCATCAGGATCGAGCAGACGGGGCAGTTGTTGACGCTGACCACGGTGCTGGTGGCGCCGTCGCCGGCAGCGATCTCCTCGAGGATCAGCGCCAGCGCCAGGTAATCGAGCCCGGCGCCGTCCCATTCCGGCGGCACCGCGACGCCGTAACAGCCCAGGCCCGCCAGACCGCGCAACTGCGACTTCGGGAACTGGTGCGACTTGTCCCACGCCGCGGCATGCGGAGCGATCTCGGCCTGCACGAACTGGCGCACGGCGTCCTGCACCGCGCGATGATCTTCACTCAGGATCATGCTGCGCCAGCCCCGCCGATGAGCTTGACGAGCACGGTGCCTCGGCCGACGACACACACCCGCCCCGCGACCTGGGCCGTGCCGTCGATGTGGCCGACCCACCCGTCCAGGCGCGCGCTCCACACCACTTCGGCGACGGTCCACGTCAGCTGCAGGTCCTGCTCGGCAAAGACCGGCGCCTTGAACGCCATGTTGAAGTTCAGGCCCAGCATCTCTCGTTCGCAGCCGTCGTCGGAACGCGAGAAGTAGGTCGCCGCCAGACCCATCAGCTGGGCCGCCGTCTGCTGGCAGCTGGCGATGATCTCGCCGTGGCGCGCACGCTGTGCCGCCACGTGGTCGAAGTGGAGCGGGTTCGCATCACCCGACAGGCGCGCGAACTCGGCGATCTGCTCGCGTGTGAAGCGCACGATGCGGTGAACCCGTTCGCCGGCGACGATCGGTTTGGAGTGGGGCGTGGGCTGATTCATCGGCAGCGGGTCAAGGGGCGGGCTGGCGTACTGCGATGAGTCGCAATGCCAGCCAAACGAAGAGTATGCCGCCGCCGGCGTGGAGCACCCGGGCCACCCCGTGCGATGCCGGCAGGCGCCGCAGCCAAGCCACTGCGGCGACGACCGCGAAAAGAAACAGCAGCCCCTGCAGCACGAAGATCGCGCCGAGCGCCAGGAAGGCGGCCGTCTTGTGCGGCGCCGCTGGCGCGATGAACTGGGGCAGGAAGGCGAGGAAGAAGAGAGCCACCTTCGGATTCAGCACGTTCGTGACGAAGCCGCTGCGGAAGTCGGCGCCGACGCTGCGCGCGGCGACGGGCGCAGCGCCTTGCGCCGGCTCACCGCCGCGCCAGGCCTGCCGCAACATGCCGGCAGCGAGCCACAGCAGGTAGGCCGCGCCCAGCCACTTGATGGCGCTGAATGCCGCCGCCGATACCGCGAGCAGCGTCGCCAGCCCGAAAGCCGCCGCCAGCGCATGCACGACACAGCCGGCGCCGATGCCGAGCGCAGCGGCCAGCCCCGCGCGTGCACCGCCCTGCAGCGTGCGTGTCACGGTGAGCAGCAGGTCGACCCCGGGCGTGGCATTGAGCAACAGCACAGCCGCCATGAAGAGCAGCAGCTCGTGCACGCCGGCCAGGCCGAGACCGGCCGGCATCAGAGCATCTCCAGCGCCATCGCCGTCGCCTCGCCGCCACCGATGCACAGCGCGGCGACACCGCGCTGGAGCCCCCGCTTGCGCAGCGCGCCGAGCAGCGTGACGACGATGCGTGCGCCGCTGGCGCCGATCGGATGGCCGAGCGCGCAGGCGCCGCCGTGCACATTGACGATCTCGTGCGGCAAGCGGTAATCGGCCATCGCCGCCATCGTCACCGCGGCGAAAGCTTCGTTCACTTCCCAGAGATTCACGCTCTTGGCGTCCCAGCCGGCCTTCTTTAGCGCCTTGTCGATCGCACCGGCGGGCGCGGTGGCAAACCACTCCGGCGCCTGCGCGTGCACGGCGTGGCTGGCGATGCGTGCGATCGGTTGCAGCCCACGCTGGCGCGCCGTGCTCTCGCGCACCAGCACCAGCGCCGCGGCACCGTCGGAGATGCTCGATGCATTGGCTGCGGTGATCGTGCCGTCCTTCTTGAACGCCGGTTTCAGGCCCGGGATCTTGTCGAGCTTGGCCTTGAAGGGCTGCTCGTCGGACTTGATCAGGACATCGCCGGCTTTGCCTTTCACCGCCACCTGCGCCATCTCCCAGTCGAAGCTGCCGTCTTCGTTCGCCGCCTTGGCGCGGGTGGTCGAGCGGATCGCAAATTCGTCCTGCGCCTCGCGTGTGAAGCGGTACTTGTCGACGCAGGCTTCGGCGAACACCCCCATCGCCTTGCCGCGTTCGTAGGCGTCTTCCAGCCCGTCCATGGCCATGTGGTCGAAGAGCTGGGCCGCGCCGTAACGCACGCCCTTGCGCGCAAATAGCAGGTGCGGCGCGTTGCTCATGCTTTCCATGCCGCC
>DATDER010000353.1:0-30713 GCA_036523095.1 Rubrivivax sp.
AGGCCAACCTCCTCAGCGGAAGTTGGGTCTATTGCACCAGAGGGGCCGCTGGAGTGCAAAGACTTCGCCGGGAATTTGCTTGATCCTGTTGTCTGGCAACAACGTGCAACAGGCGGCGCAGGCGTGCATCCCCGACGCGGCGGCGCCGCTGGCTGGGCTATGCTGGAAGGCGATGGAGCCACTTGATCGTGTCTTGTCCAGCGTCGAAAACGCGCTGCGCACCGTGGGCGGGGTGGCCCACGCCAGCCGGCCGTGCCCAGTTGCGGCCGCAGGCGGGGAGGCGCTTTCGCCCCAGGACAGGCGTCTCTCCGGCGCCCTGATGCGCGTCAACCACGTGGGCGAAGTGTGCGCCCAGGCGCTGTACCAGGCTCAAGCCCTGACGGCGCGCAGCCCGGCGCTTCGCGCGCAGATGCTGGAGGCGGCGCGCGAGGAGACCGATCATCTCGCCTGGACGCAGGCCCGCCTGGGGCAACTGGGCGACCGCCCGAGCCTGCTCAACCCGCTCTGGTACGCAGGCGCCTTCGGCATCGGCCTGCTTGCTGGCCGGCTCGGGGACGCCGCCAGCCTGGGCTTCGTGGTCGAAACCGAGCGCCAGGTCGAGCAGCACCTGGCCGGCCACCTGGACCGGCTGCCGGCGCAGGACCACGAATCGCGTGCGATCTGCCAGCAGATGAAGAGTGACGAAGAGCGCCACGCTGACGCGGCCATCGCCTCCGGTGCCACGCCCGTGCCGGCGCCGGTGCGGTGGCTGATGCGCGCCGGGGCAGGTGTGATGACCTTCACCGCACACCGCCTGTAGCTCCCGCAGGTGCGTTCGGCGCCAGGCGCCGGTGCGCTTCAGCCTTCGACGATCTCGTGGCTCGTCGTGATCTCGGCGGTCTTGCCCAGCATGATCGTTGCCGAGCAGTAGCGGTCGTGCGACAACTCGATCGCACGCGCCACCGCCGCTGGCGGCAACGCGCGCCCGGTCACGACGAAGTGCATGTTGATCTTGGTGAAGACCTTCGGATCCTCGGCCGCCCGATCGGCCTGCAGCCGGACCTGGCATCCCGTGACGGCATGGCGACCGCGTTTCAGGATCAGCACCACGTCGTAAGCCGTGCAGCCGCCGGCGCCGGCGAGGAAGGTTTCCATCGGCCGCGGCGCCAGGTTGCGGCCGCCGCCGTCGGGCGCGCCGTCCATCGTGATGACGTGGCCGCTGCCGGTTTCGGCGGCGAAGACCATGCCGGTCGATGGCATCCAGTGAACGGTGCATTCCATACGCTTTTCCAGTGCCACGCCGCGCGTGAACAGTGCCAAGGCGCACCATTGTGCAGCGCCTGCACGCGGCCTCGTGGAAGGTCTCTAAAGTCCTTTGCCAAAACTGCTGCGCCGCAACAAAAGCGATGCTAGACTGCCTCTCGAGCGACGTGTCTAGACAAGGCGTCGCGCCGGTTGTCTCCTCCACTGCCTCTAAGGGTGGATTCAGCCCGGGGCCGCAAGCCCCGGGCTTTTTTCTGGGCCTGCCGCGTATCATCCGCGGCCCCTGAAATCACCCGAGACCGCTGGTCTCCCGCACGCGATGCCCGGCGCCCCCCCGACCCGCGACAAACCCGCCGCCGCCCGTGTCAGGGCCATCAAGGCGCGCTCGGCCGAGGACTACCTGAAGAAGATCCTCACCGCCCGCGTCTACGACGTGGCGGTCGAGTCGGCGCTCGAGCCCGCACGGAGCCTGTCGCGCCGCCTCGGCAACCACGTGCTGCTCAAGCGCGAGGACCAGCAGCCGGTGTTCAGCTTCAAGCTGCGCGGCGCCTACAACAAGATGGCGCACCTGAGCGCCGAGCAACGTGCACTCGGCGTCATTTGTGCATCGGCCGGCAACCACGCCCAGGGCGTCGCGCTGTCGGCACGCAAGCTCGGCTGCAAGGCCACGGTGGTGATGCCGGTGACCACGCCGCGGCTGAAGATCGACGCGGTGGCGGCGCTGGGCGGCGAGGTCGTGCTGCACGGCGACAGCTACTCCGACGCCTACGACCATGCGCTCGGCCTGCAGGCCGAACGCGGCCTGACCTTCGTGCACCCCTTCGACGACCCCGACGTGATCGCGGGCCAGGGCACGGTGGCGATGGAAGTCCTGCGCCAGCACCAGGGCCGGATCGACGCCGTGTTCGTCGCCATCGGCGGCGGCGGGCTCATCAGCGGTGTCGCGGCCTACATCACGGCGGTGCGGCCCGAGATCAAGGTCATCGGCGTGCAGACCACCGACTCCGATGCGATGGTGCGCTCGGTGCGCGCCGGCAAGCGTGTGACGCTCAGCGACGTGGGGCTGTTTTCCGACGGCACCGCGGTCAAGCAGGTCGGCGAGGAAACCTTCCGCCTCACGCGCGCGCTCGTCGACGACTTCGTCGTCGTCGACACCGACGCCGTCTGCGCCGCGATCAAGGACGTGTTCCAGGACACGCGCAGCATCCTCGAGCCCGCGGGCGCGCTCGGCGTCGCCGGCATCAAGCAGTACGTCGAAACCCACAAGCTCAAGGGCCAGACCTTTGTCGCCATCACCTGCGGTGCCAACATCAACTTCGACCGCCTGCGCTTCGTCGCCGAACGGGCCGAGATCGGTGAGCGGCGCGAGGCGCTGTTCGCGGTGACGATCCCCGAGGAGCGCGGTTCCTTCAAGCGCTTCTGCGAACTGATCGGCGCGTCCGGCCAGCGCCAGGTGACCGAGTTCAACTACCGCATCTCGGATGCCGAACAGGCGCATGTCTTCGTCGGCCTGTCGATCGCGCGCCGCGACGAGGCCGGCCGCATCGCCCGCAGTTTCGAGCGTCACGGGTTCGCGACGGTAGACCTGAGCGACGACGACCTCGCGAAGGAGCACGTGCGGCACATGGTCGGTGGCCGGACCGAACTCGCACGCGAGGAGCGCCTGTTCCGCTTCGTCTTCCCCGAGCGGCCGGGTGCGCTGATGCGCTTTCTTTCGCAGATGCACCCGGGCTGGAACATCAGTCTGTTCCACTACCGCAACCAGGGCGCGGATTACGGGCGCATCCTCGTTGGCGTGCAGGTGCCCGCGAGCGACGATGCCGCCTTCGCCCAGTTCCTCGAGACCCTGGCCTACCCCTTCGTCGAGGAGACGGCGAACCCGGTCTACCGCCTGTTCCTGCGCTGAGCGGCGCGCGCCGACGCTTCTACACTGCCGACCATGTCATCGCCGGTCAACCGCTCGCTCATCTCGCCGACCTCGAACCCCCTGCTCGAGCGGGCGCTGATCGGCAAGCTGCACAAGCGCAGCGAGACCGCGGGCAGCCTGGGCGAGCTCGAACCGCTGTCGGTGCGCCTGGGTCTGATCCAGAACACCCTGAAGCCGCGCTTCATCGAGCCGCGACTGATGCTCTTCGCCGCCGACCACGGCCTCGCGGTCGAAGGCATCGTGCCGCCGCACCAGCGGCAGACGCACGAGCTGGTCGACCTGCTGCTGGCCGGGCGGCTGCCGATCTCGGTCTTTGCGCGCCTGCAGCAACTCGAGCTGACGGTGATCGACGCCGGCATGGCCGAGAACCTGCCCGCGCACGACGGCCTGCTCGTACGCAAGATCGCGCACGGCACGCGCAATGCCCGCGTCGGCGCCGCGATGTCGATCGAGCAGGCGCATGCCGCGGTCCGCGCCGGCATGGAGATCGGCGACACGCTCGGCGGCAACCTGCTCGCCTGCGCCGGCATCGGCGTCGGCGCGAACGAGAGCGCGGCGCTGATCCTGTCGCGCCTGACCGAGACGTCGGTGCGCGAGCTGCTGGTGTCGGGCCCGCAGATGGGTGACGACGCGCTCGCCAAGCTGATGCACATCACGCAGAGCGCACTCGCACGGCACCGCGACATCAGCGACCCGATCGAGGTGCTGGCAGCCTTTGGCGGCTTCGAGATCGCGATGATGGTGGGCGTGATGCTCGTGGCCGCGAGCAAGCGCCAGCTGATCATGGTCGACGGCATGCCGGCCTACGCCGCGCTGATGCTGGCCTCGCGCATCGCCGTGCCCGTGACCGATTACTGCGTCTTCTGCCGCAGCCACTCGCATCTGGGCCTGAGCCGCGCGCTCGGCCACTTTCACGCATCGGCGCTGCTCGAACTGGGCATGGACGCGACCGACGGCACCGGGGCCACGCTCGCGTGGCCGCTGCTGCGCAGTGCCGCCGCGATGTTGACCGACGTGGTCGAAGGCGAAGACCCCGGGCCCTCGCGCCCGTTGCCGATCCTGAACGACGACATCGCCGGCTGACGCGCCGGCGCGGGTGAGCTTTTTCAGGCGACCCAGCGCCGCTGTGCCGCGAGCCGCACGCAGGCCTCGAACTCGGTCGCACGCTCACGGCGCAGCGCCGGCCACAGACGCAGCAGCAGTTCGGCCGTCGCCAGTGCATCGGCCGCTGCCTGGTGGCGAACGCTGCACACGATGCCGAAATGCGCCAGCCAATCGTCGAGCGCACGCGCGTTCGCCTCGGGGTGGGTCAGCGCCGCGAGCGGCTCGAGGTCGAGCCATCGGCGCTGCAGCCGCCGACCCAGCGTGGCATCGAAGGCACGTTCGATGAGCTTGCGATCGAAACCGACGTGAAAGCCCAGCAGCGGCGAGTCGCCGACATAACGCTCGAAGGCCCGCAAGGCGTCGGCGGGTTCGACACCACGTCCCTGTTCGCCAACGCCCAGACCGTGCACGAGGATGTTGGCCTTGTCAGGTGGCGGGCCCTCGCCGGCCCGCCGCAGCACGACCTCGAAGCTGTCGGCGCAGTCGATCCACGGCCGCTCGTCTGCCGTCTGCACCGCCACCGCGGCGATCGCGAGCAAGCGGTCACGTGCCGGGTCGAGGCCGCTCGACTCGACGTCGAGCACGACCCAGCGTTGGTCGGCAACCGGGTCCCTACGGCGCTGCCACCACATCAGCGCATCCAGTCGAGCGTGATGCGCTGTTGCAGGCTGCGCGCGACGCGCAGGGCTTCTTTCAGCAAGCGGCGGTCGATGTCGTTCAGCGTATGGATGTCGATCCGGTTCGGGTTCGTTCGGGGTCGCACCGGGCTGGGCTCGATCTGCACCCGCAGGCGCAGCATCTGCAGGACCTCGAACCCGCCGACCCAGGTCTCGCGTTCACGCTCGCTCACGCCGAGCGCCGCGCCCGCAGTCCGCAGCCGGGCACAGGTGCCGACTTCGGTGACGCCGTGGGCGAGCGCGAACAGGCGTGCGCTGTCGACGTAGATCGCGGTCCCGCGCAGTTTCAGGTCGACCCATGCCGCGGCGCCCTCCGGCACCGCGTCGATCCCGCCATGCCAGTTCAGCGCCGGGCCCAGGTGCAGCGAGTTCTCGGCCAGTTGGCGGAGAAAACGCGGCAACGCTGCCGCACGTTCGCTCACCTGTGCGCGCAGCGGCGCCGCCAGCGCGGCGTTGCCGACGAGCGGGCGCAGATCGAAGTAGATGCTGGCGTTCAGCAGATCCTGGGGCTCTCCGTGCTCCATCCATTGCGCGAAACGTGCCGCCCATTCGTGCTGGCGCAGGCTGCAGGCCGCGTTGCCGGCCATGATGCCGCCCTTGCAGAGCGGGTAACCGGCAGCGTCGAGGGCGTGGTTCGCCTCGCGCGCCATCACGAGCCAGGCCGCACGCTCGGCGTCGTCGGCGTCGTCGGCGAGCACGAGCCCGTTGTCCTGGTCGGTGGCGATGGTCTGCTCGCCCCGCCCCTCGGAGCCGAAGGCGAGCCAGCAGGCGCGTCCCAGGTCGAGCCCGGCGCCGGCCGCGAGCAGCGACACGAGGCGCTGGGTCAGCAGGTCGTTGAGGTGACTCACCAGACTGGTCAGGCTGGCGGCGGCGAGCCCCTGTGCGAGCAGCGCACGCGCAAACTCGCGGATCTTCGGCGCCAGCGCCACCAGGGCGGCGACATCGGGCGCGTTCTCCAGCGCGCTGCTGAGTTGTTGCAACGACAGGCGCTGGAGCGCAAACAAATCGCGTTCGGACACCACGCCGACCACCCGCCCGCGCTCGGTCACTGGC
Organism: Rubrivivax sp.; assembly: GCA_036523095.1. Lineage (GTDB taxonomy): Bacteria > Pseudomonadota > Gammaproteobacteria > Burkholderiales > Burkholderiaceae_C > Rubrivivax. The sequence goes on from DATDER010000353.1 coordinate 6,004, forward strand.
AGGTGCCGGATGCCGCGGCGCGACATCTGCAGCGCCGCCTCGTGGACCCGGGCGCCGATGTCGATCGAATGCACCGGCTGCGTCATGACCTCGCGCATCGGCGTGTGGTGGATGTCCGGCGGCGGCTTGCGCAGCACGATGCGCGGCAGCAGGTCGTGGCGTGTCAGGATGCCGAGCGCGCCGCCGTCGGCGTCGACCACCAGCACCGAGCCGACCTGCTGGCGCTGCATCGCCTGCAGGCCTTCGACGAGCGGCGCGTCCGGCGCCACCGTCACCGGCGTGCGCCGCGCCAGCGTCGACAGCGGCGCCTCGAAAGACTGCTCGGCGAGTACCCGCGAGGCGTAACTCGCCTGCAGCGCCTGGCGCGACAGCAGCAGCAGGTGTTCGACCTGGCGGTGCATGTAGTCGGCCAGCGCGGGGTCCTCCGCCATCAGGCGGCGCACCAGGTCGGCATCGAATTCGAGGCAGAACACGTCGTCGACCGCGACGTAGCGCGAGCTCACCGCCCGCGCGCCAAGCAGGGCCGCGATCGGGAACATCTGACCGGCCTCGAGGTGGAAGTCACCGCCGGCGCCGGCGGGCGAAGCTGCGTTGAAACCGCTCACTGCGCCGCGCCGCAGCCAGCACAGTCGCCGGACCACACCGCTGCCGGGCTCGAGAAGCGTTTCGCCCGGCGCGTGGTAGGTCTGGCGCGCCGCGGTGGCGAGGGCCTCGACCGACTCGCCCCGCATCGCGGAAAAAGGCGCGTGCGCGCGCAACTCGGCGTGCAGGTTCTTCAGCAGGCTGGGCGACGGTGTCATGGACGGTCCTTCGGCGCCGTCTGCCGGCCCGGCCGCTACTGCGCCATGCGCCCCCTGGAATCCAGCTCGGGCGCGGGAGCCTCCTGCGGCACCATCGGCGCCTGAGCGGCAGGAGCGGGCATCGTCCGCGGGAAAGGCGGCGCAAAGGCGCGCGGCGGCAGGGCTCGCGGCACGGTGGGCGCGGCCACGCCCGCCGGCGGCGGCATCGTGCCCGTAGCGGCCGGGGCGAGCGCCGGGAGCTCGAGCGCGACCGCCGCGACACCCCCCTTGGGCCCGATCGCGGCACCGCGGGCGGTTACGGACTGCAACACGTTGTTGTCTTCGTCGACGGCAGCGCCGACACGGTAAGCCTTAGCCGGCTTGCCATCGACGGCGATCAGCGCCAGCCCTTGTCCGGTGCCTCTGCCCCGCGGCGACACGACACCCAGCAACTGGTAGCGCGAATCCACCACGACCACGGGCTCTTCCTCGTCGGTGCTGGCGCGAAGCTCCCCGCCCAGCAGCGGCGACAGGTCGCTGCGTACCGAAGCCGCCATGCTGACGGTGGCGGCGTGCGCGGGCACGGGCAGCGTCGGCACCAGCAAGCGCAGGGCCCAGAACACGGCGCTCGCGGCAACCGCGGCCCAGATCACGAATGACAACCAGCGTGCCTTCATGCGGCGATTATGATCCCCTGTCCCCTTGCCCAGCGCCGGAAATGACACACGAAACCCGTTCCAGATTGACGCGTGCACGCGGATTCACGCTGATCGAGATCATGGTCGTGCTCGTGATCATCGGCGTGCTGGCGGCCTTGATAGCGCCCAACGTGCTCGACCGCGCGGCCGACGCCAAGGTCACCGCCGCGCGCACCGATGTCAACAACCTGATGCAGGCGCTCAAGCTCTACAAGCTCGACAACCAGCGTTACCCGAGCACCGAACAGGGGCTCGACGCGCTCGTGCGCAAACCCACCACCGGCGTCATCCCCCCGGGCTGGAAGCCTTACCTCGACAAGCTGCCGAATGACCCGTGGAACCAGCCCTACCAGTACCTCAACCCGGGCGTGAAGGGTGAGATCGACGTCTACAGTTTCGGCGCCGACGGCCAGCCGGGCGGCGAGGGCCGCGATGCCGAAGTCGGCTCCTGGCAGTAAGCGCTTCCCCGTCCCCGGCCCCCCGCGCCGCAGCGCGGGATTCACGCTCATCGAGCTGCTGATCGTGGTGGCCCTGATCGCCCTGACCTCGGGCCTCGTCGCCCTGGCCCTGCGCGACCCGGCGGCGAACCAGCTGGAGACCGAAGCCGCGCGTCTGGCCGCGCTGCTGGAGTCGGCGCGTGCCGAGGCGCGTGCGTCCGGCCTGGCCGCGCGCTGGGTGCCCGGGCGCGGCCCCGATGCCGAAGCCGGCGCCGCGGACTTCCGCTTCGTGGGCTTGCCCGCCAAGCTGGCGCTGCCCGAGCGCTGGCTCGACCCCGAGGTCACGGCCGAGGTCGTGGGTGCACGTGCCGTCACGCTCGGCCCGGAGCCGCTGATCGGTGCGCAGCGCATCGTGTTGCGGCTGGCCGACCGCCGCATCGAACTGGTGACCGATGGTCTCGGCCCGTTCAGCGTCGCGCCCGATGCCGCCCCCGCCGACGGCGTGCGGCCCTGATGCGATGAAACGCTGCCGCGGCTTCACGCTGATCGAGGTGCTGGTCGCGCTCGCGATCGTGGCCGTCACGCTCGCTGCGGGCCTGCGCGCCGCCAGCTCGGTGGGCGACAACGCACAGCGCCTGGCCGACATCACCGCGGCCCAGTGGTGCGCCGACAACCAGCTCGCCGGCTTGCGCCTGACACGCCAGTTTCCCGGCGTCGGCGACGCCGACTTCACGTGCGAGCAACTCGGCCGCAGCTTTGCCGGATCGCTGCGCACGCGGCCGACGCCGAACCCCAACTTCCGCCGCATCGACGCCATCGTCAGCGACGAAGGCGGGCGCCCGTTGCTGACCTTGTCGACCGTGCTGTCGCGGAACTGAAGTCCGTGCGCGCCCCTGCTTCACGCCCGATGCGCGGCTTCACGCTTGTCGAGGTGCTCGTCGCGATGACCATCATGGCGGTGCTCGCCGGCATGGCCTGGCGCGGGGTGGATGCGATGGCGCGCTCGCGCAGCGCCAGCAACGAAGCGGTCGAGCGCACGCTGCGGCTGCATACCGCGCTCGCGCAGTGGGAGCAGGACCTGCTCGCACTGAACGACAGCAAGGCCGTGCCGCCGCTCAAGTTCGACGGCGCCACGTTGCGCCTGACGCGCGAAATCGAAGGCGGTGTGGCACTCGTGGCCTGGAGCCTGCGCGACGGGGCCTGGTGGCGCTGGTCGAGCCCGGCGGCGACGCGGGTGTCCGAGCTGCAGGAACACTGGCTGCGCAGCCAGCAACTCATCGGCAACGAGCCGGGCACGCTGAAGGTGGTGGACGACACGGGCGCGCTGCAGGTCTACTTCTTCCGCGGCAACGCCTGGGCCAATGCGCAGTCGGCCGGGGACACCGTCGTCGGCGAGTCCGGCGTGGCCTCGGGCGAACAGCTGCCCACCGGTGTGCGCCTGGTGCTCGATGTCCGCGGCGCACCCTTGACACGCGACATCGTGCTCGCACTGCCGCAGCAATCGCCATGACACGGCGTTCACGCACCCCCGAGCGCGGCGCAGCCCTGCTGCTTGCGATGATGGTCGTCGCCCTCATCGCCACCCACACCGCGGGCATGGTCTGGCAGCAGTGGCGTGCGATCCAGGTCGAAGCTGCGGAACGCTCGCGCACGCAGTCGGGCTGGATCCTCACCGGCGCGCTCGACTGGTCGCGCCTGATCCTGCGCGAAGACGCCCGCTCGGGCCGGATCGACCACCTCGGCGAACCCTGGGCCACGCCGCTCGCGGAAGCGCGGCTGTCGACCTTCCTTGCCGCCGACAAGGACAACAACGTCGACGCCGGGCCCGAAGCTTTCCTCTCGGGCAGCGTCGCCGACGCGCAGTCGCGCTACAACCTGCGCAACCTTTTCGGCGACGACGGCAAGGTCGACCCCTTGGAACTGCCGGTGCTGAACCGCCTCTGTGAGTCGGCCGGCCTGCCCAGCGGCACCGCCGACCGGCTCGCAGCCGGGCTCGCGTCGAGCTGGCGCCCGGGTGCCGCCGACACGCCCGGTGACGCCAGCCAGCCGCTCGCGGTGCAGCGGCTCGACCAGCTGCTGTGGCTCGGCATCGACCCGCCCTCGATCGCGGCGCTGGCCGCGGTGGTCGACATCCTGCCGGCGAAAACGCCGGTGAACCTGAACACGGCGTCGCCCGGCGTGCTCGCCGCGGTGCTCGACATCGACCTCGGCAGCGCCGAGCGCCTGATCCAGATGCGCCAGCGCGCCGCCTTCGCCTCGCTCGAGAAGGTGCAACAACAGTTGCGCGAGGGCGTGGTGCTGAAGGACACCCAGGTCAGCGTCGCGAGCGGTTTTTTCATCGTCACCGGCCGGCTGCGGCTCGAGGAGCGTGTGCTCGAAGAGCGTTCGCTGGTGCAGCGGCGCGGTTCCGGCGGGGCCGCGGCGGTGGTGCTGATGCGGCGTGAGCGCAGCAGCCAATCGAGCGCCATGCCCTGAACCTCAGACATGCCCCAAACCCACCCATGCCGCGATCAAGGCGCACAAACACCCGCTAAGTCTTTGATTTACAAGGTGTTGCAGTTGCCGATGATACATATACCCGTTAGCCTCCCCGATCAATGTCCGTACTTGTCGTCCTGATTCCGCCGCGACCGAGGCTCGCCGCCCGCGCCGCCGGCGGCGAAGAAGCGTCGGCGCCGCCCGGCGCCGGGACCGAGTTCTCGTACGTCCTGAGTGCCGACATGCTGGAGCCGACGGCGCAGGGGCGGGCCGCGCCCGCGCTGCTGCCCAAGGCCGACACCGTGGTCGCCGTGCTCGCCGACGCCGATGTCGCCTGGCACCGCGTCACCTTGCCCCGGGCGCCCGCCGCCAAGCTGCGCGCGGCCTTGTCCGGCCTGCTCGAAGAATCATTGCTCGAAGACGCCGACACGCTGCACATGGCGCTCGCGCCCAACGCCACGCCGGGCCAGTCGGCCTGGGTCGCCGTCGCCCACAAGGCCTGGCTCGCAGCGCACCTGGAAGCGCTCGACAAGGCCGGCGCCGCGGTGGACCGCCTCGTGCCCGGTTTGTGGCCCGGCGACGCCCCACAAGGCCACTTCTTCGATGCCGCGGCCGACTCGGGCACCGCGCCCGCGCCGGCGTTGACGCTCGCGGACGTGAACGGCCTCGTCTGCCTGCCGCTCGCCGGCAGCCTGGCGCGCGCGCTGCTGCCGGCGATGACCGCGCAGCCCACACGCTGGACCACCACACCCGCCGTGGCGGCGCAGGCCGAGCGCTGGCTCGGTGCGCCGATCACGGTCCAGAGCGATACCGAACATGCCTTGCAGGCGGCACGCTCGTTGTGGAACCTGCGCCAGTTCGAGCTCGCGCCGCGCCGCCGGGGCTCGCGCGCGGTACGCGATCTGAGCAAGCGTTTCCTGAGTCCGGGTTGGCGGCCGGTGCGGGTCGGGTTGGTCGCGCTGGCGGTGTTGCAGGTCGTGGGGCTGAACGCCTGGGCCTGGGCCCAGCGCCGCGCCATGGACGACAAGCGCCAGGCCCAGATCGTCCTCCTCAAGGTCGCTCACCCGCAGGTGCGCTCGGTGCTCGACGCACCGCTGCAGATGCAGCGCGAGACCGATGTCCTGCGCGCCGCCGCCGGCAAGCCGGGGCCGGGCGACCTGGAGACGATGTTGTCCGCCGCCGCGTCGGCCTGGCCCGCCGGGCAGGCGCCGGTCCAGGGCCTGCGCGTCGAGCCCGGCCAGCTCACGCTCGCCGCGCCGGGCTGGAACGACGAGCAGGCGCGTGCCTTCGGCGAGCGCCTGCGCCCGAGCGGGTGGCGCAGCGAGTACGCGCAGGGCCGCATCACAATCAGCCGCGCCGCAGCGCCTGGCGGAAACGGCGTATGACGGACACGACTTTGAACGCAGCCACGGCGCCTTCGGGCGCGATCGCCCGGCAGGCGGCCAAGGCGCGCAGCTGGTGGTCGGCGCTGCCGCTGCGCGAGCGCCGCCTCATCGGTGTCGCGGCGGCCGTGCTCGGCGTTTTCGTGCTCTGGCTGCTCGCAGTGCAGCCGGCCTTGCGCACGCTGCGCGAAGCCCCGGCCCAGATCGACCAGCTCGACGGGCAGCTGCAGTCGATGCAGCGCCTGGCGACCGAGGCGCGCGAGCTGCGCGCTGCACCGCCGCTGGCGGCCGCGCAATCGCTGCTGGCGCTGAAAGCGGCGAGCGACCGCCTCGGTGACAAGGCCCGCCTCTCGGTCCAGGGCGAACGTGCGGTGTTGACGCTCAACGGCGTCGGCAGCGAGGCGCTTCGGAACTGGCTTTCCGAGGTGCGCTCGGGCGCACGCGCCCGCCCGATCGAGGCCCAGCTGTCGCGCGGCCCGCTCGGCTTCAGCGGCACCCTGATCCTCGCCACCGGAGGCACGCCATGAACGTCGCACGGCCGCCCGAAGGGGCTCGCACCGCAGTGCGCAGCACGAAGGCATCCCGATGAGCTTTGCTGCCCGCCTGACTTCGCTCTGGCCCGCGCGCCGCCGCGCCGCACGCGCTTCGACCGTCTTCGCCGACTCGACGATGGCGCGCGCGGCCTGGGACCGGCGCCGCCGCGCCGCGGGGCGTTACGGCTTCTGGGGCGCCCTGCTCGGCGCCCTGGTGGCCTTCATCGCCTTTGCACCGGCGGCCTGGCTCGCCTCGGCCCTGGCCTCGGCCACCGGCCAGCGCCTGCTGCTCGCCGACGCGCGTGGGACCGTCTGGTCCGGCAGCGCGACCGTGGTGCTGACCGGCGGCCCCGGCAGCCGCGACGCCGCCGCGCTGCCCGGACGGCTCGCCTGGGCGCTCGGGCTGAAGGGCACCGCGCTCGAACTGCGCCTGCGCCAGGCCTGCTGCCTCAACGGCACCGTGCCCCTGCTGCTGCGCCCCGGGCTGGGCCGGCTCAGCGTCACCCTGCCGTCGATGCCCGAGGGCATCGGCGAGTGGCCCGCGGCCTGGCTCGCGGGCCTGGGCACGCCCTGGAACACGCTCCAGCTCGGCGGCTCGCTGCGCTTGGCCAGCCCCGGCGCCACGGTCGAGAGCGTGCAGGGGCGCTGGCGCCTGGACGGCGGGTTGGCGCTCGAGCTGGCGTCGATCTCGTCACGCCTGACCACGCTCGATGCGCTCGGCAGTTACCGCGCCGACATCCGTGGCAACGCCGCCGGCGGCGACACCGCCACGCTGCAACTCTCCACCCTGGGCGGGCCGCTCCAACTCTCGGGCGCCGGCCAGTGGGCCGGCCCGAAATTCCGCTTTCGTGGCGAAGCGGTCGCGGCCGAAGACGCCGCCGCTGCGCTCGACAACCTGCTGAACATCATCGGCCGACGCCAAGGCGCGCGGTCGATCATCTCGATCGGATGACCATGCTTAACTCGTCGTGCCTGCTTCGCGGCGCCCGCGGCGCGATCATCGCCAGCGCCAGCGCCGGCCTCGTGCTGCCCCCCCCGCTCTGGGCCCAGGCGGCACCATCGCGTCCCCAGGCCACCGGCCACAGCCCGGCATTGAAATCGCGCGCCCCGGTGACGGTCAACTTCGTCAACGCCGACATCGAGGCCGTGACACGCGCCTTCGGCGCCATGATCGAGCGCCAGATCGCGGTCGACCCGCGGGTCAAGGGCAACATCACGGTCTATAGCGACCAGCCGCTGAGCGTGCGCGAGGCTTACCTGAGTTACCTGTCGGCACTGCGCGGGCTCGGCTTCACGATGGTCGAGAACGGCGGCCTGCTCAAGGTGGTGCCCGAAGCCGACGCCAAGCTGCAGGCCGGCACGGTCTCGGTCGGCGCGGCGACGATGCGTGGTGACCAGGTCCTGACGCAGATCTTCACGCTGCGCCACGAGAACCCGAACAACATGGTGCCGATCCTGCGCCCGCTGATCAGCGCCAACAACACGATCAACGTCAACCCGGGAACGAGTTCGCTCGTCATCACCGACTACGCCGACAACTTGCAGCGGCTGGCCAAGATCATCGCCGCGCTCGACCAGCCGGCGCACACCGACTTCGAGATCGTGCCGCTCAAGCACGCGGTCGCGACCGACATCGCGCAGCTCGTGCAGCGCCTCGCCGACGGCGGCAGTGGCGCCGTCACCGCCGTGCCGGGCGCGCCACCACCCGGCGGCGCCACCACCGTCATCCCCGACGGGCGCAGCAATTCGCTCATCGTGCGCGCGCCCAACGCCGCGCGGCTCGCCCATGTGCTGGCCACGATCGACAAGCTCGACCGCGAAGTCAAGGGCGCCGGCGCCACCGGCAACATCTGGGTCGTGCACCTGAAGAACGCCGACGCGACGAAGCTCGCGACCGTGTTGCGCGCCTCTTTCGGTGGTGGCGGCGGCACCGGCGGGGGCAGTAGTTCGGGCCCGGGCGGCAGTGCTGCCGGCGCCGGACTCGGGCTCGGCGGCACCGGGGCCGGCACCGGCGCGACCACCGGCACCCAAGCGGGCCAGACAGGTGCCGCCTCGGCGCAGTCGACGGCGCCGATCGCGGCCTCGGCCCAACCCTCGACCGGCGGCTTCGTGCAGGCCGACCCCTCGACCAACTCGCTCATCATCACCGCCACCGAGCCCTTCTACCGCCAGGTGCGGGCGATGATCGATCAGCTCGACACCCGCCGTGCGCAGGTCTACATCGAAAGCCTGATCGTCGAGGTCAAGGGCGATAACGCCGCCGACTTCGGCTTCCAGTGGCAGGGTGTGATAGGCAAGGAAGGCGACAGCACGATCATCCCCGGCGGCACCAACTTCGGCATCGTCGGCAACATCCTCGGCATCAGCGCCGCGGCCGCCGCCGGCAACGCCGCGGCTGCCACCGCCTTGCTCGGCGAGGGCCTGAACATCGGCGTCGTGCGCAACTTCGGCGGCACCTACGGGCTGGCGGCGATCGCGAAGATGCTGCAGAGCCAGACCAGCACCAACATCGTCTCGACACCGAACCTGATCACGCTCGACAACGAGGAAGCCAAGATCGTGGTCGGCGCCAACGTGCCGTTCATCACCGGCCAGTACTCGAACACGGGCGGCGCCGGCGGCGCGGTAAACCCCTTCCAGACGATCGAACGCCAGGACGTCGGGCTGACGCTGCGCATCCGGCCGCAGATCGGCGAAGGCGGCTCGGTGCGGATGAAGATCTTCCAGGAGTCGTCGCAGATCGACGCCCGCGTGGCGCCGGGCACCTCGAACGCCGGCCCCTCGACGAGCAAACGTTCGATCGAGTCGAACGTGGTCGTCGACGACGGCACGATCCTGGTCCTCGGCGGCCTGATCGAGGACAAGTTCGAGGAAACCCGCTCCCAGGTGCCGCTGCTCGGCGACATACCGTACATCGGCGGCCTGTTCCGCAGTTCCACCCGCACCAAGCAGCGCACCAACCTGATGGTGTTCCTGCGCCCGGTGGTCATGCGCGATTCGGAGACCGCCAACCGCTTGTCGCTCGACCGTTACGACATCATCCGCGCGCAGCAGCAGAACGCGCAGCCGGCGCACAGCCTGGTCCTGCCGATCAACGAGTCGCCTGTGCTGCCGCCGCTGCGCGGCGGGCTGCCGACGTCGACCCTGCCGATACCGACGCCGATCCAGCAGAACCAGCAGGCGCGCGATGCCGTGGCGCCCGCGCCAGCGGCATCGGCGCCCCCCAACTGAAGGCCATCGCGATGGGCGCACGCCACCCCCTGCCCTACGCCTTTGCGAAGGCGAACACGCTGCTGCTCGAAGACCACGGCGACCACCTGATGCTGTGGGCGGGCGAGGACACACCGCTCGCGGCGCTGTCCGAGGTGCAGCGGCTGTACGCCGTCAACACACTCGAACGCGAGCTTTCTGCCACGCTCGGCAAGCGCATCTCGGCCGCCTACGCCGGCAGCGAGTCGAGCGCCGCCGTCGTCGTGGGCGAAGTCGAAAGTGCGGTCGACCTGTCGCGGGTGATGCAGGAGTTGCCGGCGGTGGCCGACCTGCTCGAGGCGGCCGACGACGCACCGATCATCCGCATGCTCAACGCGCTGCTGACGCAGGCGGCGAAGGACGGCGCGAGCGACATCCACATCGAGCCCTACGAACGCAGCAGTTCGGTGCGCTTCCGCGTCGACGGCACATTGCGTGAGGTGGTGCAGCCGAACAAGGCGCTGCACGCCGCGCTCATCAGCCGCCTGAAGATCATGGCGGAGCTCGACATCGCCGAGAAGCGCCTGCCGCAGGACGGCCGCATCTCGCTGCGCATCGGCGGGCGTGCGGTCGATGTGCGTGTCTCCACGCTGCCCTCGGCGCACGGCGAACGCGCCGTGCTGCGCCTGCTCGACAAGGGCGAGGCCAAGTTCAGCCTGGAGAGTCTGGGCATGGCGGGCGACGTGCTCGCTTCTTTCGACAAGCTGATCAAGCAGCCGCACGGCATCGTGCTCGTGACCGGCCCGACCGGCTCGGGCAAGACGACCACGCTGTACGCATCGCTTGCGCGGCTGGAGACGAGCACGACCAACGTGCTCACGGTCGAGGACCCGATCGAATACGAACTGCCCGGCATCGGCCAGACCCAGGTCAACCCGAAGATCGACCTCACGTTCGCCAAGGCGCTGCGCGCAATCCTGCGCCAGGACCCTGACGTCGTCATGATCGGCGAGATCCGCGATTTCGAGACCGCGCAGATCGCGATCCAGGCTTCGCTCACGGGCCACCTCGTGCTCGCCACCGTGCACACCAACGACGCCCCGAGCACCGTGACGCGCCTGACCGACATGGGCGTCGAACCCTTCCTGCTCAGCTCGTCGTTGCTCGGCGTGCTCGCGCAGCGCCTGGTGCGCAAGCTGTGCCTGCACTGCAGGCGTCAGGACGTGCGCGGCCGCTGGCACCCGGTCGGTTGCGACCAGTGCAGCAGCAGCGGCTACAAGGGCCGCACCGGCGTCTACGAGTTGATGATCGCCGACGACAAGGTGCGCTCGTTGATCCACAGCCGCGCCGCCGAGAGCCAGCTCTTCGTCGCCGCCGAGTCGGCCGGTCTGCGCTCGATGCGCGAAGATGGCGAGCGCCTGGTCCAAGAAGGCATCACCTCGCCCGAGGAAGTGATGCGGGTGACACGCGGATGAGAGACAAGGGGCTGGGCTGACGATGCCGGCGTACCGATTCGAAGCATTGAACGCCGCCGGCCAATCCAGCACGGGGCTGCTGGAAGCCGACACCCCCCGCGCGGCGCGGGCGCAGTTGCGTGCCCAGTCGCTGGTGCCGATCGAGGTCACGCCGGTGCTGGCGGCCAAGGACAGCGTGGCCACGCGCTTCACGCGCAAGGTCTTCAACCCGAACACGCTGGCGGTCTGGACACGGCAACTCTCGGGGCTGGTCGCCGCCGGGCTGCCGCTCGAACGGGCACTCACGGCGCTGGCGGAAGAAAGCGAAGATGCACGCCAGCGCGAACTCGTGGCGCACCTGAAGAGCGAGGTCAACGCCGGCAGCCCGTTTGCGCGCGCACTCGCGAGCGCGCCGCGCGAGTTCGACGAGGTCTACCGCGCCGTCGTCGCCGCGGGCGAGCAGAGCGGCGCCCTCGGCGCGGTGCTGGAAAAACTCGCCGACGACCTCGAAGAGCGCCAGGCGCTGAAAGCCAAGTTGATCGGCGCCGCGCTCTACCCGGCCATCGTGTCGGTGATCGCGCTCGTGATCGTGATCTTCCTCGTCACCTATGTCGTCCCGCAGGTCGCGTCGGTCTTCACCACTTCCAAGCGCGCGCTGCCGCTGCTGACGGTGGCGATGCTGGCCCTCAGCGGCTTCGTGCGCAACTGGGGCTGGCTGATGCTGCTGCTGCTGATCGCGGGCGTCGGCACGCTGGTGGCGCTGCGGCGCACACCCGCTTTCCGCCTGCGGCTCGACGCCGCCTTCCTCACGCTGCCGCTGCTCGGTCGCCTGGCGCGTGGCTACAACGCGGCGCGATTCGCCGGCACGCTGTCGATGCTGGCGTCGGCCGGGGTGCCGATCCTGAAGGCGCTGCAGGCAGCTTCGGAGACGCTCGCCAACCGCGCCATGCGCGCCGACGCGATGGACGCGCTGGCGCAGGTACGCGAAGGCGCGCCGATCGCGTCGGCCCTCGCGGCCAAGAAGCGCTTCCCGGGCTTGCTCGCGATGTTCGCGCGCCTGGGCGAGCAGACCGGCCAGCTGCCGCTTATGCTCGGCCGCGCCGCGACGCAACTATCGGCCGAGGTGCAGCGGCGCGCGATGGCGCTGGCCACGATCCTGGAGCCGCTGCTCATCGTCGCGATGGGCGTGGTCGTGATGCTGATCGTGCTGGCCGTGCTGTTGCCTATCATCCAGCTCAACGCCTGGGTCAAGTGAGCCCGGGCCCGCGCCGTGCGGCGTGGCTCAACCGGAGGATCTGCATGCGCTCGACCGGACGCTGGTGGCTGCCCGCCCTGCTCGTTGCGTCGTCGCTGGCGGCGCAGGCGAACGACCTGAGCGCGATCCAGCAGATCCTGGGCGACAGCGAAACGTCCCCCGTGCCCGCGGGCTGGACGCTGGGCGGCGTGGTCTATTCCGGATCGTCCGCCTACCGGGACGGCAAGGACACGACCGCGGCGATCCCCGGCGCGATCTACATCGGCCCGCAGTTCATGTACCTGGGCGACCGCGCGTATTACACCTTCGGCAAGCAAGGCCCGGTCGCGTTCTTCGGCCGCCTGCGCGTCCGGCTGGGCAACCTCGACCCCGACGACAGCCCGGCCTTCGCCGGCATGCACGAGCGCAAGGGCCAACTCGAGGCGGGCCTGGGTGCCGTCGCCGTCACCTCGGTCGGCATCTGGACCGCACGTTTCAGCAGCGACATCTCCGGGCGCAGCGACGGCACCGAAGTGCTGCTCGGCTGGTCGGCGCCGATCGTGCACGAACGCTGGCTCTTCATGCCCAGCATCGGTGTGTTCTGGCGTTCGAGCAAACTTGCGAACTACTACTTCGGCGGTGTGTCGGACAGTGAAGCCGCGCCCGGTCGACCGGCCTACGACGTCGGCAATGCCTGGTCGCTGTCGCCGAGCCTGGTCGCCAGCTACCGCTTCGACCGCCACTGGCTGGCCGGCCTGGTGGTAGGTTACGACGCCTTCTCGGATGCGATCCGCGACAGCCCGCTGGTGCAAAAGAATGGGCGCTACGACGCGCTGATCGCGCTCGGTTACGTCTGGCGTTAGCACTCTGTGGCGACAGCTGCTGCCGGAACGAATGCCCATCAAAGGCAAAACTCAGGTCATTTCCCGCTCTGCAACTGGCCCGGGCTTTGCTTGAATGGAGCACGCAGACTTCGGAGCGTCCCATGAGCCAGCGCAGTGAACTCGTGACCGTGCCCGCCCGCCCGCACCGGGGCATCCCGATCGCGCACATGCGCAGCGTCTTCCGGCCTGCCGACGTCGAACGCCGGCTCGACAAGCTGCCGCCCAAGGACCACGAGTCGCTGCGCAGCACCTACGAGCGCATGCTGGAAAAGGGGCCGGAGCGGTTCCAGGTCAAGCCTTCCGGCCTGCCCGCGATGGACCACCTTTACGACGAGCTGCCCAACTTCCACGAAGTGCTCGACGCGCTGAAGCGCCAGCTCGCCTTGTGCCAGGACAGCCGCGACGCACTCGAGATCACGCCGATGCTGCTGCTCGGGCCGCCCGGTGTGGGCAAGACCCACTTCGCGCGCGAGGTGGCGCAGCTGCTGGGCACCGGCATGGGTTTCATCAGCATGAGCAGCTTGACCGCCGGCTGGGTGCTCAGCGGCGCGTCGAGCCAGTGGAAGGGCGCGCGCCCGGGCAAGGTTTTCGAAACGCTGGTCGACGGACAGTACGCCAATCCGGTGATGGTGATCGACGAGATCGACAAGGCCCGCGGCGAACACGCCTACGACCCGCTCGGTGCGCTCTACAGCCTGCTCGAACACGACACCGCGCAGTCTTTTACCGACGAATTTGCCGAGGTCGCGATCGACGCGAGCCAGGTCATCTGGGTCGCGACCGCCAACGACGAACGTGCGATCCCGGAGCCGATCCTCAACCGCGTCAACGTCTACCAGGTCGAGGTGCCCGACCGCGACGCGGCGCGTGCGATCGCACGCCGGCTTTACGTCGGCATCCGCGCCGCGCACGACTGGGGTTCGCGCTTCGAACCCGAACCGGGTGACGCCGTGCTCGACCGCCTCGGCGACATGGCGCCGCGCGAGATGCGGCGCGCCTGGATGACCGCCTTCGGCAACGCCCGCCTCGACGGCCGCGACCATGTCGAAGTGCGCGACCTGCCCGAAGCGCATGGCAAGCGCGCACCGATCGGGTTCATGCAGTAGCCGCGGCGCCGCAGACGGGGCGCGTACCATCATGCGATGCCCGCCACGCTCGAAGGCCAGCTCGTCGTCGCGATCTCGTCGCGGGCGCTCTTCGACTTCGAAGAAGAAAACCGGCTCTTCGAGGCCACCGACGACCGCGCCTACATGCAGCTGCAATTGCAGCGCCTGGACCAGCCGGCACGCCCGGGCGTGGCCTTCTCGCTCGTCAACAAGCTGCTCGCTTTCAACTCGGAGCAGACGCGGGTGCAGGTCGTCATCCTTTCCCGCAACGATCCGGTCTCGGGCATGCGTGTGTTCCGCTCGGCGCAACACTACGGGCTGTCGATCGAGCGCGGCGTCTTCACCCGCGGCGAGAGCCCGTGGCGCTACCTGAAGCCGCTCGACGCGCACCTGTTCCTGTCCACCAACGAAGCCGACGTGCGCAGCGCGCTCGCGGCCGGTGTGCCGGCAGCCCGGGTGTACCCGCACAGCGCCCTTGCGTCGGACGCGCATCCGCATGAAGTGCGCATCGCCTTCGACGGCGACGCGGTGCTGTTCTCTGACGAGGCCGAACGTGTGTACCAGCGCGACGGGCTGCTCGCCTTCCAGAGCCACGAGCAGGCGCGCGCCGCCACGCCACTCGCCGCAGGGCCCTTCAAGCCGCTGCTCGAAGCCTTGCTCCGCCTGCAACAGGCGCAGTCGAAGACGATGCGCGTGCGCACCGCGCTCGTCACGGCCCGCAGCGCGCCGGCCCACGAGCGTGCGATCCGCACCCTGATGGACTGGCACATCGAGGTCGATGAGGCGATGTTCCTGGGGGGGCTGGCCAAGGGCGAGTTCCTGCGCGAGTTCGAGCCCGACTTCTTCTTCGACGACCAGACCGGGCACGTGGACTCTGCGGCGGCGCACGTGCCGGCCGGGCATGTCGCGGCCGGGGTTTCGAACCTCTGACCCAGGTGCCACCCCCCGAAGCAGGGGTGGGTTTGTACCGGAATCGCCGCGTACGCCCCTAGGTGTTGGGATGGCCCGCCGCGCAGCGCTCCCCAACGATGCGCCACCACCTTCCGGAGATCCCATGCCCACACTTCGACAAGCCTGCATGCTCGGCCTGAGTTGCCTCGCCATGACCACCGCCTCGCACGCCGAGGAATTTGGCGGGGTAGAGTTCCCGCAAGGAGCTTCGTCGTTTGCCGACGCCGTGAAGTCCTTCGACCCCGTCATCAAATCAGGGCAGCCGACGGCACCCTTCCTCATTGCGTCGCGCGCTTTGGGCGTGCCCGACTACGACGGGGGCAACGGCGGCTACCCAAGCCTGGGCGACGGCGGGTCAATCACCGTGGAGTTCGTCGACAACCGACTCACCGGCAGCGGTGACAACAAGCTCGATCTGTGGATCTTCGAGATCGGCCCCGACGTCGAGGACACCTTCATCGAGATCAGCCAGAACGGCGTCACCTGGTCGTCCGTCGGCAAGGTGCTCGGGAGCACCCGCGGCGTAGACATCGACGCGTTCGGCTTCGGCCGGGGCGACCTCTTCCGCTTTGTCCGACTCACCGACGATGGCGACCTGGACGGGCAGACTGGCAACACCGTGGGTGCCGACATCGACGCGGTCGGCGCGATCTCGAGCATCGTCGCGCCGCCGGCGATCCCCGAACCCGAGACCTACGCGCTGATGCTGGCCGGCCTTGTGGCCGTCGCCGCGGCCGCGCGCCGTCGGCGGCGCTGAGGAGCGGCGCTCGGTTCAGGCGGCCCGGGCGCTTCCTGCGGGCTCCGGCACGCTGGCCGAAGTGCGCGAGTTCGGGGAAGAACACCTTCAGCATCGGCTTGGCCGTGAGTTCGGTGACACGCCCGCCGCCGCGGCCGAAGCGCGCTTTCACGAAGTCGGCCTCGCCGCGAAGCAGCGGCGCACACAGGTCGGTGATGATGCCGTGGCGCAGTCCCGCCAGGTCACCGTCCAGATAGACCACCAGGTCGTGTCCCCCACCAGCCCGTCGTCCATCGAGCGGCCCTTGCCGAGCATCGTGCTCGTCACGACGCCCGCGCCGGCGGCGCGCGCCAGGGCCACCGTATCGTCGATCGAGCTGTCGTCGATGACGATGACTTCGGCCGTCGCCCGGTCGGCGAGTGCATGCGCGACCACGTCGGCAATGCGGCGCGCCTCGTTCAGGGCCGGGATCACCACGGATGCGTAGGGGGCCAGTGGCAGCCGCGGGGGCGGTGCCTTGTCGGCCGCTCCGCCGCTGCGGCGCACCACGCGGCCGGCGGCCACCCCCGGTCGTCGTAACCGCCAGCGCGCCAGGTTCTGCGCCAACCTCTGTCCTGCACCCTCGATGAGGCGGCTGAAAACCTGGGCATCGAGGGCCTCCGCGCGTCAGGGCTCCAGGGGTCCGGAGCCTCGAAGATAAAGGAGCCCCGGGGTGGCGACGCCCGATCGGCGACCCGGCAATCAAGCTCCACGGGGGACGAATCCGCTGACGCCCTGTCGATCAGCTCAGATAACGGCGCAGCCGGTCGAGTTCAAGCACCCGCACGCCACCGTACTCGATCCGGATCGCGCCGTCGGCCTGCAGTGCGTTGAGCGCCTGGTTCACCCGTTGCCGCGACAAACCCACCAGGTAGCCGAGTTCCTCCTGCGTGATGCGCAGGAGGCTGCCCACGCCCGGGTACAACGTCGGGTGGAACAGGGCGCCGAGCGAGCGCGCCACACGCTGGTCGGGCCGGCTCAGGCGGTCGATCTCCCGCGCACCGATGAACTGTCCCAGGCGCTCGTTCAACTGCAGCGTCACGAAGCGGTTGAAGCCGATGCTGCGGTCGAGCAGCCAGTCGAAGGTGCTCACCGTGATGCCGGCGACCAGGCTTTTGCGCAGGGCCTGGATGTTGTAGCGGTAGGGTTCGTGCTTGAGCACCGTGCCCTCGCCGAACCAGCCCCCGGGCGGTATGCCGGTGAAGGTGACCGGCACGCCCAGTGCGGTGTCGTTGCTCATCTTGAGCAGCCCGTCGATGACACCGAGCCAGAAGGTCGCCGGCTTGCCGACACGGCACACCAGTTCGCCCACCTGCACTTCGACCACCCGCAGGTCGGCGACGGCGCGATCACGTTCGTCGGGTTTCAGCACGGCCAGCCAAGGCACGCCGGCCACCTCGACCGGGGTGGCGGGGCGCGAGCGCGAAAGAAGCGCCATCGGTACGGGCGTCGGGTTCGGCTTCACGAGGGAAATGCCCGATAGGGTGATCCCGCAAATTGTCGCTGCAACGACAACATGGCGTCAAACTTGTTCGCAGAATCCAGCGCATACAAGCTCGGCGTGAAAGTCTTTCACAACGCCGGCCAAGGAGACAAGCGGTGACCTCGACGTTCCCCCGTCTGATGCTCGACCACGCGGCGCAGCGCCCCGCGGCGGCGGCGCTGCGGGTCAAGGAATACGGCATCTGGCAGACCACGACCTGGGCCGCGCTCGCCGCCGAGGTGCGTCAGCTGGCGTGTGGCCTGAGCGAAGCGGGCGTTCAGCAGGGCGACCATGTGGTCGTGATCGGCGAAAACCGGCCGCGCCTGTACGCCACGATGCTGGCCTGCCAGGCGCTGGGCGCCGTGCCGGTGCCGCTGTACCAGGACGCTGCGAGCACCGAGTTCGTGTTCCCGATCAACAACGCCGAGGTGCGCCACGCCATCGTCGAAGACCAGGAGCAGGTCGACAAGCTGGTCGAGATCCGCACCCAGTGCCCGCAGATCGCGCGCATCTGGTACGACGACCCGCGCGGTCTGCGCAACTACAGCGAGACCGGACTGGCGTCGCTCGACAGCCTGATCGAGGCCGGCGTCGCTTACGGCAAGGCGCAGCCGGCCTTCTTCGACGAAGCGGTGGCGAAAGTCCAGCCGCAGGACGTGGCGGCGATGTTCTTCACCTCGGGCACCACCGGCAACCCCAAGGGCGTCGTGCACACGCACTTCTCGCTGCTCGACCGCGCCGAGGCGGGCGCCCGCTTCGACAAGCTCACCTCGGCCGAAGAGGTACTGGCCTACATGCCGCCGGCCTGGATCGGGCAGAACATCTTCAGCTACGCGCAGTGGCTGGCCTGCGGCTATGTGGTGAACTGCCCCGAGTCGGCGGCCACGGTGACGATCGACCTGAAGGAGATCGGCCCGACCTACTACTTCGCGCCGCCGCGCATCTTCGAGGGCCTGCTCACGAGCGTGATGATCCGGATGGAAGACGCCAGCACGATCAAGAAGGCGCTCTTCCACCACTTCATGGCGCTGGCGCGCCGCATCGGGCCGGCGCGCATGGACGGCAAACCGGTGGGCCTTTTCGATCGCCTGCACTACGCGCTCGGCAACCTCCTGATGTACGGCCCGCTGCGCAACACGCTCGGCTTTTCGCGCGTGCGTGTGGCCTACACCGCGGGCGAGGCGATCGGGCCCGACCTCTTCACCTTCTACCGCTCGATCGGCATCAACCTGAAGCAGCTCTACGGCTCCACCGAAACCGCGGTCTTCGTGTGCCTGCAGCCTGACAATGAAGCCAAGGCCGACACCGTGGGCGTGCCGATCGACGGTGTCGAGATCAAGCTCGCCGACAACGGCGAGCTGCTGGTGCGCTCGCCCGGGCTGCTGAAGGAGTACTACAAGAACCCCGCCGCCACGGCCGAGGTGCTCACCGCCGATGGCTGGTACCACACGGGCGACGCCGGCTTCCTGGACGCCGGCGGGCACCTCAAGATCATCGACCGCGCCAAGGACGTCGGCCGCATCGTCGGCGGGCCCAACGACGGCGCGATGTTCGCGCCCAAGTACGTCGAGAACAAGCTCAAGTTCTTTCCGTACATCAAGGAGGCAGTGGCCTTCGGTGACCGGCGCGAGAAGGTGTGCGCCTTCATCAACATCGACTTCGAAGCCGTGGGCAACTGGGCCGAGAAGCGCAACCTGCCCTACGCCGGCTACACCGACCTGGCTTCGCGCACGCAGGTGCTCGATTTGATCCGCGAGTGTGTCGAGAAGGTCAACGCCGACCTCGCCGCCGACACGCTGCTGGCGGGCAGCCAGATCACCCGCTTTCTCGTGCTGCACAAGGAACTCGACGCCGACGACGGCGAGATGACACGCACGCGCAAGGTCAAGCGCGGCTACATCAACGACAAGTACCAGGTGCTGGTCGATGCGCTGTACGGCGGCAAGACTGATCAGTTCATCGAAACCGCGGTGAAGTTCGAGGACGGGCGCTCGGGCAGCGTGTCGGCCACCCTCAAGATCATCGACGCGAAGACCTTCGCCTCGATGCCGAAGGCCGCCTGATGGCTGCACGCAAGATCGGCGACGTCATCCTCGAAGTCAAGGGCATCAGCCTGCGCTTCGGCGGCGTGAAGGCGCTCAGCGACATCAGCTTCGACGTGCGCGAGCACGAGGTGCGCGCCATCATCGGCCCCAACGGCGCGGGCAAGAGCAGCATGCTCAACTGCATCAACGGCGTCTACGCGCCGCAGGAAGGCAGCATCACCTTCCGCGGCCAGACCTTCAACCACATGAACAGCCGCCAGGTCGCCGAGATGGGCGTCGCGCGCACGTTCCAGAACCTGGCGCTGTTCAAGGGCATGAGCGTGGTCGACAACATCATGTCGGGGCGCAACCTGAAGATGAAGTGCAACCTGTTCCAGCAAGCCATCCGCTGGGGCGCGGCCGAGCGCGAGGAGACTGCGCACCGCGAAGCGGTCGAGAAGATCATCGACTTCCTCGAGATCCAGCCCTACCGCAAGACCCCCGTGGGCCGCCTGCCCTACGGCTTGCAGAAGCGGGTCGACCTCGGCCGCGCGCTCGCGATGGAGCCGCAAGTGCTGCTGCTCGACGAGCCGATGGCGGGCATGAACGTCGAGGAGAAACAGGACATGAGCCGCTTCATCCTCGACGTGAACGACGAGTACGGCACCACGGTCGTGCTGATCGAGCACGACATGAGCGTGGTGATGGACATCTCCGACCGCGTCGTCGTGCTCGACTACGGCAAGAAGATCGGCGACGGCACACCCGACGAGGTGCGTGCCAATCCCGATGTGATCAGCGCCTACCTCGGCACCACGCACTAGGCGCCACGGCAGCATGGCCTTCTTCCTCGAAACCCTGCTCGGTGGCCTGATGACCGGCATGCTGTATTCGCTCGTGGCGCTGGGCTTCGTGCTCATCTTCAAGGCCAGCGGCGTGTTCAACTTCGCACAGGGCGCGATGGTGCTGTTCGCGGCACTCGCGATGGCGCGTTTTGCCGAGTGGGTGCCGCTGTGGACCGGCATCGACAACAAGTGGTTCGCCAACCTCGGCGCCTTCGTGCTCGCAGGGTTGCTGATGTTCGGCCTGGCCTGGGTGATCGAGCGCCTGGTGCTGCGACGGCTCGTCAACCAGGACGGCACCACGCTGCTGATGGCGACGCTGGGCATCACCTACTTCATCGACGGCGCCGGACAGACGATCTTCGGCAGCAACATCTACAAGATCGACATCGGCATGCCCAAGGAGCCGATCTTCGTGCTCGACTCGGTGTTCCCCGGCGGCATCCTCGTCAACAAAGAGGACGTTATCGCAGCGGTGATCGCGGCCGCGCTGGTCGTGCTGCTCTCGCTCTTCTTCCAAAAGACCGCCACCGGCCGCGCGCTACGCGCCGTCGCCGACGACCACCAGGCCGCGCAGTCGATCGGCATACCGCTCAACCGCATCTGGGTCATCGTCTGGTGCGTCGCCGGCATCGTCGCGCTGGTCGCCGGGATGATCTGGGGCAGCAAGCTGGGGGTGCAGTTTTCGCTCGCAACCGTGGCGCTGCGCGCATTGCCGGTGGTCATCCTCGGTGGGCTGACCTCGGTGCCCGGCGCCATCATCGGCGGCCTGATCATCGGCGTCGGCGAGAAGCTCTCCGAGGTCTACCTCGGACCGCTGGTCGGCGGCGGGATCGAGATCTGGTTCGCTTATGTGCTGGCCTTGCTCTTCCTTCTCGTCCGGCCCCAGGGGCTGTTCGGCGAGAAAATCATCGATCGGGTTTGAGCGATGTTGTACCGCGAGAACGGCCAGTTCAAGACCAGCTACCGGGCTGACCAGCAGATCTTCCCGATCCTGCAGGACCGCATCTTCATCGCCGCGCTGCTGGCCTGCGCTTTTGTCGTCGTCCCGTTCCTGGCCAGCGACTACCTGTTTCGCGCGATCCTGATCCCGTTCCTGATCTTCTCGCTCGCCGCGCTCGGGGTGAACATCCTCGTCGGTTACTGCGGCCAGATCACGCTCGGCTCGGGCGCATTCATGGCGGTAGGGGCCTACGGCGCCTACAACTTCTTCGTGCGGGTTCCCGGCATGCCGCTGATCCCGGCGCTGATCCTGGGCGGGCTGTGTGCCACTGCGTTCGGCATCCTGTTCGGCCTGCCCTCGCTGCGGGTGCGTGGGCTGTACCTGGCGGTGGCGACGCTGGCGGCGCAGTTCTTCTCCGACTGGATGTTCCTGCGCATCAAGTGGTTCACGCTCGACACGCCGTCGGGCTCGGTCGCGGTGTCGAACCTGCAGGTCTTCGGACTGCCGATCGAAAGCGCGCTCAGCAAGTACCTGCTGTGCCTGGTCATCCTGGTGCTGATCGCCACGCTGGCCAAGAACCTCGTGCGCGGCGCGATCGGCCGCGAGTGGATGGCCATCCGCGATATGGACGTCGCTGCCGCGGTGATCGGCATCCGGCCGATGTACGCCAAGTTGAGCGCCTTTGCCGTCAGCTCCTTCATCGTCGGCGTGGCCGGAGCGCTGTGGGCCTTCATCTACCTCGGCGCCTGGGAGCCTTCGGCCTTCTCGGTCGACTACTCGTTCCGCCTGCTCTTCATGGTCATCATCGGCGGGCTGGGTTCGATCATGGGCAGCTTCTTCGGCGCCTTCTTCATCGTCATCCTGCCGATCGTGCTGAATCAGGTGCTGCCGCTGGTCGCCGGCTGGTTCGGCATCGAGATCTCCACCGCCGGCATCTCGCACGCGGAGTTGATGATCTTCGGCGGCCTGATCGTGTGGTTCCTGATCGTCGAGCCGCACGGCCTGGCCAAGCTCTGGTCCACGGCCAAGCAGAAGCTGCAGCTTTGGCCCTTCCCGCATTGAAATTTCACCCGCACAACCGTGCCACTTCCCAGGAGACATCTCAGATGAAAACGAAATCGATCGCCCTCGCCGTCGCCACGGTTTCTGCCCTGGCCGGCGCGACCCCTGCCTTCGCGCAGGCGAAGGAGCAGTTCATCCCAATACTGTCGTATCGCACCGGTGCCTACGCGCCCAACGGCGCTCCCTGGGCCAACGGCTTTGTCGACTACCTGAAGCTGATCAACGCGCGCGGCGGCATCAACGGCGTGAAGCTGAGCTACGAAGAGTGCGAAACCGGCTACGACACCGCGCGCAGCGTCGAGTGTTACGAGCGCCTGAAAGGCAAGGGCGCCTCTTTCGTGCAGCCGCTGTCCACCGGCGCCACCTTCGCCATCACCGAGAAGGCCCCGGTCGACAAGATCCCGGTCGTCACTGTCGGCTACGGCCGCAGCGAGAGCGCCGACGGCACGGTGTTCGCGTGGAACTTCCCGATCGCCGGCACTTACTGGGTCGCAGCTGACGCGATCGTGCAGGCCATCGGCAAGAAGGAGGGCGGGCTCGACAAGCTCAAGGGCAAGAAGCTGACGCTGGTCTACCACGACAGCCCCTACGGCAAGGAACCGATCCCGCTGCTGCAGGAGCGCTCGAAGATGCTCGGCTTCGACCTCCAGCTGCTGCCAGTCACCGCACCGGGTGTCGAGCAGAAGGCGACCTGGTTGCAGATTCGCCAGTCGCGGCCCGACTACGTGCTGCTCTGGGGCTGGGGCGTGATGAACTCGACCGCAATCAAGGAAGCGCAGGCCACCGGCTACCCGCGCGAGAAGATGTATGGCGTCTGGTGGGCCGGCGCCGAGCCTGACGTCAAGGACGTCGGTGACGGCGCCAAGGGTTACAACGCGGTGACGATGCAGCACGGCGCCGAGCCGCAGTCAAAGTTGGTCAAGGACGTGATCGCGATGGTGCACGACAAGGGCCAAGGCACGGGCCCCAAGGCCGACATCGGCCAGGTGCTCTACATGCGCGGCGCGATGAGCGCGATGCTCGGCCTGGAAGGCATCCGTGCGGCGCAGGATCGTTTCGGCAAGGGCAAGGTCATGACGGGTGAACAGGTGCGCTGGGGCCTGGAGAACCTGAACCTGACGCAGGCCAAGCTCGATGCGCTGGGCTTCGCCGGCGTGATGCGGCCGATCAGCACCTCGTGTGTCGACCACATGGGCGCCTCGTGGGCCCGGATCCATACCTGGGACGGTGCCAAGTGGACCTTCACCTCGGACTGGCTGCAAGGCGACGAGCAGATCATCAAGCCGATGGTCAAGGCCACCGCAGCCAAGTACGCGGCGGAGAAGAAGCTGACGCCGCGCACGCCGCAGGATTGCCAGAGCTGATGACCCAACCCCCGGAGCGGCTCACGCCGCTCCCCCTCAAGGGGGCGAAGCCAGCGGTCCGGCAAAGCCGGCCCGCGGCGTCCGCTTGATTACCCTGCAACACCATGAGCAACATCCTTCTCAACGTCAACGGCATCGAGGTCATCTACAACCACGTGATCCTCGTGCTCAAGGGTGTCTCGCTGCAGGTGCCTGAAGGCGCGGTGGTGGCCTTGCTCGGCGGCAACGGGGCGGGCAAGACGACGACGCTGCGCGCGGTGTCCAACCTGCTCGCGGGCGAGCGTGGCGAGGTCACCAAGGGCTCGATCGAGCTGCGCGGCGAGCGCATCGAGAAGCTCAGCACCTCGGACATGGTGAACCGCGGCGTGATCCAGGTCATGGAGGGCCGGCACTGCTTCGCCCACCTGTCGATCGAGGACAACCTGATGACCGGCGCCTACACGCGCAAGGACGGCAAGGCGGCGGTGGCGCAGACGCTCGAGAAGGTCTACAACTACTTCCCGCGCCTGAAGACACGGCGCAGCTCGCAGGCGGCCTACACCTCGGGCGGCGAGCAGCAGATGTGCGCCATCGGCCGCGCGCTGATGGCCAACCCGAAGATGGTGCTGCTCGACGAACCTTCGATGGGCCTGGCGCCGCAGATCGTCGAAGAGGTGTTCGAGATCGTGAAGGATCTGAACCAGCGAGAGGGCGTCACCTTTCTCCTCGCCGAGCAGAACACCAACATGGCGCTGCGTTACGCCGGCTATGGCTACATCCTGGAGAACGGCCGTGTCGTCATGGACGGCGAGGCCAAGGCCTTGCGCGAGAACGAGGACGTGAAGGAGTTCTACCTCGGCGTGGGCGGCGGTGACCGCAAGAACTTCCGCGACGCCAAGAGCTACAAGCGGCGCAAGCGGTGGCTGTCGTGAGCGATGAAGGCGGCTTTGCGCCACCCCCTTTTGCAGCCGGCGCGGCGCTGACCCAGCTGCGGCGGTCACTGCGTGACTTGCAGTTGTCCGAGCGCGGCAACGGCTACGAGCTGCGCGGCAAGCGGGTGGTCGAACTCGAGCTCGACGCCGGGGCCACGGCGATCCAGGCCCGCATCACACG
>DATDER010000354.1:0-6590 GCA_036523095.1 Rubrivivax sp.
CAACGAGGCGCTGCGCCACGCGGGGATCCAGAACCACGCCAAGGTCGAGATCGAATACGTCGACGCCGAGTCGATGGACACGCAGTCGGTACGGGCACTCGGCGCCTACGATGCGATCCTCGTGCCGGGCGGCTTCGGCAAACGCGGCATCGAGGGCAAGGTCGTCGCGGCACAGTACGCACGCGAGCACGGCATTCCCTACCTCGGCATCTGCCTGGGCATGCAGGTGGCCACGATCGAATACGCGCGCCACGTGGCCGGCATGGCCGACGCCAACAGCACCGAGTTCGAGCCCGCCACGCCCCACCCGGTGATCGCCCTCATCGACGAATGGCAGGACCGCGACGGCTCGATCCAGAAGCGCGACGTGCACTCCGACCTCGGCGGCACGATGCGCCTCGGCGCGCAGAGCTCCGACGTCAAACCCGGCACGCTGGCCCACCAGATCTACGGTCCGGTGGTGACCGAGCGCCACCGCCACCGCTACGAAGCCAACGTGCACTACCTGGAGCGGCTGCAGCAGGCCGGCCTCGTCATCAGCGCGCTGACACAACGCGAGAAACTCACCGAGATGGTCGAGCTGCCGCAGAGCGTGCACCCTTGGTTCGTCGGTGTGCAGTTCCACCCTGAGTTCAAGAGCACGCCCTGGGGTGGGCACCCGCTGTTCAGCAGCTACGTCAAGGCCGCGCTGGAGCACAAGCGGGCGCGGCTGGCAGCGTCCGAGAAGGTGGAGGCATGAACCGGCGCCGGGCCGTCCCAAACTGGTTCCCTCCCCCTCGGGGGGCGGCGCGAAGCGCCTGGCGGTCGTCATGAAACTGTGTGGCTTCGAAGTCGGGCTCGATCGTCCCTTCTTCCTGATCGCCGGCCCCTGCGTGGTCGAGAGCGAACAACTGCAGATGGACGTGGCCGGCCGGTTGAAGGAGATGACCAGCGCGCTCGGCATCCCCTTCATCTTCAAGAGCAGCTACGACAAGGCCAACCGCTCCAGCGGCAGCACTTTTCGCGGTCCCGGCATGGAGCGTGGACTCGAGATCCTGGCCAAGGTGAAACGCGAGCAGAAGGTGCCGCTGCTGACCGACGTGCACGCGGTGGACGAGATCGCTGCGGTGGCGTCGGTCGTCGACGTGCTGCAGACACCTGCCTTCCTGTGCCGCCAGACCGACTTCATCCGCGCCGTTGCGCAGAGCGGCAAGCCGGTCAACGTCAAGAAGGGCCAGTTCCTGGCGCCGCACGACATGAAGAACGTGATCGCCAAGGCACGTGCCGCCGCCAAGGAGAAAGGCCTGCCCGAAGACAACTTCATGGCCTGCGAACGCGGCGTGAGCTTCGGCTACAACAACCTCGTCTCCGACATGCGCAGCCTGGCCATCCTGCGCGAGACCGGCGCCCCGGTCGTCTTCGACGCCACCCACAGCGTGCAGCTGCCCGGCGGGCAGGGCACCAGCAGCGGCGGCCAGCGCGAGTTCGTGCCGGTGCTGGCGCGCGCGGCCATCGCCGTCGGCGTGGCGGGTGTTTTCATGGAAACCCACCCCGACCCGGCGAACGCGATGAGCGACGGCCCGAACGCGGTGCCGCTCAAGCACATGAAAGCGCTGCTCGAACAACTGCTCGCACTCGACCGTGTCATCAAGGCGCAGCCGCTGCTCGAGAACGATTTCTCCTGCTGAAGGGACTCACGATGGCCGTCGCCTACCTGATCGTCGAGATGCACATCACCGACATGGACCAGTACAAGCTGTACATGGCCGAAGCACCGGCTGTGGTCAAGGCCTTCGGCGGCGAGTACCTGGTGCGTGGCGGAACGCACGAGGCGCTCGAAGGCGACTGGAAGCCGCACCGCGTGGCGATGCTGCGTTTCCCGAGCTTCGAGCAGGCCAAGACGTTCTACGACAGCCCGCAGTACCGTGCGGTGCGCGCCAAGCGCGCGGGGGCTGTCGAATACTTCAACAGCGTGCTGGTCGAGGGCGTGGCCGCCCCGGTCTGAACAGAACAATCAACGAGAGGAAACGAATGAGCGCGATCGTCGACATCGTCGGCCGGGAGATCCTGGACAGCCGCGGCAACCCCACCGTCGAATGCGACGTGCTGCTGGAGAGCGGCACGATGGGCCGCGCCGCGGTGCCGTCGGGCGCGTCCACGGGCAGCCGTGAAGCGATCGAGCTGCGCGACGGCGACAAGAGCCGCTACCTCGGCAAGGGCGTGCTGCGCGCGGTCGAGCACATCAACACCGAGATCAGCGAATCGGTGCTGGGCCTCGACGCGAGCGAGCAGGCCTTCCTCGACAAGGCGCTGATCGACCTCGACGGCACCGAGAACAAGAGCCGCCTCGGCGCCAACGCCACGCTCGCGGTGAGCATGGCCGTCGCGCGTGCCGCGGCTGAAGAGAGTGGTCTGCCCCTGTACCGCTACTTCGGCGGTGCCGGTGGCATGAGCCTGCCGGTGCCGATGATGAACGTCATCAACGGCGGCGCGCACGCCAACAACAACCTCGACCTGCAGGAGTTCATGATCATCCCGGTCGGTGCGCCCACCTTCCGTGAAGCACTGCGTTACGGCGCCGAGGTCTTCCATGCGCTGAAGAAGCTCATCGATGCCAAAGGCATGCCCACCTCGGTCGGTGACGAGGGCGGCTTCGCGCCCAACGTGGTGAGCCACGAAGCAGCGATCCAGCTCATCCTGGAGGCGATCGACAAGGCCGGTTACAGCGCCGGCGAGCAGATCGCGATCGGCCTCGACTGCGCCGCGAGCGAGTTCTACAAGGAAGGCAGGTACCACCTCGAAGGCGAAGGGCTGGCCTTGAGCGCCCCCGAGTGGACCGACATCCTGGCCACCTGGTGCGACAAGTACCCCATCATCAGCATCGAAGACGGCATGCACGAAGGGGATTGGGACGGCTGGAAGCACCTCTACGGCAGGCTCGGCAAGAAGGTCCAGCTGGTGGGCGACGACCTCTTTGTCACCAACACCAAGATCCTCAAGCGCGGCATCGACGAAGGCGTGGCGAACTCGATCCTGATCAAGATCAACCAGATCGGCACGCTGACCGAAACCTTTGCCGCGATCGAGATGGCCAAGCGCGCCGGCTGGACCAACGTCATCAGCCACCGCAGCGGCGAAACCGAAGACTCCACGATCGCCGACATCGCGGTTGGCACCAACGCGGGCCAGATCAAGACCGGCTCCCTGAGCCGCAGCGACCGCATCGCCAAGTACAACCAGCTTTTGCGCATCGAAGAAGACCTCGGCGACGTCGCCAGTTATCCCGGCCGCGGGGCCTTCTACAACTTGCGCTGACCCGAGGGCCGCCCGCTTGGTCCGCTGGATCACCCTCGTGCTGCTGGCGCTGCTGATGGCGGTGCAGGCCAAGCTGTGGCTCGGCAAGGGCAGCCTGCCTTATGTGATGAGCCTGCAGAAGCAGTTCGACCAGCAGACGGCCACCAACGCCAGCGCGCGCGAACGCAACGCGCGTGTGATCGCCGAGGTGAGCGACTTCAAAGAGGGCCTGGAGATGGTCGAGGACAAGGCCCGAAGCGAACTCGGCATGATGCGGCCCGACGAAATCCTGGTCCAGCTCACCAAGCGCCGGTGATCGAGACGTTGTTGGCAGCGGCGCAGCCGCTGCTCGTGCCCGCCTTCGCGCTCTGGGGCAGCCCGGTCACCTGGCTGGAGATCGTCGCGGTCGTGCTCGGGGTGGCGATGGTGCTGTGCAACCTGCGTGTCAACCCGGCCGGCTGGCCGCTGGCGATCGCCAGTTCGCTGCTGTACGCGCTGCTCTTTGCCGACAGCAAACTCTACGGCGAAGCGTCGCTGCAATTCTTCTTCATCGCGATCGCGGGCTGGGGATGGTGGCAATGGCTGCGTGGCACCGACGACACAGGCCATGCACTGGAAGTCGGCCGCATGAGCCCGCGCCAGCGAGCCGTCGCCACGCTGGCCACACTCGCCGCCTGGCCGCTGCTGGGCCTGCTGCTTGCGCGCAGCACCGACAGCGACGTGCCCTACCTCGACGCCCTGCCCACGGTGGCGAGCGTGACCGGCCAACTGCTGCTGGCGCGCAAGCGCATCGAGAACTGGGCGGTCTGGCTCGCGGTCAACGTCTGCAGCGTCGGCCTCTTCGCCTACAAGTCACTCTGGCTCACCGCGATGTTGTACGCCGTGTTCGCGCTCTTGTCGGTCGCCGGCTGGCAGGCCTGGCGCGCCAGGATGGCGCGTGGCTGAGGCGCTGGTCGTTGCCGTGCTCGGCGCCGAGAGCACCGGCAAGACGACGCTCGCGGCGGCGCTGGCCACGAGGCTGGCGCGAGAGACCGGCCTCGCCGTGACCTGGGTGCCGGAGTGGCTGCGCAGCTGGTGCGACGCCGCCGGCCGCACGCCGCGCGCCGACGAACAGGCCACGATCGCGCGCACGCAGCACGATCACATCGTCGCTGCCGCCGCCTCGCACGAGGTCGTGATCTGCGACACGACAGCGCTGATGACCGCCGTCTACAGCCAACTGCTGTTCCACGACCGTTCACTCGACACGCTGGCGTTGTCATTGCACCGGCGTGTGGACCTCTCGTTGCTGACGGCACTCGATCTGCCGTGGGTCGCCGACGGCCACCAGCGCGACGGCGCCCATGTGCGCACACCCGTCGACACCGCCGTGCGCGAGCTGCTGATCGAGCACCGCCTGCCGTGGGCGCTGGTCAGCGGCAGCGGCGCACAGCGGATCGAATCGGCGCTCGACGCCGTGGCGCCACTGCTGCGCGACCGGCCCGCGCCGCGCCGGGGATTGTTCACGCGGCTGGCGCAGCGCAACGCCGACGCCCCCGATCGGCCCTGGGTCTGCGAGCATTGCGACGCGCCGGAGTGCGAACACGCCGCGCTGCAACGCGACCGGTCGGCGCGTCGCGGCAAGCTCAGTTGACGGCGGCCGAGCCCGGCGGGTGATTGCCCGGCGGCGTGAACAGTTCGCCCACGTCGACCGCGTCGAAGCGGTACTGCACGCCGCAGAACTCGCAGCCGACCTCGACCTGCTTGCGTTCGCGGATGATGCCCTCGACCTCTTCGCGGCCGAGGCTGGTCAGCATCGCGCGCACGCGCTCGCGCGAACAAGTGCAGGCGAAGTGCGGGGTATGCGGCTGGAAGCGCGTGAGCGCCTCCTCCCAGTACAGCCGGTGCAAAACGGTGTCGGCGTTCAGGCCCAGCAACTCTTCCTTCGTCAAGGTGGCGCTGAGGTGCGCAATGCGGTTGAAACCTTCGCTCAAGCCGATCTCGTCTTCATTGCGCGCGCCGATATTGCCCTCGCCTTCGACCGGCAGGCGCTGGATCAGCAGGCCGGCCGCGACCTCGTCGTTCGCGGCCAGGATCAGGCGCGTGTCCAGTTGCTCCGACTGCAGCATGTAGTGCTCGAGCACCTGGCTCAGCTCCTGCAGCGGCTCGCGCCGGTCGCCGTGCAGCGGCACCACACCCTGGTAGGGCTGGCGCCCGGGCAGGTTGTCGCGTGGGTCGAGCGTGATCGCACACCGCCCCTTGCCGTGCACGTTCAGCATCGCCTCGAGCCGTGCCCCCGAGGGCACCTTGCCGACCACCGTGGCGGTAGTGCGAAAACTCAGGTCGGGGTGCGCTTCGGCCACCGCGAGCTTGACCGGTCCGTCGCCCATCACCTGCAGGATCAGCGCGCCATTGAACTTGATGTTGGCCTGCATCAGCACGCTCGCCGCCGCCATCTCGCCCATCAGCATGCGCACCTCGGGGGGGAACGGCGCCGCGCCGCGCACGCCGTCGCGCCGCTGCAGCAGTTCGCGCCAGCTGCTCGTCAGGCGCACGAGCATGCCGCGCACCGGCAGGCCGTCGAAGAGAAACTTGTGCAACTCGTCCATCGTCTGCGTTCAGTCCACGCGCACCAGGCCGTTGCGGTGCCGGCGCGCGTTGTCGACGTAGTGTTGCGCGGTGCGCAGCAGGCCCTCGATCTGCTCGGTGGTCAAGGCGCGCTTCACTGCCGCCGGCGCGCCGACGATGAGCGAGCCGTCCGGGAACACCTTGCCTTCGGTCACCAGCGCACCCGCGCCGACGAGGCAGTGCTTGCCGATCCGCGCGCCGTTCAACACCACCGCGCCGATGCCGATCAACGAACCATCCCCGACGCTGCATCCGTGCAACATCACCTGGTGCCCGACCGTCACGTCGTCGCCGATCGTGAGCGGGAAACCGGGATCGGCGTGCAGCACGCTGCTCTCCTGCACGTTGCTGCCGCGCCCGATCGTGATGCCGTCGGTGTCGCCGCGCACGACCGTGCCGTACCAGATACTGACATCTGCGCCGAGCGTCACCCGGCCGATCACGGTCGCGTTATCGGCGACCCAGGCGTTGGCGCCCACCTGCGGCACTTCATCGTCGAGTCGGTACACGGCCATCGCTTGAGTCCAGGTGGGCAAGACCATAATTCTAAGGATGCTGGAGTTGCGAAAGCAGGCCCTCGAAGTCCTCGCGCTCGCCGACCCTGCGGCCAAGGCTGCTGCGGCACGGCTGCTCGGCGCTGCGGCCGAGGCGGGCGCCGGCGTGCTCGACACCGCGGCCACCCTGGAGGCCGCGCCAACCTTGCCCGGCCG
>DATDER010000355.1:0-2436 GCA_036523095.1 Rubrivivax sp.
CATGGCGTCAGCCCCGTTGTGCAGTCACGGCGGCGGCCGGCGCGAGCCGGTCAGCCGCCACCCAGACGCCGGCCACCAGCGCCGCACCCGCCAGGAGCCCGGCCGCCACCGCAGCGGCGATGCGCCAGCGGCGCGCCATGCGCCAGCGCAGGCGCCGGCCGCTGTAGCCGGTGACCTCTTTCGCGGCCTTGTCGACGATGGGCACATCGACCTTCGAACGCCCGCTGGCATAGGCACCGAGCAGCGCGCGGTCGCAGAGCAGGTTGATGCGGCGCGGCACCCCGCGAGACAGCTGGTGAATGCGCTGAATCGCGGGTGAATCGAAGGGCACCACCGAGGTCAGCCCGGCCACGGTGAGGCGGTGGCGGATGTAGCGCCGCGTCTCCTTGTCGGACATCGCACTCAGGTGGTAACGCGCGATCACGCGTTGCGCGAGCTGTTCCAAGTCGGGTCGCTCGAGCATCTCGCGCAGCTCGGGTTGCCCGATCAGGATGATCTGCAGCAGCTTGCGTTCGTTCGTTTCCAGGTTCGTCAGCAGGCGCAACTGCTCCAGCACGTCCGCCGAGAGCATCTGGGCCTCGTCGATGATGAGCACGTTGTTGCGCCCCGCGGCGTGGGTCTTGAGCAGGAACTCGTTCAGCGCGTCGACATGCTCCTTCGCCGTCGGCGCCGGGCCGTCGCCAGCCTCGGGGGCGGGAATGCGGAACTCGGTGCGGATCGACTGCAGCAGTTCCTCGACCGTCTGCTTCGGGTTGAAGATGTAGGCGACGTTGCACTGGCGCGGCACCTGCTGCAGGAAGCAGCGGCACACGGTGGTCTTGCCGGCACCGATCTCGCCCGTGAGCAGGACGAAGCCGCCCCCGCCGCGCAGGCCATACAGCAGGTGCGCCAGCGCTTCGCGGTGGCGCTCGCTCATGAACAGATAACGCGGGTCCGGCGCAATCGAGAAAGGCTCGCGCTTGAGACCGAAGAACTGGGCGTACATGGCGGTGAGGATAGCCGTGCCGGCTTGGGTCCCAACCGCGGAAAAGCCGGGTGGGGCCACAGACGGCGTGTTACCAGGCCTATTGCGTCTTCTGGAAAGCGGTCTTGAAGCCGCCCGAGAAGGCTCAGCCTTCGAGTTCCATGCCAAGGGCACACCTCGCCTGGTACTCGCGGTCGAGCAGGCTCATCACGATGAGCGAGTCGTAGCCGTCGGCACCGTCGGTCGAGACCCGTACGCTCTCACGCAGGCGCCCCTCTTCGACGAAGCCTTCGGAGGCGTAAAGCGCCTGCGCACGGGTGTTCAGGCCCTTGACGTCGAGCCAGAACCGGTGTGCGTGCAGGTCGCGAAAAGCCATGCGCTTGAGCAGGCGCGCGCAGCCGCGGCCCAGCCCCTGGCCCTTGGTCTGCAGCACGATGCGCTTCAGCTCGACGCTGCGGTGGGGGTTGCGGCAGCCCTGCAGGATCACGAAACCGGTTCGCTCGCAGCCCGCACCGGCCTCGACGATGAAGTGGCGGAAGTCCGGGAAACGCACCGCACCCTCGTGCTGTGTCCGCTCCCAGGGGGTGATGAAAGGCAGGTTGCGCGCGTCGGTCTCGACCGAGACGACGAAGTCGAGGTCCGAGAGCATGGTCGGGCGCAGGCGCAGCTGGGTGGAGCTCAATCGGACTCCCTCGCGTGCGCCAGGTCGCGCCAGCCGACGACGCGGCAGCCGGCGTGCTCGAAGCTCGCACTGCCACCATAGACGATGATCGGCGCCAGCGCATCGGCGCCGGCGAGCGCGGCCCAGCGCTGCGGCGCTCGCAGCCAGTCCGCCGCGAAGGTGGTGCCGGACTTGATCTCCACCGGCTGCAGCTTCTGCCCCGCTGGCAGCAGCAGGTCGATCTCGTGGCCGGTGTTGTCGCGCCAGAACCAGAGTTCGCTCCGGCGGCCGCGGTTGAACTCGTGCTTGAGGATCTCGCCGAGGACCCAGGTCTCGAAGAGCGGCCCGCGCATCGCGTGCGTGGCCAGCGTGGCCGCTTCGCGCACGCCCAGCAGCCAGGCCGCCAGCGCGGTGTCCAGGAAGTAGAGCTTCGGTGTCTTGACGAGCCGCTTGCCGTAATTGACGTGCCAGGGATGCAGCAGGCGAACGAGGTAACTCGCCTCGAGCACCGTGAGCCACTCGCGCGCCGTGACATGCGTGATGCCACAGTCGGCCGCCAGCGACGACAGGTTCAGCAGCTGCCCGCTGCGCGCGGCGCACATCGTGACGAAGCGTTGGAACAGCGTGAGGTCGCGCACGGCCAGCAGTTGCCGCACATCGCGCTCGACATAGGTCGCGACGTAATTGGGCAGCCAGTCACCGGGCTCGAGGCTGCCGGCCTGCAAGGCTGGGTAGCCGCCGCGCCAAAGCAGTTGGTCGATGCGAGACGGCATTCGCCCGGCCGCGTTCAACTCCGACAGCGACAAGGGCA
>DATDER010000356.1:0-8540 GCA_036523095.1 Rubrivivax sp.
CACTGTTCGAGCAGGGCAAGGTCTGCGCCACGCACCTGGCGCAATTCGGTATCGGGCGTTACCTGGGTAGCCAGACCAGCACCAAGCTCAAGGTCACGGGAATCGATCTCTTCTCGGCCGGCAACTTCGCTGGTGCGAAATCGGGCCGTTCTGAGGACGCCGACTGCGAAGAGATCGTGATGTCCGACCCCGTCGGCGGCGTCTACAAGAAGCTCGTGATCCAGGGCGACAAACTGGTCGGCGCCTGCCTTTACGGCGACACCGTCGACGGCAGCTGGTACTACAAGCTGCTGCGCGACGGCCGTGCCATCGGCGACATCCGCGACAAGCTGATGTTCGGCGAGTCCAACATCGGCGACACCGGCCACCAGGGCCACAGCAAGGCGGCGTCGATGCTCGACAGCGACGAGGTCTGCGGCTGCAACGGCGTCACCAAAGGCACGATCTGCAAGGCGATCAAGGACAAGGGCCTCTTCACCCTCGACGAAGTGCGCAAGCAGACCAAGGCCAGCGCCAGCTGCGGCTCGTGCACCGGGCTCGTCGAGCAGCTGCTGATGTTCACCGCCGGCGGCGACTACTCCGCCGCGCCGACGAAGAAGGCGATGTGCGGCTGCACCGACCGCAGCCACCAGGAGGTGCGCGACGCGATCAACAGCCAGCACCTGCTCGCCGTCGACGAGGTCTATCGCACGCTCGAATGGCGCACGCTCAACGGCTGCGCGAGCTGCCGCCCGGCCGTCAACTACTACCTGATCAGCAGCTGGCCGAAAGAAGCGAAGGACGACCCGCAGAGCCGCTTCATCAACGAACGCAGCCACGCCAACATCCAGAAGGACGGCACGTACAGCGTGATCCCGCGCATGTGGGGCGGCGAGACCACCGCCGACGAACTGCGGCGCATCGCCAACGCGGTCGACAAGTACAAGATCCCCACCGTCAAGGTCACCGGCGGCCAGCGCATCGACCTGCTTGGGATCAAGAAGGAAGACCTGCCCGCGGTCTGGAAGGACATCGGCATGCCGAGCGGCCACGCCTACGCCAAGGCGCTGCGCACGGTCAAGACCTGCGTCGGCAGCGAGTGGTGCCGCTTCGGCACCCAGGACTCGACACAGATGGGCAAGGACCTGGAACGGGCGCTCTGGCGCATGTACGCGCCGCACAAGGTCAAGCTTGCGGTCAGCGGCTGCCCGCGCAACTGCGCCGAGGCGGGCATCAAGGACGTCGGCGTCATCGGCGTCGATTCGGGCTGGGAGATCTACGTGGCGGGAAATGGGGGCATCAAGACCGAGGTCGCGGTGTTCCTCGTCAAGCTCAAGACCGCGGCCGAGGTGCTGGAATACAGCGGCGCCTTCCTCCAGCTCTACCGCGAAGAAGGCTGGTACCTCGAGCGCACCGTCCACTACGTGTCGCGGGTCGGCATCGACCACGTGAAGAAGAAGGTGCTCGACGACGACGCCGGGCGGCGCGCGTTGTGGGAGAAGCTGCAGTTCAGCCTCGACGGCGAGCCCGACCCGTGGTTCGACTTCGAACAGGCGTCGGTCGACCTGCGCCAGTTCCAACCCGTGGCCCAGCTGGAGCAGACAGCATGAGCGAATGGCAAGCCATCTGCCGCGTCGAAGACATCCCGGTGCTCGGTTCGCGCCGCGTCGCGCGTCAAGGCGCCACCGACGTGGCGATCTTCCGCACCGCCGACGACCGCGTGTTCGCGCTGCTCGACCGCTGCCCGCACAAGGGCGGCCCGCTGAGCCAGGGCATCGTCTTCGGCGACGCCGTCGCCTGCCCGCTGCACAACTGGACCATCGGCCTCGCCGACGGACAGGCGCGTGCACCCGACGCCGGCTGTGCGGTGCGCTTTGCGGTGCGGGTCGAAGACGGCAGCGTGTCGCTGGATGCGCACGAACTGCGCACACGCGCGCTCGAAGCCCTGCCTGCCTGAACACCGGCCCGGTCATGGCAGCCTGCGAGACGCGCTCCACCTGCCCCTATTGCGGCGTCGGTTGTGGCGTCATCATCGAGAGCGAGGGCGCGCAGATCACCGGCGTGCGCGGCGACCCGGACCACCCGGCCAACTTCGGCCGGCTGTGCAGCAAGGGCAGCACGCTGCACCTGACGGCCGCGCCGCACGTCACGCAGCAGACACGCCTGCTGCAGCCGCTGCAGCGCGTGACACGCGGCGCAGCGGCCACGCCGGTGGCCTGGGACACCGCGCTCGACCTCGCCGCCGACCGTTTCGCCAGCACGATCAACAGCCACGGCCGCGATGCGGTGGGTTTCTACCTCTCGGGCCAGTTGCTGACCGAGGACTACTACGTCTTCAACAAGATCGGCAAGGGCCTCGTCGGCACCAACAACGTCGACACCAACTCGCGCCTGTGCATGAGCAGCGCGGTCGCGGGCTACAAACAGAGCCTCGGCGCCGACGCCCCGCCAGCGTGTTACGACGACCTGCCGCTGGCGCAGACGGTTTTCATCGCCGGATCGAACATGGCGTGGGCGCACCCGGTGCTGTTCCGCCGCCTCGAAGACGCACGCCGCGCCAACCCGGCGCAGAAGTGGATCGTCGCCGACCCGCGCCGCACCGAGACCGCGGCCGAGGCCGATCTCCACCTGCAACTGCTGCCCGGCACCGACGTGGCGCTGTTCCATGGCCTGATGCACCTGCTGCTGTGGGAGGGCCTGACCGATGCCGCCTTCATCGCCGCGCACACGACCGGCTTCGAAGCGCTGCGCGACCGTGTGCGCGAATTCACCCCGAAGCATGTGGCGCAGACCTGCGGCCTGCAGGAGGCCGACATCGTGCAGGCTGCACGCTGGTTCGGTGGCCACACCCCGACGCTGTCGCTCTATTGCCAGGGCCTGAACCAGAGCAGCAGCGGCACCGACAAGAACAGCACGCTGATCAACCTGCACCTGGCCACGGGGCAGATCGGGAAACCCGGCGCGGGGCCGTTTTCGCTCACCGGGCAGCCCAATGCGATGGGCGGGCGCGAGGTCGGCGCGCTGGCCAACCAGCTGAGCGCCCACCGCGACCTCGCCGACCCGGCGCACCGGGCTGAAGTGGCGGCGCTGTGGGACGTGGCCGACGTGCCGGCGCAACCGGGCAAGGCCGCGGTCGAGATGTTCCAGGCCGCGGCCGACGGCGAGATCCGCGCGCTCTGGATCGCGTGCACCAACCCGGCGCAATCGCTGCCCGACCAGGCCACCGTGCGGCGCGCACTCGAGCGCTGCGAATTCGTCGTCGTGCAGGAAGCGTTCGCCAACACCGCCACCTGCGCCTATGCCGACCTGCTGCTGCCGGCCACGACCTGGGGCGAAAAGGAAGGCAGCGTGACGAACAGCGAACGCCGGATCAGCCGCGTGCGCGCCGCAGTGCCCGCGCCGGGGCAGGCGCGTGCCGACTGGGCCATCGCGGTCGACTTCGCCCGCCGGCTGGAGCAACGCTTGCCGGCACGCAGCCTGAGCGGCGCCACGCTGTTCCCGTACACCGACGTGGCGCAGGTCTGGGCCGAGCACCGCGAGTCCACACGCGGGCGCGACCTCGACATCAGCGGCCTCGACTGGCCCGCGCTCGACAACCCGCCACAGTGGCCGTGCCCCAGCGGCGCGGCGCCGAACGGCCAGGCACGGCTCTACGAAGACGGCCGCTTTCCGACCC
The DNA here is from genome assembly GCA_036523095.1 of Rubrivivax sp. GTDB lineage: Bacteria > Pseudomonadota > Gammaproteobacteria > Burkholderiales > Burkholderiaceae_C > Rubrivivax. The sequence goes on from DATDER010000356.1 coordinate 3,656, forward strand.
CCGACGGCCGCGCCCGTTTCGCCGCACCGGCCTGGCGCGCGGTGGCGGAACCACGCGACGCCCGTTACCCGGTGTCGCTCAACACCGGGCGCCTGCGCGACCAGTGGCACGGCATGAGCCGCACCGGTACGCTCGGCCGCCTCTTCGGCCACCGGGCCGAGCCGTCGATCGACCTCCACCCGCAGGAACTGTCGCGCCGCGGCTGGCGCGCGGGCGACCTGGTGCGGGTGCAGTCGCGCCGCGGCGAGATCGTGCTGCCGGTGCAGCCGAGTGACGAAGTCGCGCCCGCGCAGGCCTTCATAGCGATGCATTGGGGCGAAGAGTTTGTCGGCGGCCAGAGCAAGGCCGGCACCGCGATGCTGGGCGTGAACGCGCTCACCAGCCCCGCCTTCTGCCCGCAGTCCAAACAGCCCGAGTTCAAACATGCCGCGGTGCGGCTGGAGAAGGCCGAACTGCCGTGGCAGCTGGTGGCCTGTGCCTGGCTGCCCGAAGACAGCGCCCTACGCGCGCGCGAGCGGCTGCGCGCCCTGCTGGCGCGTTTTGCCTACGCCAGCTGTGTGCCCTTCGGCCGCGAGCCCGCCGGCCGTGTCGGCCTGCTGGTGCGCGCCGCCGCGGCCGTTCACCCGGGCGAGGCCGTGCTGCAGGAAGCGGAAACGGCGCTCGCGATCGACCGCGGCGACCGCCTCTGTTACGTCGACCAGCGGCGCGGTCAGCAACGCACGATCCGATTTGCCACGCTGCCGCGCGAAGCCGCTGCCGCAGCGCCGGTCGATGCCTTCCTGCTCGCCGGCGACGTGCAGTCCGAGCCCTGGCTGCGTGCGCTTCTCGACGACGCCACGCCGGCACGTCGACTCGGCCACACGCTGCTCAGCGGCCAGGCACAGGGGCCGAGCGCGGCGCCGGCGAAGCGCACGGTGCAGGTCTGCAACTGCTTCGACGTCAGCGAGTCGGCGATCGTCGCCACGCTGACGCAGTGCGGCGGCAGCGCCGAAGCGCGGCTCGATCAACTGCAGCGAAAGCTGAAGTGCGGCACCCAGTGCGGCTCCTGCCTGCCCGCGCTGCGTGTGCTCGTGCAACGGACAGATACGGCGGCGGCGGCCAACACCGCCGCAGCGAGCGTCGCATGAACAGCGCGCCCGACCGCACACCGCGTGTCACGCTCGTCGGCGCCGGCCCCGGCGACCCCGAGCTGCTGACCGTGAAGGCGATCAAGGCGCTGCGCAGCGCCACGCTGCTGCTCGTCGACGACCTCGTCGGTGACGGCGTGCTGCGCTATGTGCGGCGTTCGGCACGGGTAGTCTGGGTCGGCAAACGCGGCGGCTGCGTCAGCACGCCGCAGGCCTACATCCACAAGCTGATGATCGCCGAGGCGCGGCGCGGCGAACGCGTCGTGCGCCTGAAGGGCGGCGACCCCTTCGTCTTCGGCCGCGGTGGTGAGGAGTGCGACGCGCTGCGCGCCGCCGGCATCGAGGTCGATGTGGTGAGCGGCCTCACCGCCGGCATCGCCGGGCCGGCCGCAATCGGCGTGCCGGTGACCGACCGCCGCTACACCCATGGCGTGGTGCTGGTCACCGGGCACGCCGGCCCCGATGGCGACGGACCCGACTGGGACGCGCTCGCACGCTGCGGGCTGACGCTCGTCATCTACATGGGCGTGGCGCGTCTGCCGCTGCTGGTGGACGCGCTCTTGCGCGGCGGCCTGCACGCCGACACCCCGACCGCGATCATCACTGCCGCCCACACCCCGCGCCAGCGCCACGCGCTGTGCACGCTGGCCGGCCTGCAGGACACGGTCGAGCGTGAAGGGCTGGCGAGCCCGGCGATCCTGGTGCTGGGGGATGTGGTGCAGGCCGCGCCGATGCTGGCGCAGGCGCCGATGCCGGCCTTGCGGTCGCTGTAAGCGCTGCGCCGGTTCAGGGCCGCAGCCACTCGACGCGATCGTCGGGACCGAGTCGCGGCTGGCCGTCCGGGCCCAGCCATTGGTCGATACCGAGCTCGGCGCGCTGAAGTCGCAGTTCACGCGTCTGCCTCCTGATCGTGCGGTTGCGTGCCGTCATCTCCGGCGTGACGTAGCCATGACCATGGTGCAGGTGCACCACAGTGGACGAGTAGCGGATGTGCTGCGCGCGGATGCCGACATGGTTCAGGCGCACCCCGAACTCGACGTCGAGGCCGCCGTACTGCATGGCCTCGTTGAAGCCGTTGACCTGCAGCGCCTCGCGCTTGAGGCACGAGGCGCCGTGCCCGTTCCAGCTCAACCGCGCCGGCGTGTGCCGGTTCAGCCACTCGCTCACGGACCCACGCGCCAGCAGCTTGAGCAGCTTGAGCGTGGGGGGCATGCCGTGCGTGAGGAGCCAGCGCGCGCTGAAGGCATCCTGGCGCTCGATGTCGGCGCGTGTCAGGGCCTGGCTCACTGTCGGTGGCAACTTGAAATAGCCGCAGGTCAGGAACGCACCCGGGGTGGCGCGGTCCTGGTGGGTGGCGACGAAGTCGCGCCGCGGCACGCAGTCCCCGTCGCTGACCAGCAACTGCTCGCCCCGCGCGACACTGATCGCCTTGTTCAGGATGCGGCACTTCTGGAACCCGTCGTCGGGCTGCCAGACATGCGCCAGCGGCACTGGGCTTTCGTGCGCCATCTCGCGCAGCAGCGTGAGCGTCTCGTCGCGCGAGCCGTCGTCGGCGATCACGAGCTCGAAATCGAGCCGGCTCTGGCAGAAGTAGCCCCACAGCACCTTCCGCAGCCAACCGGGCGAGTTGTAGGTGCTGAGGATGACGCTCGTGCGCATCGGAGTGACCGGAGCGCTTCGACGAGCGCCGGAACGGCGAAGCATTGGTGGACGAAATATTACCCGAGCGCGCGGCGCACGCAGGTCGCTTCGTCGCGCAATGTGTCGAAATGTCGACGGCGCTTTGTCCTACCCGTTGTTGCGCCTCTTACCCACGCCAACGGCCCGCGCTGGCAGTGACAGTGCAGGCTCGAACATTGCGCGCGACGCCGTCGTGCGGCATCAACAGAAGAAGGAACGGACATGGACAAGTCAATGGTCAAGGGCCTGGCGATCGGTGGCATCGCGATGGTGGTGCTGGGGGCCGGTGCGGTCACGGGCTACCAGGCGCTGAACAAACCCAAGTTTGCAGACGTCCTGGCGGTCAAGGAAGCCAAGGTAACGAGCACGACCCCTCGTGAGAAATGCGAGCAGGTGCAGGTGAGCAAGCAGGCGCCCGTCAAGGACGAGCGCCGCGTGGCGGGCAGCGTCGTGGGCGGTGTCGCCGGCGGGTTGCTGGGCAGCCAGATCGGCGGCGGCTCGGGCCAGAAGGTCGCCACGGTGGCCGGTGCCGCTGCGGGCGCCTACGCCGGCAACCAGGTCCAGAAGAGCATGCAGGAAAAGGACATGGTCACGACGAACGAGACGCGCTGCAAGACGGTCAACGAACGCACGGAGAAGCTCGTCGGCTACGACGTCACCTACCGCCTCAACGGCAAGGAAGACTCGGTGCGCATGGCGTACAACCCCGGCAAGCAGATTCCGGTGCGCGATGGGCAATTGGTACTGAGCGCGCCCGAAGCCGTCAAGTGAGTTGAGAGCGGCCCGGCCGTCTGGTCGAGGCTGCCTCAGGCGAGCTCCGAAAGGCGCCGCGCCTTCGGCTTCAGCGCCACGATGTCGTCGATGTCGACCGGGCGGTTGGCGGTGATCGACGCCATGCCCGCGATGCCGACCGCGATCGACGCAGCGCCCTGCTCGTGCTCCGCCGTGCGGCCGAGCGCGTCGGGCGGCTGCGGCGGGCCGTAGAAGTGGGCGTTGAGGATCTCGTCGGCGCCACCGTGCGCGGCGCGGATCTCCGGCATCGGCACCAGGTAGCTGCTGGCGAAGTGCGGGAAGACGCGGATCCACTCGCCTTCGGCCTCGGCGCCGGGCCGGTCTTCGACCTGCCACTCGCCGGCACTGACCGCGCGGTTCATGTGGGTGCCGATGAACTCGTGGTACTCGATCCGCCCGCGGTCGCCGTTGAAGGTGACACGCATGCCCTCGCGCGGGCTGTAGCAGACGAGTGAATAGGTCAGCAGTTCGCCCGTGCGGTAGCGCACGTTGAGCGACATCTGGTCCGGGATGTCGATGCCGTCGCGGAACACATTGCGGTCGCGCAGGTAGCCCGATTCGGCCTCGGCCTTCAGGTACAGCTCGCGGAAGGACTCGCTTTCGGTCAAGTCGAGGCGGAACGGGTCGTCCGACGCCAGCGGCTCGCCGGTGTAACGCGGGTAAAGAGTCAGCTTCTCGTCGCCGCGCGCGATGGCGTTGTCGCGGCCGTAGAACACCCGGTCGCCGTAGCCGAAGACCTGCTGCGGGATCGCGTCGAGCCACCAGTTGACAAGGTCGAAGTGGTGCGTGGCCTTGTGCACGAGCAGGCTGCCCGAATTCTGCACTTCAGCGTGCCAGCGGCGGAAGTAGTCCGCGCCGTGGTGGGTGTCGAGCAGGTATTCGAGGTTGACCGAGCGCACGCGGCCAATCGTGCCGGCGACGACCAGCTCCTTGACCCGGGTGCGGAACGGCGCCCAGCGGTAATTGAACGCCACGCGCAGGCGCTTGCCGCTGGCGCCCACGGCGTCGAGAACCGCCCGGCACTTGGCGGCGTCGGTGGTCATCGGCTTCTCGGTAATGACGTCGCAGCCGGCGTGCAGCGCACGCACGATGTAGTCGTGGTGGGTCGAGTCCGTCGTGCAGACGAAGACCTCGTCGGGCCGCTGCGTGCGCAACATCTCGTCGAAGCGATCGGCGCCGTATGCCGGCGCCGCCGCCAGGCCCAGGCGAGCCAGGCGCTCGTTGTAATACGCCATGCGCACGGTGCTCAGGTCGCACAGCGCGACCAGCTCGTTGGTCCCGCCATA
>DATDER010000357.1:0-5887 GCA_036523095.1 Rubrivivax sp.
ACGCCGATGAACGGCGTCATCGGCATGAGCGGGTTGCTGCTGAACACCCAACTCGACGCCGACCAGCGCGAGATGGCGACGATGATCCACGGCTCGGGCGAGTCGCTGTTGGCGATCATCAACGACATCCTCGACTTCTCGAAGATCGAGGCCGGGCGCATGGAGCTCGAAGTTCAACCCTTGGTGCTGCGCGAGTGCGTGGACGCGGCGCTGAACCTGGTGCGCGCGCGTGCAACGGAGAAGGGAGTGGGACTGACGGCGAGCATCGACGCCGACGTGCCGGTGGCCGTGGCCGGCGACGTGACCCGGTTGCGACAGGTTCTCTTGAACCTGCTGTCGAACGCGATCAAGTTCACCGACCAGGGCGAGGTCGCGCTGACGGTGCAGCGCGGCAGCGCCGAGGACGAACTGCTTTTTGCCGTGCGCGACAGCGGCATCGGCCTGAGCGAGGAGGGCTTGACCAAGCTTTTCAAGAGCTTCAGCCAGGCCGATTCGAGCACGACGCGCAAGTACGGCGGCACCGGGCTGGGCCTGGCGATCAGCAAGCGGCTGGCCGAACTGATGGGCGGCACGATGAGCGCCGAGAGTGCCGGCCTGGGCCGGGGCAGCACGTTCCGCTTCAGCATCCGGGCTCCCGAAGTTCGTGCGCCGGAGCGAGCGCAAGCGAGCCATGCCATGGACCCGGGCCTGGCCGAGCGCCACCCGCTGCGCATCCTGCTCGCCGAGGACAACCTTGTGAACCAGAAGCTGGCCCTCCGGCTGCTGCAGCAAATGGGCTACCGCGCCGACCTGGCGCGCAATGGCGTCGAAGCGATCGAGGCCCTCGAGCGTCAGCGCTATGACCTGGTGCTGATGGACGTGCAGATGCCCGAGATGGACGGACTCGAGGCGTCGCGCTGCATCGTGCAGCGCTGGCCCGACGGCCGCAGGCCGCGCATCGTAGCGATGACGGCCAATGCGACTCAGGGCGACCGCGAGCAATGCATCGCAGCCGGCATGGACGACTATCTGAGCAAGCCGATCCGCGTGGACGCTTTGGTCGAGGCGCTGCTACAGGTCAGACCGTGGAGCGCGGCGTGAGGCGCTGCGTAGCGCTCATGGCCCTGGCGCTGTCGCTGCTGGCCGGGAGCGCAAACGCGCAGGCGCCCGTGCCCTTCGACTACCGCTGCGATGCCGCCGCCTCAGTGACGACGCCCGCCGCCTTGCCGGCCGACGGATGGCAGCGCGCCGAAGACGGCGTGCTGCCGCGTGCCGTCGGTAGCCCGTGCTGGCTGCGCATCGATGTCGCGCCCTTCGCACCGCGCATCCTAGGCATGGGTCGCTTCTCCCAGAAGGACATGGAAGTCGCCGTGTTCTCGCGCGACGGTCGCCCGCTCGCCTCGGCGCGCTTCCCCGGCAAGCGCGACCAGGTCCTCGTCGGATCGGACGACTCGGGCATCAGCCAGATGCTGTTTCCGACCCTGCGCGCCGTGGATGGCCCGGTGCTCATGCGCGTGCAGCGCAGCCGCAACGTGACCCTCACGGCCGAGGACCTCGTCGGGGCCGAGCAGGCCGAGCGGAACTACGGCTTCGTCCACCTGGGCTTCGGCCTTTTGTATGCCCTGGTCACGGTGGTGGCGGCCCTGCTGGGCGTGTTCGGCCGCGATCGCGGCCAGTTCGTCTTTGCCGCGCTCTTCGCCTGGCTCGCCATCGGCCAGTGGAGGGGCATCAGCCCGTCCCTGCCTGCGGGCCTGGCCAGCGGCGTGTGGCCGCCTGCCGTATGGGAGTGCGTCTGGCACCTGCTCACCCTCCTGGCCGCGGCGCAATTGATGCAAGTGCGCGAGCGCGCACCGCGCTGGTACCGCCGGATGATCGTCACGGGCGCGCTGTTCCTGCTGGTCATCCCGCTGGCGCAGATCGACGCCGCAGGCGCCGTCGGTCTAGTCGTCTTCCGCCTCCTCCTGGTCCTCAAATGGGTCGTCGGGCTCGCGGCGTCGTGGCACGTGTGGCGGCTCGGACATCGCGTCGGCGCGCTGGGCGCCCTGATTTTTGCGCTGGACACGGCGGTCGTTGGGCCGATCACTCTGGCGAGCCTGGTCAGCGAGTTCGTCTCGATCGACACCCGCCCGTTCGAGTTCAGCCATTGGACTTATATCCTGAGCTCCGCTGCGCTTCCGCTCGTCTTTCTCGGCGCCACCATCCTGCGCGCCTTCGAGCAGCTGCGCATCACGCAGCGCGAGCGTGAGGCCCGCGCTGCCGCCGAAGCCGCCAACGCGGCGAAGAGCGCGTTCCTGGCGACGATGAGCCACGAGATCCGCACACCAATGAACGGCGTCATCGGCATGAGCGGCCTCTTGCTGAACACCCAACTCAACGCCGACCAGCGCGAGATGGCGACGATGATCCATGGCTCGGGCGAGTCGCTGCTGGGGATCATCAACGACATCCTCGATTTCTCGAAGATCGAGGCCGGGCGCATGGAGCTCGAAGTTCAACCGTTGGTGCTGCGCGAGTGCGTGGACGCGGCGCTGAACCTGGTGCGCGCGCGCGCGGCCGAGAAGGGCGTGGCGCTGACGGCGAACATCGATACGCGGGTGCCCGTGGCCGTGACCGGCGACGTGACCCGCCTGCGCCAGGTGCTGCTGAACCTGTTGAGCAACGCGATCAAATTCACCGACAAGGGCGAAGTCGCGCTGACGGTGCAGCGCGGCAGCGATGACGAGTTGGTCTTTGCCGTGCGCGACAGCGGCATCGGCCTCACCGAGGAGGGCCTGGGCAAGCTGTTCAAGAGCTTCAGCCAGGCCGATTCGAGCACGACGCGCAAGTACGGCGGCACCGGGCTGGGTCTGGCGATCAGCAAGCGACTGGCCGAGCTGATGGGCGGCACGATGGGTGCCGAGAGCGCCGGCCCGGGGCGCGGGAGCACGTTCCGCTTCAGCATCCGCGCGCCCGAGGCCAGCGTGCCGCGGTCCGTGCCGGCTAGCCCTGCCATGGACCCGGGTCTGGCCGATCGCCACCCGCTGCGCATCCTGCTGGCCGAGGACAACCTCGTCAACCAGAAGCTGGCATTGCGGCTGCTGGCGCAGATGGGCTACCGCGCCGATCTGGCAAGCAATGGCGTCGAAGCGATCGAGGCCCTCGAGCGCCAGCGCTACGACCTGGTGCTCATGGACGTGCAGATGCCCGAGATGGACGGACTCGAGGCCTCGCGCGGCATCGTGCAGCGCTGGCCCGACGGGCGCAGGCCGCGCATCGTCGCGATGACGGCCAATGCGACGCAGGGCGACCGCGAGCGGTGCCTGGCCGCAGGCATGGACGACTACCTGACCAAACCGATCCGCGTCGATGCGCTGGTCGAGGCGCTGCTGCGTGTTGAGGTGCGTTGTGGCGCCTGAGGTGCGGCAGACCGTGCCAGGGGCCCTCGCCGAAGTCGGGCCCCTGATCGTGCCCCGCCCGCGCTCGGCGCAGGTCCTCGGCCGGCGTGACTTGCTGGCTGCGACCGCGCTCGCCGCTGCGTCGCCATGTCTGACTCTTGCGGCACCCAGCGACCCGGGCGCCAAGGTCTTGCGTGTCGCGTTTCCCACTGCGGAGGCCGGGTTCGACCCGGTCATGCAAACCGACTACTACTCGATCACGGTCTCGGCGCACATCTTCGAGTCGCTCTTCACCTACGACCTGCTCGCTTCGCCGCTGCAGATCGTGCCGCTGACTGCAGCCGGACTGGCGGAGCCTTCCGATGGCTTTCGCACCTGGACCATCCGGCTCAGGCCCGGAATCCGCTTTCACGACCATCCGGCCTTCGGCGGGCGTGTGCGCGAGCTGACCGCGGAAGACTATGTCTTCTCGTTCAAGCGCGTCGCCGACCCGCAGGTGCGCAGCGCGTTGACCTGGCTCGAGGAAGCCGCGCCCCTCGGCCTGGCCGAACTCGTCAAGCGCGCACGCGACAGCGGGCGACCGCTCGACTACGACCGCCCTGTTCCCGGCTTGCGCGCGCTCGACCGCTACACGCTGCAGATCCGGACCGAGGAGCCGCGACCGCATCTGCCGTTGAGGCTGGCGACGGAGGACACGGGCGCGCTGGCGCGCGAGATCGTGCAGCAATACGGGCTTTCGGTGAGCGAGCATCCGGTGGGCACCGGACCTTTCCGGCTATCGCACTGGCGGCGCGGTTCTCGCATCGTGCTGGAACGCAACCCGCACTATCGCGAGCGCTTCTATGCCGCTTCGCCGACGGCGGGTGACGTCGAGGGCCAGCGCATCGCCGCGCGCTTGGCCGGGCGTCGCCTGCCGATGGTCGACCGCGTCGAGATTGCGGTGATTCCGGAGGAACAGCCGCGCTGGCTCGAGTTCCTGGGTGGCCGCCTCGACCAGCTGCTTGTGCCCGGCTCATTCGTCGCGCAGGCCGCGCCCGGCGGCAAGGTGGCACCCTATCTCGGGCGGCGCGGCGTGCGTGTGTGGCAGGGACTGACGCCGTCGGTCCGGTTGATGTGGTTCAACATGGAACACCCGCTGGTCGGCGGCTACGCGCCAGCGCAGGTGGCGCTGCGCCGCGCCATCGGCCTGGGCATGAACTGCGATCGCGACATCCACCTGGTCTACGGCGGGCAGAGCCGCATCGCACACACGGTATTCGCGCCGCACCAGTCCGGTTTCGACGCAACACAACGCAGCGAGATGGGCCTGTACGACCCGGCGCGCGCGAAGGCGCTGCTGGACCTGTATGGCTGGCTGGATCGCGACGGCGACGGCTGGCGCGAGCGTCCTGAAGGCTCGCCGCTGGTGCTGGAGCGCAGCACGCAGACCGATCAGCGCGCACGGCGGCTAGACGAGTTCTTCGTGCGCGACATGCGGGCGATCGGGCTGCGCGTGGTGCTCAGGCCGGGAAGCTTCCAGGAGAACGCCAAGGCCGGTCGCGCCGGCAAGCTGATGATGTGGGCGCTGGGGTTCGGCGCGTCGGTGCCCGACGGCCACAGCTACCTGACGCGCTACTACGGCAAGTCGCGCACCTTCGCGCGCTTTCGGCTGCCGGCGATGGACCGGCTGTACGAACGCATCGCATTGCTGCCCGATGGCGAAGAGCGGCTGGTGTTGATGCGCCAGGCCGAACGGCTGGCGATCGCCTACATGCCCTACAAGTTCACCAGCCAGGAGGTCGAGACGCACCTGACGCAGGCCCGCCTCGTCGGCTTTCGCCAGCCGGCGTTTCGCAACGACTGGTTTCACCTGGTCGACATCGAATAGGGTCTGGTGCCGGCGAGCGAGCCCCTGCAGCAGATCCTGCGGCAGGGGCCTCGCGAGGATTCATCGAACGCCACGTTCCAAGCTCCCCGTTTGCGACGCTCGCCTCCTGCCGCGCCGGCGGATTCAGAACGCTTCAGGTCGGCCTTCAGGCCGCTCAAGGACGGGAAGCTCCCCGCGGGACGACGATGCACCCATCGACACCGCCACCCGCCAACAGGAGCTCGCCATGAATACCTTCCCACCGCAGCGTCGCCAGGCCCGCTCGCAACGTGCCCTTGTCCTTGCGCTCGTCATTGCGGTCAACGTCAGCATCGCCGGCTTCATCGACCGGCTCGCCGGCGCCGGCCCTGCGACGGCCGAGCTGGCGGTCGCGAAGCCCGCCGCCGGTGCGGCGCGCGGCTGATGAGCTCGATGCGGCCGGCGTGCGCCGCATCGGCTGCACACGCGGGTCCGTACGGCACGGGAGCCCGCCCGATGCCGCCTAGACTCGGGTGACATCGACGCGAAGGAGCGGCACCAGGGCCCGCAGGATCTGCGGGGCCGATGAGCCTGAAGCCGAATTGAGCGAAGACATCGCACGGCAAGCCGAGGCGTTGGCGCGCCGGGGCCGGCACGAGCAGACGCTGGCGCTGCTGGCGGCCGCGCTCGCCGCCGCGCCCGCTGCAGG